>JAPOYG010000473.1 GCA_026706755.1 Acidobacteriota bacterium
TCGGTCATCGTCATCACGAGAGACGAGGCGCGCAACGTCGGCGGGGCGCTCGATTCGGTCCACTGGGCGGACGAAATCGTCGTCGTCGACTCCGGCAGCACGGACGACACCGTCGCCATCGCCCGTCGCCATACCGACCGGGTCGTCACGCACACCTGGAACGGCTACGGCGCGCAGAAGAACTTCGCGGCGGGGCTCGCGGCGCACGACTGGGTGTTCTCGCTCGACGCCGACGAGCGCGTCACGCCGGCCTTGGGCCAGGAGATTCGCGCGCTCCTCGCCGCGGGGCCCACGCGGCAGGGGTACCGCATCCCGCGGGTGACGCGATATCTCGGACGCTGGATCCGCTCCACGGACTGGTATCCGGACCGGCAGTTGCGGCTGTACGACCGGCGGACCGGACGCTGGAACGACCGGCGCGTGCACGAGTCGGTCGCCGTCGACGGCGCGGTGGGCCGCCTGCAGGGCGAGCTCGAGCACCACGCGTACCGGGACATCTCGCACCACCTGCGGACGATCGATCGCTACTCGACGCTCGCCGCCGACCAGATGCACGCCGAGGGCCGGCGCGTGCGGTGGATGGAGCTCGTCGCGCGCCCGCCGCTGGCCTTCCTGCGGAACTACCTCGCGCGCCTCGGCGTGCGCGACGGAGCGCCCGGGCTGATCGTCTCGATCCTCAACTCCTACTACGTGTTCCTCAAGCACGCGAAGCGCTGGGAACAGCAGCGGGCGTCCGGTACCGACCCCGGCGCCGGTTTGCCGAAGTCATGAACGCCTACGAGGGCGAGGCCGCAGCAAGGGGCGTCCGGTACCGACCCGGCGCCGGTAGGTCACGATAGGCGTACCGCGAGCCGGCATCGCGCTCCTCGCTCACCGATGTTTTCCCTCCATGTCGACACGGCCCGCACGTGGCGCGGAGGCCAGCAGCAGGTCCGGTTGACCGTCGACGGGCTGCGCGCGGCGGGTCAGCGGGCCGCGCTGGTCGCCCACCCGGGGGGCGAGCTGCACCGCCGCGCGGACGGCGAGACCGACCTCTTCCCGCTGGCCGCCGGCGGCGAGCTGGCTCCACGCGCCGCGTGGCGGATGTGGCGCCTGCTCCGCCGCCTCCGACCCGACGTCGTGCACGCCCACGATGCGCACGGCCTGGCCGTGGCCGCGGCCGCCTGCACGCTCGCCGGCCGCGAGCGCCCGCACCTCGTTGCGTCGCGCCGGGTCGACTTCCACATCGGCCGCAATCCGCTGTCGCGCTGGAAGTACCGGCAGGTGGACCGCTTCCTCTGCGCGTCCGACGCGATCCGCCGCATGCTGATCGAGGACGGGGTGCCGGCCGGACGAGTTGCCGTGGTCTACGAGGGAGTCGACATCGACCGCATCGCCGGGCTCCCGGCGCTCGACCCCCATCGGGAACTCGGGCTGCCGGCCGGCGCGCCGGTCGTCGGCAACATCGCGGCGCTCGTTCCGCACAAGGGCCAGCAGGATCTGCTCGACGCCGCGGCGCGCGTCGTGGCGGAGATTCCGGAAGCGCGCTTCGTGATCGTCGGGGCGGGCGAGCTTCAGCGCGACCTGGTCACGCAGATCGCCCGGTTGGGCCTCGAGCGCCACGTCGTCCTGACCGGGTTCCGGACCGACGCCCGCTCGCTGCTCAAGGGCTTCGACCTGTTCGTGATGAGCTCCGTGACCGAGGGCCTCGGGACGTCCGTGCTCGACGCGATGGCCTGCGGACGGGCGGTCGTCGCGACCCGCGCCGGCGGGATTCCCGAAAGCGTGGTCGACGGTGAGACCGGGCTCCTCGTCCCGGTGCGCGACCCGGCCGCCCTGGCTTCCGCCGTCGTGCGCCTGCTCCGCGACGCGAATCTCCGAACGGCGCTGGGCAGAGCCGGACGGACGAGGGCCGGCGCGCGCTTCAGCGCTGCGCGGATGGTCGCGGAGACCACTGCCGTGTACGAGGCCCTGGCGGGCGGCGGCAGCCGCAGCCGGGGACCCCGCTGAAGCATGGCCGAGCGCCGGAAAGCCCGGCGTCGCCGAGCCCTCCGCCATCGCCGCCTCAGTGAGTTGCCACTTGTTCGCTCCGGCGCGGCACGTCACGGTGCCGGCCGGTCAGGACGCCGCCCCGAGCACCTCCGCGCCCGCCACCGCCTCGTTCACGTAGACCGGGCGCCCGGCGATGACGGTCGCGGCCACGGCGCCGCGCAGCCGCCATCCGTCGAAGGGGGTGTTGCGTCCCTTCGACCGGAAGCGGGACGCGGCGACTTCCGTGGCGGCATCGGGCGCCAGGATGGTGAGATCGGCGACCGAACCGGGCGCCAGGGTGCCGCCCTCGACCCGCAGGATGCGGGCCGGGTTCCGGGCCAGGAGCTCCACGAGCCGGGGCAGCGCCACCACGCCCCGGTGCACAAGGCGATCGAGCGCGAGCGGTACCGCCGTCTCGAGGCCGATCACGCCGAACGGCGCCCGGTCGAACTCCAGCGCCTTCTCGTCCGCGTGGTGCGGCGCGTGGTCCGTGGCGATGGCGTCGATGCTGCCGTCGGCAAGCCCCTCGAGCATGGCGGTGCGGTCCTCGCCTGCCCTGAGCGGCGGGTTCATCTTGAAGTTGGTGTCGTACTCCAGCTCGTCGTCGGTCAGGATGAAATGGTGCGGCGTCACCTCGCAGGTCACGGCGATGTCGCGCTCCTTGCCCGACCGGACGGCGCGCAGGGAGCCGCGCGCGCTCATGTGCGCGACGTGCACGGCGCCGCCCGCGAGCTCGCTCAGGGTGACGTCGCGCTCCACCATCACCACCTCCGCGGCGCCCGGAATCCCGCGCAGGCCGAGGGCGGCGGCGCGGTAGCCTTCGTGCACGACGCCGTCGCCCTTGAGCGACGGGTCCTCGCAGTGGTTGATGACCGGCATGTCGAACATCGACACGTACTCGAGCGCGCGGCGCATCACGAGCGCGTCGGCAATGGGGTGGCCGTCGTCGGACACCGCGACGCATCCGGCCGCGCGCAACTCGCGGATCTCCGTCAGGCGCTGCCCCTCGGATCCGACCGTCGCCGCCCCGATCGGGTAGACGCGGGCCAGTCCGGCCGCCGCCGCCTTGCGCACGATCTCCTCCGTGACGCCCGCGTGGTCATTGACCGGCGTGGTGTTGGGCATGCAGGCCACGGCCGCAAAGCCTCCCGCGACCGCCGACGCCGCGCCGCTCGCGATCGTCTCCTTGTGCTCCTGGCCCGGCTCTCGCAGGTGGACGTGCATGTCGATGAACCCCGGACAGACCACGAGGTCCCGCGGCAGGGCGATCGGCGTCGCCCCCTCGAGCGGGAGGTCCCGCCCGACGGCCGCGATGCGGCCGTCCACAATGCGCAGGTCGCATTCCCCGTCGACGCCCTGGCCCGGATCGACGAGCCGGGCGGCCTTCAGCACGCAAGGGTCCGGAATCACGGTTCCACCTCGTCCGCCTCGACGCCGGCCAGCAGGTAGAGGACCGCCATGCGGATGGCGACGCCGTTCGCAACCTGCTCGAGAATCACGGAGTCCGGGCCGTCGGCCACGTCGGAAGCGATCTCCACGCCGCGGTTCATGGGTCCGGGGTGCATGACGATGGCGTCCGGCCTCGCGCGGCGCAGACGCTCCGCGGTGATGCCGAACATCTCGAAGTACTCCCGCACCGAGGGAAAGAAGCCGCCGTGCATCCGCTCGAACTGGACCCGCAGCAGCATCACCACGTCGGCGTCGGCCACCGCCTCGTCGATGGCCGTCGTCGCGTGGACCCCGAACCGGTCGCTGCCCGGCAGCATCAGCGTCGACGGGCCGCAGAGCCACACGTCGGCTCCGAGCGCCCGCAGCAGCAGGATGTTCGAGCGCAGCACACGGCTGTGCAGCAGGTCACCCACGATGGCCACCTTGAGGCCGGCGATCGAGCCCTTGTGCGCGCGAATCGTGAAGGCGTCGAGGAGCGCCTGCGTCGGGTGCTCGTGCATGCCGTCGCCGGCGTTCACGACGCGGGCATCGCAGATGCGGGCCAGGAGGTCGCACGCCCCCGAGTAGGCGTGCCGGACCACGAGGAGGTCCGGCGCCATCGCCTCGAGCGTGCGGGCCATGTCCGCCAGCGTCTCGCCCTTGACCAGGCTCGACGCGCTGCCCGCGATGTTCAGCGTGTCGGCGCTGAGGCGCTTCTCGGCGATCTCGAACGAGGTCCGGGTGCGCGTGCTCGGCTCCAGGAACAGGTTCACGACCGTCTTGCCGCGCAGCGCCGGGACCTTCTTGATGCGTCGCGTCCCGATCTCCTGCATCGCCTCCGCCGTGTCGAGGAGGAGGACGATCTCCTCCGCGTTCAGGTCGGCGGCGCTCAGGAGGTGCTTCGAGCGGAGGCGCGAGAGCGGCGGCGCATCGCGCTCGGTCCCGCCCGCGGGGGACGGTGCGCTCATGGACGCTCCCCTCGTGGATGCTTCCCGCCCCCTCCGCCCGGCCCCGCGCCCGGCGGGTCGGAAGCGGCAGCGTCGTCGACCACCCGCACCTCGTCGACGCCGTCGACCTCCGCCAGGCGCACCTGCACGCTTTCGCGCAACGACGTTGGGACGTTCCGGCCGACGTAATCGGCCTTGATGGGCAGCTCGCGGTGGCCGCGATCGACCAGCACGATGAGCTGGATGCTGCGGGGACGCCCGAAGTCGATCAGCGCGTCGAGGGCAGCCCGAATCGTGCGCCCCGAGTAGAGCACGTCGTCGACCAGGAGGATGCGGCGGTCGTCGATCGAGAACGGGATCTCGGTCCGCCGCAGCACGGGCTGCGGGCCGACCGGGTGGCGCATCAGGTCGTCCCGGTACAGGGTGATGTCGAGGCTGCCGGTAGGCACGTCGCGGCCGTCGATCTCGGTCAGGTGGCGCGCGATCCGCTTCGCGATCGGTACGCCGCGTGTCCGGATCCCGACGAGCGCGATGTCCGCCGCGCCGCGGTTCCGCTCCACCACCTCGTGCGCGATGCGCACCAGCGTCCGCGCGATTCGGTCCGCCTCCATCACGACCGGCATCGGGGATCCGGAGGACGAGGGGGTGGGAGGATACCGGCGACGCGGGTGTCGGGCTGCGACGGTGAAGGGTCGACCCCAACCGGGCTCACGCTGGAAGCACCTCTTCGCGGCCTCGCCGGGCCGCCCTTAAAGAGCTGCTCGATCCTATCGGGGGGCCGCCGTGGCGTCAACGCGCGTCGCCGAGCGTCAGACGGCGCTGTCGCAGGAGAACGGAGCCCGCACGGCGTGCCGGAAGCCGGGATGCGCGGCTCGGGCTCGCGACGACCCGCTCAGAGGGCGGCGTCGATCGGCCCGAGCGCGTCGAGCGCCTCGAGTGCCTCGTCGACCATGGAGGTATCGAGCACGCCGGCTCCCGGCTCGTCGCCGTGCGCACCGTAGGTGGCGTCCCCGGCGCGGCCGACGAGGATGCGTTCCTCCTCGTCCGCGTCGCCGTACGCGACGACCACGGTCGCCACGGGTGCATCGAGGCCGGTCCCGGCCCGGGTGTCCGTGAACGACTCCGCGCGCAGGCCGGAGAGCTTAGTCAGCAGGTCGTCGACGGCGACGCGGTCCACGTCCGCGGGCTCGGGCTCGATGCGCCGCCACGCGTCCCCGTCGTCCCCCTCCGCCTTCTCGAGCACCGTCGTGACGCCGTCGCGCTCGATTGAAAGACGCCGGGCGTTGAACGGCCGGAACGCGAAGAGGTCCCTCTGCCGATACGCTTCCGCGCCCCGCCGGAGGTCGGACGCGAGCGCGCTCTCGATCGTGAAGACGAGGTCGCGGGATGCATCGCGCGCGAAGACCGTCCCGTCCGGCGCCTCCGCCCCCACGTGCAGCTCCGCGCTGGCGCTGCCCATCCGGATCGTGGCCGTGACGGGCGCCTCGACGAGGCCGAACGGCTCGAGGTCCGCACCGTCCACCGCGCCCGCGTCGATCTCGATGGAGCGCATCTCCGTCGAGCCGAGCCGCCCGACCAGGCCCTCCACCACGCCGAAGTCGGCGCGCACCTCCCACGGCTCGATCATCCGCCAGGCGTTGTCGGCCTTGCGGAAGCGGGTGGCGCCCGCCGCGCCGGAGACGACCAGACCGTCGACGTCCGGTCCCTCGAACTCGAGGATGGAGCGGTCGCGCAGGTCGAACGTGGTCCGGTTGAAGGTCGACTCGCGAAACCCCTCGATGAGGAAGACGCGAGGATTGCCCTCGGTGCGCGCGTAGCGGTTCCCGCCGGCCGGCGTCGTCTCGCCGATCAGCAGACGGCGGACGGCGGCGTCGCCGTCGGTGCGGAAGGCAACGTCGACCACCGGCTCGGCAAGGCCGTACGGCGCGAGGTCGGGCGCCTCCGCCGTGACAACCCGCTGCACGTCCAGCGACTCGAGCGCGCTGGCGATGGCGGTGGCCCGGTTGTCGTCGGCCGCGACCTCCACCGGCGCCCGCATGGTCCACGAACGGCTGCCCGCCGCCCGCTCGAGCCGGGTGACGTCGCCGTTCTCCGCGGTGATCTCGAGCTCGACGATGGCGTCCGCCTCGACCTCGAAGACCGGCTCGTCGGCGTCGGCCTCGGAGGCGGGCGGCCGCTCGGACTCGATGAACCAGGCGTAGCCGCCGAGTAGCAGGAACAGTACCAGGAGGACGAGCGTCGACCGCGTTCCCCGCATCATCGTCGAAGGGCCTCCGCGCGTCGGTCCGGCCGCTCGCGCACTCTGACGGGCGCGTCGGGGGTCTGGGCGGGCACAGGCCTCATGCAGCGCACGTTCTACGGCGCAGACTCCTGGCCGGTCACTGCTGCCGCCGGTTCCACCAGGTGTACACGCCGGCCCCGAGGATCGCCCCCGGGATCATCAGCAGCGCGAGCCAGTTGATTCGCATCTGCTGGTCCGCCGTCAGGGTGATGCGCCGGTCCTCGGGCTCCCGCGGGCGGATGGCGATGAGGCTCTCCTGCTCGGCCAGCCAGTTGAGCGCGTTCAACGCGAGGTCGCTGTTGCCCTGGATGCCGACGGCGCCGTTCGCGGCGAAGTCCGAATCGCCGAACACGGCCAGTCGCGCCTCGACCGTGCTGCCGGCGTCCGGGTCGGCCTCGGACCCGTCGCCCCCCTCCGCCGATTCTTCGTCCCCGGCGTTCGCGAGCTCTCCGCCGTCGGCGTCGGCCCCTGCTCCGCCCTCGTCGCCATCCGCCGGCTCGTCGATGATCAGGGACACCGCGGCGGCGATCGGGACGGGACCGGGAACGTCGCCGGCCGCCTCGTCGAGCGCCACCTCACCCCCCGCCAGCTCGCTCAGATCGCGCTCGGCCCAGCTTCGCGGGCTCGTCTCGACGAACGTCTGCGCGATCCGGCCATCGACGCCCCCCGCCACGGGCCGGACGGAGCGGGCGAGAGGAAACGCGGTCAACAGGTTGAAGCGGTCCGTGATGGCGTGGGGCGGGTAGGAGGCTGCCACCGGCACCGAGGCGTCGGTTCCCAGCAACTGCCCGACGCCGCTGGCGTCGACGACGACGTCCGTGCCGATCTCCATCCCCCACTCGGCCGCGAGGGCGACCAGGTTGGGCGCGTCCGGCTCGTCGGCGGTCTCCGGCGGATCGAGCAGCAGGAGCAGCTTCCCGCCGCCGTCCAGCCACTCCCGGAGCAGGTCGGCCTCGGCGGGGAGGAGGTCGGTCTCCGGACCGGCGATCACGAGCACGGTCGCGTCGGCGGGCACGGCGCCGACCTGCGCCAGTACGACGGTCTCCACGCCCAGATTGTCCCGCTCGAGCGCCTCGACCAGCGCGCTGTACCCTTCGCGCTCGCTGCTGGCCGGATCCCGCTCGCCGTGGCCCTGCACGAAGTAGACCGTCCGCTCCTCCCCCTCGACGGCCTTGATCAGCCCGTTCGTCAGCTCCTGCTCGGAGCTGGAGACCACGCGCTCGATGCGGTCCTCGAACTCGAAGACGATCGTGCCGTAGGACTGCACGTCGTACTGCCGGGCGCGGACCGGATCGCCGTCGATGTCCACGTACTCCACCGTCACCTGCGACGAGACGTACTCGTACTCGCCGAGACGGTCGCGGAAGCGCGGAAACTCCTCCGGGCGGGCGAAGACCAGCACGCTGATGGGCGACTCCAGGGACTCGAGCACGCGCCGCGTCTGGTCCGACAGGGAGTACTGCCCGCCCGCCGTGAGGTCCCAGCGCACGTTCTGGCGGGAGAGGATGTAGTTGACGGCGACGACGATGCCGAGGGCGAGCACGATGCCGGACGTCGCAACGGCGCCGTACCGCGTCTGGCGCCGCCGGGCGAACGTGGCGATCTGCCGCCACTGGCCCGCCGTGTGGGCGGCCAGCAGCACGATGCCCGCCACGGAGAGCCACCACGAGAGCCCTTGCTGCTCGGGGACGGCGAAGCGCGTCGCCACCGCGGCAACGACCAGCCCGACGCCGGCCCACCCGGACCAGTGCAACAGGTTCGCGACCATCGGCATCCCTATCCGCGCCACCGCTCGGTGTCCACCGCCTTCGCGGTCAGGAACAGCCCGAAGGCGATGAAGCTCACGTAGTAGGCGACGTGCTTGGTGTCGATCACGCCCTTCGAGAAATCGTCGAAGTGCTCGAGGAGCGACAGATACGACAGGATGGCCCCGGTGGTCGGCCCGAGCGAGTCGGCCAACCAGGTCAGCACCCAGAAGAGCAGCAGCACCGCGAACGTGACCACCCCGGCCACGATCTGGTTGCGGGTGGCGCTCGAGACGAGCAGGCCGACCGAGATGAACGAGGCGCCCATCAGCAGCAGCCCCAGGTAGCCGCTCAGCATGGGGCCCAGCTCCGGCTCCCCGTACCAGAAGAGGATGACCATGTGCAGTGCGGTCACCGCCAGCATCAGCACGAACAGCGCCAGGACGCCGAGGAACTTGCCGAGGATGATCTCGAGGTCGCTGAGCGGCGAGGTGAGCAGCAGCTCAATCGTCCCCGACTTCTTCTCTTCCGCGTATGCGCGCGCGGTCAGGAAGGGGAGGAAGAACAGCAGCACGATGGCGGTGTTCGCAAGCATCGGCCGCAGCATGAACTCGTTGATGTTGATGCTCTGCGGCCCGCCCCCGAACATGCCCGCCTGCATGCTGAAGCGCACCATGACGCTCAGGCTGGCGACGAAGAACCAGCCGAAGAGGAGCGCGAACAGCCCGATTACCACGTAAGCGATGGGGGAAACGAAATAGGACCGCAGCTCCTTGTCGGCGATGGCGACGATGTTGCGCATGTGGCCGCTCCGTTATCGCTTGAGACGTTGCGAGGGGTGTCCTGGTCGGCTCTCGTGCCTCGCGGGGACGGGAAAGGCTCAGGGGGCGGCTGGATCGGCTCGATCGGCCGGATCGCCCGCACCGCCGGCCTGCACGCCGGAGTCGCCGGAGTCGCCCGACTCGACAGAGTCGGCATCGGCAACCGACCTTGCGGGCGCCTCTTCGACCTCGGCCTCCTCTTCCTCCGTCGTCGTGAGCTGCAGGAAGATCTCCTCGAGGCTGAGCCGCGCGCGGCGCATCTCGAGCAGGCCCCAGCCCTCCGCGACGACGGCCGCGGCAACCTCGCGCCGGACGTCGGCGCCCTCGGCGCTGTGCACCTCGACGGCGCGGCCGTCGCTGCCGGGCTCGCCCAGCGACACGCCGGTGACGCCCGGGACCTGCTTCAGGGCCGCGGCGGGATCCATGCCGGCAGTGTCCAACTGCAGGTGGATCGTCGCCGAGCCGTGAAGTCGGCCGGTCAGATTGTCGGGCGTGTCCTCGGCGACGACGCGCCCCTTGTTGATGATCACGACCCGCTCGCACGTCTGCGACACCTCGGGCAGGATGTGCGTGCTCAGAATGATCGTATGGTCGCCGGCGAGCTCCTTGATCAGCTTCCGCGTCTCGATGATCTGCTTGGGATCGAGCCCCGCCGTCGGCTCGTCCAGGATCAGCACGCTCGGGTTGTGCAGGATCGCCTGGGCGAGCCCCACGCGCTGGCGGTAGCCCTTCGACAGCTTGCCGCAGTGCCGGTCGGCCACGTCGGCGACGCTGGTGCGGCCCATCGCGACGTCGACGCTGGCCGGACGGTCGGCGGCGGAGATGCCGTTGATGCGCGCCACGAAGGTCAGGTACTCGCGGACGGTCATGTCGGGGTACAGCGGCGGCGCCTCGGGCAGGTACCCGGTCTGTCGCTTGGCCTCGACCGGCTCCTCGAAGACGTCGAATCCGGCGACGATTGCCTTGCCGTCCGTCGGGGGCATGTAGCCCGTCAGCACCCGCATGGTCGTCGTCTTGCCCGCGCCGTTGGGGCCCAGGAAACCGAGGATCTGACCCGGCTCCACGCGGAACGAGACATCATCGACGGCGACGGTCGGCCCGTACCGCTTGGTGACGTGCTGTACCTCAATCACCGCAACGCTCCAACACAGCCCGTTTGGGTTCTCGCGAGGAAGGCTGACGCCGCGTTCGGTCCGTCGTCGCGGGCCACGGACGCCGTACAGAACGCCGACAGGAGCTTACGTGGGGCCGAGAACGGTGTCAACCGGCATCGGCCCGCCGCTGTCCCTCCCGGCGGGCCGCGCGGCGGTCGACGAACTCCTCGATCGCGGCGAGGTCCCCGGACGCGACGTCCTGGAACTCGAGGCCCATGCCCGCGCGCCCGTCGCTCCAGGCCACGCGCGCCGTCGCCTCGATGTCGCGCTCCGTCCTCGGCAGCCGGAACTGCACGCGCACCTCGGTCCCGGCCTCCAGGGGGCTCATGGTGCGAAGGCCGAGGCCCCCCTTGCTGAGGTTCAGCGCCGTCGCGGACGCGATGGCGTCCCCGCAGCGACAGGCGACCGGGATGGCGAGCGAGACGCGCGTGCTGGTGCGCCGGTTGAAGCGGTCCGGGAAGAGGTGCGGAGCCAGCGACGGCATGATCTGCGCGGCGACGCTGTGCTCGTTCACGTAGCCGGCCACACCGAGGTCCGTCAGGTCGCGCACCTCCGTCGCCGAGGCGACGGACCCGCTGAGGACGAGGATGGGCACGGCGCTCCCCGCGTCGAGCTCGCGAATCGACCGCACGAGGTCGATGCCGGACGACTCGGCCAGGTGCAGGCCGAGGATCACGAGGTCCGCATCTCCGTCCCCGATCCGCCGCAGCAGCTCCGGGGCCCGCTCGACCGCCACGGCGCGATGCCCCGCCTGCTGCAGGGCCTCGGCGAAGCGCTCGCGGATCTCCGCCGCGGCGTCGGCCACGACCACGGTCTTGCGGATCATCCCTGCCGGGGGCATCGCGCAGCTTATCGGCGCCAGCGACCCGTCCGTTGCGGGGCAGCCGGCGTCCGGCCTATAATCCGCCCCCCTTCGCCCATGGCTGTCTGCCCCGCCTGCGACGTCGAGATCGACGTCGACGAGTTCGACGTCGAGCAGGGAGACGAGTTGAGCTGCTCGGAGTGCGGCGCCAACCTCGAGGTGTCGACGGTGTTGCCGGTAGAGCTGCTCCTGGCCGGCGACGACGAGGACGACGACCTCGGCGCCGACGAACCGGACGACGCCGACGTCGACGACGAACCGGACGGCTACGAGGAAGACGACTCCGACTGGGAGGCCTGATCCCCGCCCGGGGCCTCGGGAGCACGCGCCCCGGCGGCGGATCTGCCCTTCAACCGGCAGATTGACACCATTCGGCCATTCTCGCTACATTCCGTTCGTTCATCTCATCCGATCGTTCATCTCATTCGACCGGAGGCGGGAGCGAACCATGCAATCTCTGTGGCGATCCGTGAGGTTCATCGTTCTCGGCGCGGCGGTGGCGACCGCGGGGGCGGCCTGCGCTGACAACCCGCCGCCCGAGCCGCCGCCGGTCATCGAGGAGCCCGCACCTCCGCCGCCGCCTCCACCTCCGCCGCCACCGCCACCTCCGCCGCCACCGCCGCCGGCTCCCCTCACTCCCGAGGAGATCTTCGAGCGGATGTCGCTCGAGGAGCTGAACGAGACCGCTCCGCTGGCGCCCGTCTTCTTCAACTACGACGAGTCGGAGGTGCTCCCGCCGGCCCAGGGGATCCTGGCCCAGAACGCCAACTGGCTGCGCCAGTGGCCTTCGACACGGGTGCGCATCGAGGGGCACTGCGACGAGCGGGGCACCAACGAGTACAACCTCGCGCTGGGCGACTCGCGCTCGACCTCGGCGCGGGACTACCTGATCAGCCTCGGCATCGAGCCCAGCCGGATCGCGACCGTCAGCCGGGGGGAGGAATCTCCCTTCTGCACGGACAGCGAGGAAAGCTGCTGGTTGCAGAACCGGCGCGCACACTTCGTCGTCACCGCCAAGTAGCCGGTCGACCGAAGGGCCCTCGTCCGGTCAGTCGGAGTCCGTCCGCCGCAACCGCTCCAGCAGCGCGGCCAGCGTCGTGCGGCCTCGCGCCAGCACCGTGTCGCCGCGCATGAGCACGGGGATCTCGGTCGCGAAGCGGCGCTCGAGCCCCCGGTCCGCGGCGATGTCGACCTCATCGAGCAGCAGGGGACGCGTTCTCCCCGCGGCGGCGGCAACGGCCTTCATGTCGTCGCAGAGGTGGCAGCCGGCGCGCGTCAGCAGGGTCAGGCGCACCGTCGGGGTCCCTTCGCCGTGGCCTCGCATCAGCCCTCTCCCCCGCCTTCGTCGGTGACGAGCGGATCCGCGACGCCCGCCTCCGCGAACCCTCGGGCACGCAGGCGGCAACTGTCGCATCGCATGCACGGGCGGCCGCCTGGCCGCGGATCGTAGCAACTGTGTGTCAGCCCGTAGTCGAGCCCCAGAGCACTTCCCCGACGGATGATGTCGGCCTTCGTCATCGCGATCAGCGGCCTGCGGACCCGGAAGCGCGCGCCCTCGACGCCGGCCCGGGTGGCCAGCGCCGCGAGGCGCTCGAACGCCTCGAGGTACTCGGGTCGGCAGTCGGGATAGCCGGAGTAGTCGAGCGCGTTGACGCCGATGACGATCTCGCGCGCCCCGATCGCCTCGGCCCACGCGAGCGCCAGCGACAGCAGCACCGTGTTCCGCGCCGGGACGTACGTGGAGGGAATGGAGTCCGCGTCGAGCGGGCGGTCCTTCGGCACCGCGCCGCCGCCGGTCAGCGACGACCCTCCCATCGCGGCGAGGTCGACGTCGAGCTCGAGGTGCTCGACGACGCCCAGCGCCCGCGCCACGCGCCGCGCCGCCTCGATCTCGCACCCGTGGACCTGACCGTACCGTACGGTGAGGGCATGGAGCGCGGCGCCCTCGGACTGCGCGACGGCGGCGGCCGTGTACGAGTCGAGGCCCCCGCTCAGGAGGACGACCGCGGGGGCGGATACCGGCCCGGGCATCGCTCCGCCGCCGGGCTAGCGCCGCCAAACCCGTCGCGGGCTCCGTGTTCGGCCCCAGCCCCACCCGCTCAGGAGCTTGCGCCGCGGAACTCCACTGCGTTGCATTCTGCGGCGCAAGCTCCTA
>JAPOYG010000372.1 GCA_026706755.1 Acidobacteriota bacterium
TCGTCTGGTACTACCAGCACCTCAACGACAGTTGGGACCTCGACCACCCGTTCGAGCGCATCCTCGTCGACACCGTGGTCAACCCGGACCCGAACGCGGTCGAGTGGATCAACCCCCGCCTGCAACCCGGCGAGGAGCGGCGGGTCATGACCGGCATCCCCGGCAAGACCGGCATCGTCTACACCCTCGACCGCGCGACCGGCGAGTTCCTGTGGGCGCGTCCGACGGTGGCCCAGAACGTGGTGGGCGGCATCGACGGCGCGACCGGCGCCGTCTCCGAGAACCAGGAGGTCGTGTTCCGCCAGGAGGGCCAGGAGGTCTTCGCGTGCCCGACCCTCACCGGCGGCAAGGACTGGGAGCCGGGCGCCTACAGCCCCCTCACCAACGCCATGTACTTCCCCCTGCGCAACGCCTGCGCGCGCATCATGGCGACCAACGACGGCTCGCTCTACGGGCTCGGCGTCCGCACCGAGATCGCCCCCGGGACCGACCAGGTCGGGACCGTCCAGGCGATCTCGGCCGAGACCGGCGAGCTGCTGTGGATCCACGAGCAGCGCGCGGCCACCAGCTCCCTCCTGGCCACCGGCGGCGGCCTCGTCTTCGGCGGCGACTACAACGGCCGCTTCCGCGCCCTCGACCACGAGACCGGCGAGGTCCTCTGGGAGATCAACATCGGCTCGCCCGTCACAGGCTTCCCTATCACCTACGCCCACGAGGGGCGCCAGTACGTCGCGGTCAGCACCGGCCGGTCGCTGACCTCCGGCGCCTTCAACCGCCTGACCCCGGAGCTGCGCCCGAGCACCGGCAACACGCTGTTCGTCTTCGCGCTGGCGGAGTAGGGGGCCGCCCGCAACGTAGCGCATCGCGGGTGAGCCCCTGCGGCGTGAAGCCGGCCGTCTCAGCCCTCGCGAGCCACGGCGCGCGCGGCATCGACGAAGGCCGCTGCGGCCTGCGACATCTCCCCCGACCGCCGATACACCAGGCGCACCTGGCGGGGCAGCCGGAGTTGCGACACGCGGACGGCGGCGAGTTGACCGCGGGCGATCTCGGCCAGGGCGCAGCGCTTCGGGAGCAGGGCCACGCCGAGCCCCATCTCGACGGCCCGCTTGATGCCGTCGAGGCTGGGGAGCGCAATCTGGATGTTGATGGCGGTGTGCCGCTGCTCGTAAAGCCGCAGGACGCGCTCGCGAGCCGGCGACGCCTCGTTGTGGGCAATCACGGTCTGGCGACCGACCTCCTCCATGGTCACGCTGCTGCGCCGGGCGAACGGATGCCCCGGGTGGATCAGCATCGCCAGCTCGTCGTCCCCCAGCGGCAGCGAGCGGAGCCCCCGCTCGCGCGCGGGGAAGGTCAGCACCCCGAAGTCCAGCCCGCGGCCGAGCACCTCGCTCGGAATCTGGCGCGCGGACGAGCGCCGCACCTCCACGCGGGCCTCCGGGTGCTCGGCGCGGAAGCGCTCGACGATCGGCAGCAGCACGTGCACGGCGCCCTCGTTCGCGCCGATCAGTACCCGGCCCCGCCGCAACTCCTGCAACTCGCGAACCGCGCCCTCGGCCTCCGCCTTGAGCTGGACTAGGCGCTGCGCGTAGCCGAGCAGGAGTTCCCCCGCCTCCGTCAGGCGCCCGCCCTTGGACGAGCGGTCGAACAGCCGCTCGCCGATCCCCTCCTCCAGACGCCGCACCGCCTGGCTGACGGCGGGCTGGGTGCGGTGCAGCCGCTCCGCCGCCCGCGAGAAGCTCCGTTCGGCCGCCACGGTGAGAAAGACCTGCAACTCGGCGACGTCCACCCGCTCCCTCCTCGATTCCGCCGCAGCCCACCGGCGCGGTGAACCACCCTGACGCCCCCGGAGCCTCGACCGCGCAGCCATAACGACGGCTTATGGCTGCACTGCGCCGGCCAGCATACCGCACCGGCCTCGCGGCGCCGTGGGACGATGCCGAGGGCGGGAAGGCGGAAGGGCGGGAAGGCGGCGACCGAACCCAATCTGGCGGTCGCGTTGGGAGTCGGCGCGCGCCGCAACATGCCGCATCGCCCCGTTCTGCGACGCAGACTCCGGCCGGGAAGCCGCGCGGCGCGATCAGTCGACGACGTAGCTGAAGAGCTTGAACTCGCCGTCGCGCTCGAGGATGGATCCGAAGAGGGGGAGGGTTAGCTCGTTGCCTTCCTCGTCGACGAGGTCGAGGATGGCCTCACGGTGTACGCGGTACGTCTCGTACGGCGTCGTCTCGCCCCGGAAGGCTACCCCGGCCAGCGTGTAGCGCCGTCCGCCGTGGCGCGCGACCAGGCGCCGAAGGGCATTGGTGCTCTTCTGGTTGAGGTCGCCCCAGACGTAGTCGAACGGCAACCCCCGCTCCGGTCGGCTCGACGGCAGCTCCGGCCAGACGACGGTGCGGAACTCCAGCTCGGACAGTGCCAGGCTGTGGAGGTGGTCGGCGTCCTCATCCGCCAGCGCGGCCAGCACGGCGCGGCTGAGCTCGTCCGGCGACGGGAAGGTCTGGTGGAGCGGGGATGGAGGGAACAGGCGGTCGCCGGAGGAGCATCCTCCGGCGACGAGACAGGCGACGAGAGCTGCCGTGACCAGCACCGCAGGCCGGCGCCGCAGGGAGGCCCCACCCCGTCGGGCGGGGCCTCCGGAGACCGGGCGTCGCGGCTGCCTTAGTTGAGCGAGAAGTCGGTCCATCCCATGAACCAGTCGTCCTGACCCGATCCGGGCGGCCCGACGGCGCCGATGAAGTTGGCGACGTCGAAGAACCCGTCGTTCGGCGGCACCGACGGTCGGACCATGCCGGTGACGGCGGGCGACGTCTCGCGCGGAGCGAAGTTGCGCGCCGGGTCGATCAGGTCGAAGGGGCAGAACGCGCACAGGTAGGAGGGCGCGCCGAGGACCGGGTCCATCATGTACACGTTCGGGGCGCCGGTCACGAAGTCCATCGTCGAGATTGCCGCCTCCGCGTCGTCGTCGTCCGGGTTGAACTCGCCCCGACATCCCTCGACGATGCAGTTGCCAAAGACGAGCCCGCTCTCCAGCGTCAGGTTGCCCCGCGTCACCTGGGCGAACGTGGCCGTGTGATCGATGTCGATCGCCGCCTCCTTGAACCCGGTGATGATGAAGTTGCGGATGGTGGCCGCGGTGCCCTCGCGCAGCAGCATGCCGATGTCGCTCTCGTCGCCCGGGAAGTCGTAGGGGTCGCCGATCAGCGTCACGTTGTAGAGGGTGGGGTCGGAGCGGGGCGTCAGGTCGTTGTTGTCGCCGTTGTTGTCGGACTCGAAGCCGTTGTCGGCATCGTCGCCCATCTGCATGGCGATCAGGAACTGGCCCTTGCCCTGCCAGCCGTCGGTCCAGTCGAAGCTGTCGTCGGCGATGGCGAAGCAGATCACGTGCTTCACCTCCACGGTGCCGCCGAAGAACTCCAGGCCGTCGTCCTTGTTGAGCTTGACCATGATGTGGTCGACCTCGGTCATGCGGCCGACGCCCTGGAAGGCGATGCCGTTCAGCTCGTTGTCGGGACTGAACTCCGTGCCCGCGAACTCGACGCGCACGTAGTAGAGGTGCCCGCTGTCGTCGTTCGGATCGTCGCCGCCGTAGATCCCGGTGCCGCCCTCACCCTCGCCCTGGCCGCCGGGCACGTTGAGGGGCGCGCGGCCGTTGATGATCAGGCCGCCCCAGTCTGCCCGCGCGCGCTCGCCCACCTCGACGTCGCTGGTCATCACGATCGGCGCCTCGGCCGTCCCGTTCGCCAGGATCTGTGCCCCCTGCGAGATGATGAGGGTGCCGTTGGTTTCGGAACGCCCGAAGATCTGCGTGCCGGCCTCGATGGTCAGGCGGGCCGGCTCGTCGACGAAGACCGCGCCGTCGAGCAGCCAGAGCGAGTCGGCGGTGAAGGTCGTGTCGCTCGTGATCCGGCCGCTGACGATGCAGCGCTGCATTCCGTCACCCGGCTCGCAGTTGATGTTCGCCTGCGTGGAGACGGTCGCTGCACCCCACGCCGCGGCTGCGGCCAGGACACCCGCCGCAAGAGCACGGCGGGCCGGCCGCCGCATCGCAATCCCGGTCATCGCTGTTGGTTCCTCCCTACGGGTGATAGGTGATGCCGAAGCTCATCGAGCGCCCCAGGTTGAAGATGCGCTGCGTCGGTCCGGTTCCGCCCTGGGTGAACTCGAAGGCCTGGTCGGTCAGGTTCGTGAGTGCGATCCGCAGGCTCGCGCGGTCGAACCGCTTCGCGAAGATGAAGTCGAGAGAGTGGCGCCCCTTCTCGATGATGTCGGGGAGCCCGAGCGAGCCGACGTCGCTGATCCGGTCGTCGAAGTAGTTGAAGAGAAACCGGCCGGAGTAGCCCATCCCCCGCACCTCGAGGAGAGCGTTGAAGAGGTTGGGCGAGGTACCGGCGAGCGGGCGCGTGAGCGAGGTCTGCACCTGACGCGCGGCCGGCGAGAGCGAGACCTCGGAGTCCACGTAGGTGTAGTTCGCACCCACCAGCACGTAGGGCCCGATGAGGGAGCGGGCCTCGAGCTCGAGGCCGATGTTGCTCGCGGTGTCGGCGTTGGCGAACGAGGTCCGGAGCTGGGCGGTCGGCTCGACGATGCGCTCGATCGGATCGTCGAACTGCTTGTAGAAGAAGCTGGCCGACAGCACTTCCTCCGCGCCCGGGAACCACTCCCAGCGCAGGTCGACGTTCTGGATGAGCGACTGGTTGAGGTTGGGGTTGCCGACGATCGCCCGCCCGCCCACCACGTCGGTGAACTCGAACGGCGAGACCTCCCGGAACTCGGGCCGGTTGACGGTCTGGCTGTAGCCGAGCCGGACGTTCTGATCGGGCCGCAGGGCGTAGACGAAGTTGATGGCCGGGAAGATGTCGGTCTCGTCGAGCGACGCCCGCTGCACGTCGGCCGTCTGCTGGTCGATGGTTCCCGCGAACGGGTCGAGGGTCTCGACGACCTGCGTGAACGTCTCGATGCGGGCCCCGGTCACGAGGCGGGTCGACGCCGAGAGCGGCAGGTCGATCATCCCGTAGAACGAGCCGACGTCCTGCGCCGCGTCGTAGCGGTCCGTGCCGCGGGTCTCTTCCTTCAACTCGAAGATGTCGCCGATGTTGGCCGCGGTGAAGAGCTCCTCCGCCGGCCGCGAGAGATCGATGTCGCGGCCCCGGGCGACGTCGTAGCCGAGGCGATGCGAGAGGTTCCGTGCCCCGGTGAAGTCGCCGCCTATCAGGTTGCGGGGCACGAAGCGCAGCCGGCGCGACTGGAAGTCGCGGCTCCGGTCGATGTAGCTCCCACCGAGCTTCACCTGCGAGGCGAAGCCGCCCCACTGCTCGAAGAGAGAGCTCCAGTTGAGGCTCCCCTCCCACGTGTCGTCCTCGAGGTCGTTGAACTGCCGGAGGCCGCTCTGCGACTCGTCGGCGAGCACGAACGCCTGCCGGGCGGGGTCGGACTCGTAGAGCACCTCGCGCAGGTCCGGCTCCTGGCGGTCGGCGCGGGAGTACGCGAGCTTCCAGTCGAAGCGGCTGTTCGATAGCGTCGGGAAGAGATGCTCGCCGCCCAGGTGGTGGCTCGTGATCTGCTCCTCGACCCACCACAGCCGCTGGTTCCGGATGTCGTTGCCCGCGTCGTCGTTGTAGCCCTGGAACATGCGGGTCTCGTTGGTGCCGACGTGCGTGTAGAAGTTGTCGAACGAGAGCCGCTGGTTCGGCGTGAACTGGTAGGCGACGTTGCCGACGCCGCCGACGGTTCCCGACCGCTCGGTGATCCGGAAGTCGTAGGGGCCGTTGAAGCGCTCGATGGCGCCGCCGCTCCCGACCTTGTAGAAGGTCTGCTCCTCCTCCGTGTACTGCGATCCCTGGGAGTGGCGGAACGTGGCGACGATGCCCAGCTTCCCGTAGCGGCCGCCGAACAGCGCGCTGTATGACTGGTCGAGGGGCAGCGATTCCTCCACCGGATCCCAGACGTTCGCGAACTGCTTCCCGAGCCGCTCGAGGTCGTCCCTGGAGTAGCCGAGCGTGCCCGAGAAACGGCCGCCGCGAGTCACCTTGCGGGTCGGAAACCCGGCCGGGAGCGCCCGCGTGCCGTCGTCGAAACCGGCCCAGTCCCGGCCGCCGCCGGGGTACCCGAGGCCCATCGTCCCGGTGGTGAGGCTGTTCCAGCCACCCCCGGCCGAGATCTCGAAGCTCGTGGAGTCCGGCAGCTTCAGCGGCACGATCTCCACCAGTCCACCCGCGAACTGCGACGGTTTGTCCGGGGTGTAGGTCTTGCTCACCTGAACGCTGTCGATGAGGCCGCTCGGAAAGAGGTCGAGCGGCACCACGCGGCGATCCGGCTCGGTGGTCGGCAGGGTGGCGCCGGCCAGCGTCGTGTTGCTGTAGCGCTCGCCGAGGCCGCGAACGAAGACCGACTGCCCCTCCACGACGGAGACGCCGGTGACGCGCTGCATCGCGTCGGCCGCGTTCGAGTCGTTGTTCGCCGACATTTCGATGGCGCCGATGTTGTCCTGCACCGACGGCGCCCGCATCCGCATCATGAGCTGGGCGGACGCGGTCGAGGACGCGGCCTCGAGGGTCGGCGCATTCACCGTCACCTCCTCCGCGAACACGTTCGAGGCGAGCGCCACCTGCACCGAGCTCAACTGGCCCTCGACCACCTCGACCGTCACGCTCTGCTCGGCGTAGCCGGCCATGACGATCCGGAGCTCGTGCGCTCCGGCCGGGAGCTCGAACCGGTACCGGCCGTCGAGATCCGTGTAGGCAATCTCCCCCGACCCGACGACTTCGACCGGCACCCCGGGGAGCGTGATCGCGAGGTTCTGGTCGATGACCTCACCCGCGACGACGCCGGTCTCCTGGGCCCAGGCCGGCGCCGGGAGCGCGATCGCGAGCCCCGACACCAACACGAACCGAACCGCACTGCGCATCTGCTACCGTCCTCCGGAGGTCCGGGCGTGAGTGAGCAAGGGCAAGGGGGTGGCGCAAGAGACCAACCGCCGAACGCGACAGGGGCATCATGCCGGCGCCGTATATCGGCGGCGTGACCGCCCCGTAAAATCGCCGTTACACGTCCTGCGCTCCGGGGTCGGCCCGGGAGGGGACGGCGAACGGGCACTACGGGGACCTGAAGGGTCCCAGACCGGCCCTGGGCTGGATATAACAGAGTGTTATGTTGCCGTAAGAACTATAATCTTGACTTACTTCACGGCCTGCGGGTCAAAATGGTGGACGCAACGTATCCACGGGGCGCGGTGGGCAGTCAGGGCGGGACAGGAGGCACGGTGGCAGTCGAGAACCTGATCATCTTCGACACGACGCTGCGGGACGGCGAGCAGTCCCCCGGCTTCTCCATGAACACGAAGGAGAAGCTGCGGCTCGCCCGGCAGATCGCGGCGCTCGGAGTCGACATCATCGAGGCGGGATTCCCGATCGCGTCGGACGACGACGCGCATGCCGTGCGCCTCGTTGCCGAGGAAATCCGCGGACCGGTCGTCGCGGCCCTCGCCCGCTGCAACCCCGCTGACATCGAGCGGGCCGGGGAATCGCTCGGACCCGCGCCGCGCTCGCGGATCCACACCTTCATCGCCACTTCCGATCTGCACCTCGAGCGCAAGCTGCGGATCAGCCGCGACGACTGCCTCCAGGCCGTGACCGACGGCGTGACGCAGGCGCGCGGCTACACCGACGACGTGGAATTCTCGGCCGAGGACGCCACGCGAAGCGACATCCCGTTCCTCTGCCAGGTCGTCGAGACCGCGATCGCCGCCGGCGCGACCACCATCAACCTGCCGGACACCGTCGGCTACTGCACGCCCGAGGAGATCGAGGAGTTCTTCGGCGAGGTCCGAGCCGCGGTGGCCGGCGCCGACGGCGTGGTCTTCAGCGCCCACTGCCACGACGACCTGGGCCTGGCGGTGGCCAATTCCCTGGCCGCGCTCCGGGCCGGGGTGCGGCAGATCGAGTGCACCATCAACGGCATCGGGGAGCGGGCCGGCAACGCGTCGCTGGAGGAGATCGTGATGGCGACGCGCGTCAAGCCCGAGCGCCTGCCGTACGCCACCCAGGTCCGCACGACCGAGCTGGTGCGCACGAGCCGGCTGCTGTCGGAGCTGACCGAGGAGCCGGTGCAGGCCAACAAGGCGATCGTCGGGCGGAACGCCTTCGCGCATGAGGCCGGCATCCACCAGGACGGCGTCATCAAGGACCGCCGGACCTACGAGATCATGAAGCCCGAGGACGTCGGCGTGGAGTCGACGCTCGTGCTCGGCAAGCACTCCGGCCGGCATGCGGTCCGGAAACGGTGCGAGGACCTGGGGTTCGCTCTGAACCGGTTCGAGGTCGACCGCGTCTACCGCGAGGTGATCGCGCTCGCCGACCGCCAGAAGTCGGTGGAGGACGGCGACGTGGCGGCGATCGTCAGCCGCGTCCGGGCCGTCGCCGACTCCCCCGCCGCGGATCGCGGCGCGGCCTGACCCGCCGCGCCCGCTCCAAGCCAATCGCGCTCCGCGAACCGCACCGGCATGAACGCCACCATCGCCCTGTTGCCCGGCGACGGCATCGGCCCCGAGGTCATCGACGCCGCCGGCGGCGTGCTGGAAGCCATAGCCGCTCGCCACGGTCACGCGTTCGCCCTGACCCGCTCCCCCTTCGGTGCGGCCGCGCTCCGGGCCGGCGAGCCTCCACTGCCGGACGGGACGCTCCGCGACTGCCGCGCCGCCGACGCGGTGCTCCTGGGGGCCGTCGGGGACCCCGCCTTCAGCGACGGCCCGCGCGAGCGGCGCCCCGAGACCGGCCTGCTGGAGCTGCGCCGGGCACTCGGCGTCTATGCCAACCTGCGACCGGCGAGGGTCTGGCCCGGGCTGGAGGGCGGCGCGGCCCTGCGCGCGGAGCGCCTGCGGGGCGTCGACATGCTGATCGTGCGCGAGCTGACGGGCGGAATCTACTTCGGCGAGCCCCGCGGCCGCAGCGCCGACCGGGCCGAGGCGTTCGACACGATGCGCTACAGCACGGCCGAGATCGAGCGCATCGCGGTCGTCGCGTTCGAGAGCGCGCGCGGCCGGCGGAAGCTCGTGACGTCGGTCGACAAGGCGAACGTCCTCGAGAGCTCGCGGCTGTGGCGCCAGGTGGTCACGGAGGTCGCGTCCCGCTATCCGGATGTCCGCCTCGAGCATCAGCTGGTCGACTCGTGCGCCATGCGCCTGGTGTCGGATCCCGGCTCGTTCGACGTCCTGCTCGCGGGCAACCTCTTCGGCGACATCCTCTCCGACGAGGCCGGCGCCGTCGTCGGGTCGCTCGGACTCCTGCCGTCGGCCAGCGTGGGCGGTTCCGGGGGGCTCTTCGAGCCGGTCCACGGCTCCGCGCCCGACATCGCCGGCCGGGACGCGGCAAACCCGATCGGCGCCATCGCCTCCGCGGCCCTCCTGCTCCGGCACGCATTGGACCTGGGCGCCGAGGCGGATTCCATCGAGCGGGCCATCGGCACCGCCTTGGCGGACGGCTGCCGGACGGCGGACCTCTCCGCCCCGGGCGGTCCCGCGCTGGGCTGCGCAGCGATGGGCCGGGCCGTTCTGGACCGGCTGGCCTGAGGCGGCGGCCACCCGACCCGAACGGGAGCCGCCGCGCCGCAGACCCGGCGACGCACGCACTTCGCCGGCACAGGCTCCCCGAAGCGCCCGTGAGGGCGGCCGGGGCACTGGCCGTGAGAGCGCCGTCGGATAGGCGTTCCGACGCCACTTCGACTATGATCGACGGTCAACCATGCGGGGATCCGCTCGGAACGGAGGTGACGTGCGCCATCTGGTAGGCCTGCTCGCGGCGCTCGCGATCGCCGGCGCCGGTGTCGCACCCGCCGCCGCGCAGCCGGAGCCTCGCAACGAGTCGGCGGCCCGGCCGCCCGCGGTCGGGGACCGGGCCCTCGCCATCGTCCCGTTCGTCAACCTCTCCGGCGAGCCGTCGGACGACTGGATCGGGGACGGCATCGTGGAGACCACGGTAGCCGGCCTCGAACAGCTCGACACCGTCTCGATCCTCGAGAGCGCGGCACTCTTCGCCGCCGTCACCGAGGAACTGCAGGCGTACGGCCAGGACGTCCCGTCGGATCCGGAGCGCATCCTGCGCGACGTCAGCCGACGTCTGGGCGCGGCCTGGATCCTGACCGGTTCGTACGAACGGACGGACGGCGCCCTGCGGTTCACGGCGCGAATCGTGGACGTCGACACCGGAACGGTAGCGACCGGCGTTGCGGTGGACGGCGGCGCCGGTGAGATCTTCGACCTCCAGGATCGCCTGGTGGCCGAGGTTGCCGCCGCGCTCGGCAGGCTGCAGCGCAACGGGTTCGCACCCACCGCCGGCGAGCCGCGACCTGGAGCGCGGCCCTCGGACCTCGGCGCCGGCAGCGGAAACGGCGACCGCTTCGGATATCGCGGCGGCTTCGGCAACGGGCCCGTCTACGGGACCGGGAACGGACGCGGTGGGAACGGGAACGGCTACGGCAACGGGAACGGGAATGGCGATGGGCCACTCGGACTCGCGACGATGCCGGCCGCCGTCATCGTCCCGCCTCCAGCCCCGGCCGAGCGGCCCGCACGTCCAGCGAGCGCGCCACGGGATCCGGTCCCCAGGCGGCCCGCGCCCACCGATGTCACCGGCGAGCTCGCCTTCGGCGGGGCGCCCACCTCCGCCGGTTTCGGCGTGGCCCGGGACGTCGGCATTCTGACCGGGCGCCCGACGGCGCGGCCGCCGCGGGTCCGGGAACGCCCGCGCATCGACGGCCGGCTCGACGACGCCGTCTGGCGGGAGGCTCTCCACATCACCGAGTTCGTGCAGCAGAACCCGGTGGAAGGAGCCCCGGCGACGGAGGCGACCGACATCTGGATCGCCTACGACAGCCAGAACTTCTACGTCGCGGTGCACGCGCACTACGAAGACCGGAGCCTGATGCGCGCCAATCGCGTCGACCGCGACCAGACGATCGACGACGACAACATCGCCATCTACTTCGACACCTTCCTCGACCAGCAGCGGGCCTACCGGTTCTCCGTGAACGGCTACGGCGTCCAGGGGGACGCGATCGTCAACTCGCGCGGCTGGAGCATGGGCGGGCGGCGCCGGCGCACCGGAAGCTACTCCTGGAGCGGGAGCCGCATACCGACCGGCGATTCCTCCTGGGACGCGCTCTTCTCCAGCGGCGGCCGGATCGTCGAGGACGGCTTCACGGCCGAGATGGCCATCCCGTTCAAGAGCCTCCGCTATCCGCAGCGTGACCGCGACCTCCCGCACCGCTGGGGCTTCCAGATCGTGCGCGAGGTGCGCGGGAAGGACGAGAACCAGGTCTGGGCTCCGATCACGCGCAACGTGTCCGGCTTCCTGACCCAGGTGGGCGTGCTCGAGGGGATGACGAACCTCTCGATGAGCCGCAACATCGAGGTGCTGCCGACGTTCACCGCCATCCAGCACGGCTCGCTCGACGGTGCGACGTTCGCCACGAAGGACGTCGCGCCGGAAGGGGGGCTGAACGTCAAGTACGGCATCACGTCGAACCTGACGGCGGACCTGACCTACAACCCCGACTTCTCCCAGATCGAGTCCGACCTGCCTCAGATCGAGGTGAACCAGCGCTTCGCGCTCCGCTATCCGGAGCTCCGGCCGTTCTTCCTGGAAGGGGCGGAGATCTTCCAGATGTTCGGCCCCGTGACCTTCGTCCACACGCGGACGATCGTCGACCCGGAGTTCGGCGCGAAGCTGACCGGGAAGGTCGGCGACACGACGCTCGGCCTGATCGTCGCCAACGACGAGGCCCCGGGGCGGGTCGCCCCCGGCGACGCGGCGTACGGCCAGAAAGCGAACAACCTCGTCGCGCGGGCGCGCTACGACCTCTACGCCGAGTCGCACGTGGGCGCGTTCTTCACGCACCGGTCGTTCATGGACACCCACAGCACCCTGGGCGCCGTGGACGGCGACTTCCGGCTGGGCAACACGCAGGGCTTCGGCTTCAAGGCGGTCCAGACCGATCACCGCGACCTGGACGGCATCCAGCGGCAGGGCCAGATGTTCGACCTCAACTACCGGTTGAACAGCCGCCACTGGAGCGGGTGGGTGTCCGCCTACACCCTGTCGCCCGACTTCCGGCACGACGTCGGCTTCGTCCGGCGCACCGACATGCAGCAGGTGTTCAGCCGCATCGGCTACACGGTCTGGCCCGAGAGCTGGGTGCTCAACTGGGGGCCGAGCATCGGCTACTCCCGGAACCACAGCTTCGACGGCCTCCTGCAGGACGAGGACTGGCGCGCCGGCTTCAACGCCACCTTCGCGCGCAACATCAGCGTGAACGTCGAGTTGCGCGACGAGATGGAGCACTACCTCGGCATCGACTTCCACAAGCGGGCAGTGTCGGTCGGGGGGCAGGTCAACACCAGCCGGCGGCTGTCGTTCGGCGGCTACTACCGCCGCGGCGACGAGGTGAAGTACCAGGAGAACCCGTACCTCGGCAAGGGGGGCAGCGGCAGCTTCTTCGCCTCCGTGCGGCCGGCTTCGCGCTTCCAGTCCGAGCTGAACCTCAGCGTGAGCGACTTCATCGACCTGCGCAGCGGCGGCGCCGAGCCCATCTTCGACGTCAGGATCCTGCGCGCCCTCAGCACCTACCAGTTCACCGATCGGCTGCTGCTCCGCAACATCTCCGAGTACAACACGTTCGACCGGAAGTTCGCCCTGAACTGGCTGTTCACGTACCGCGTGGACGCCGGCACCGCCTTCTACGTCGGCTACGACGACCACTACCAGCAGGCCGACCGGCTGTACGGCGACATCAACGGCGACGGCCTGGACGAGCAGCTCTTCCCGACGCTGTTGACGATGCAACGGACGAACCGCGCCGTCTTCACGAAGATCCAGTACCTCTTCCGTTACTGAAGTCTCCGCCGGGAGCCCGAACGTCCCCCGAACCCCTCACCAGACGTGAACGACAGGGCTTCCGGCTCGCGCAATGCACCGCGCCCGAGAGGCGTATCCGAGGACACGATGAGAACCCGACTCCCGGCCCTTGCACTGCTCTCACTCGCGCTCGCCGCGACGGTCGTCGCCCCCGCGGCCGCCCAGGACGAGGCCGGGCCTCCCATTGACAAGCTGACGCTGCCGCCCGGGTTCGCGATCGAGGTCTACGCGGCCGACGTGCCGAACGCGCGGCAGATGTCGCTCAGCCCGGGCGGAACGCTCTTCGTCAGCACGCGCCGGGCGGGGAACGTCTACGCCGTGCGCGATGACGACGGCGACCAGAAGGCGGACCGGGTGCTGACCCTGGACACCGGCCTCAACATGCCGAACGGGGTGGCGTTCCGCGACGGCGCGCTCTACGTCGCCGAGGTCAACCGCGTGCTGCGCTACGACGACATCGAGGCCAACCTGACGACGCCGCCCGAGCCGGTGGTGGT
>JAPOYG010000308.1 GCA_026706755.1 Acidobacteriota bacterium
TTCGCCGTCCTGTCGCTGGTCGGCGACGACCGCTGGTGGCTCGCCGCCGTGATCGGCTTCGAGAACCTGACGCAGGGGATGGGCACGGCAGCCCTCATTGCGTTCATGGCGTTCCTCACCGACCGCCGCTTCACGGCCACGCAGTTCGCGATGTTCACGGCCCTGTCGGGCGTGCCGCGGGTCGTTCTGACGGCGCCGACGGGCTGGATGGCGACGCAGATGGGCTGGGCGCCGTTCTTCATCTTCTCGGCCCTGGTCGCCATTCCCGGCCTGCTCCTGCTGCTCGCGTTCCGTGCCTGGCTGCAGGACAGCGCGTCGAAGCCGGCTTCGGCCTGAGAGGGCCGGGCACGGCACGTCTCGCGACGTCGACCCTTACCAAGCCGAACAGACGAAACGCTTGAAGCCGCGAATGGTGAGCTTCGTCAGCATCGCCTGAGTTTCCGCGGGACGCAGGAACGTCCATCCGACAGGGATGGCTGTCACGCGTCGCGCAGGGGATTCTCCCACCGCAGGTGCTCGAACCGGCCGAAGTCGGTGTCGCACGAGGCCAGCGTCGCTCCATGGGTAACGGCCAGCGCCGCGAGGTGTGCGTCCGTCGCCAGGTTGCCGGCAACGCCCGTGGCGGAGAGCATGTCACGGAGCACTGGCCAGTGGTCGCGCGTCTCCGTGAGGAGCGAGACTACGTCCCGGGCGAGCCACGCGTCGATCTGCGCCATGGACGCTTCCGCCGTGAGCGGAGCCGGGAAGACGGTCGGGTGCGTGGAGATTCGCAGGAACCCGACCAGGACGGTCCACGCGAGCCCGATGGTCTCGTCCCCGTTCAGCGCGCGCTCCCACCACGCCACGATCCGATCGTGATGCGGCGCGTCCGCATTCACCGCGTACAGCAGGACGTTCAGGTCGACGACCTTCATTTGCGGAGCGACAGCTTGCGAGCTACTTCCTCGTCCTCGAGGCGAGCCGCAAGCGCGAGGGCCTTGTCGATGCCGACCCGCGGCTGTCCCATGGCCTCGCTCTGCTGCCGGAAAGGGGTCGCGCCCTTGCCGGGTTGCTGCGCCCGAAACAGGCCGGCTCGAAGAGCGCGGTTCAGCATGCGGGTCAGGGAGACGGATTCGTCGCGGGCTCGCCGCTTGAGCTCGAGCATCAGGTCGTCGTCGATTCGTACGGTGCTGCGCATGATGGCATTATGACACCACGATCCGTGATGCTGAATCACCACCATGTGCCGCAGCGATCTGGCAGCGGCGGAGTCGTTCCCCAACCCGGCCCCGACGTGCTATAAGCGTCTGCGGGCGCCGCGAACGGGCGCCGCAGCGGACCTCCCATGAGCAGCACGTACGACCGGCCGTCGCGAGAGGCCGCCCTCGATCTCGTGCGCGCGACCGATCTCCCGGCCCTCATGGAGCGGGCAGCGGTGCTGCGCGACGCCGGCTTCGGCCCCGTCAGCTACTCCCGCAAGGTCTTCATCCCGCTCACGAAGCTCTGCCGGGACGTCTGCCACTACTGCACGTTCGCGCAGCCGCCGCGTCCGGGCGAGCGCGCGTACATGACGCTCGACGAGGCGGTGGAGGTGGCGCGGCGCGGGGCGGCCGCGGGGTGCCGGGAGGCCCTGTTCACGCTGGGCGACAAGCCGGAGCTGCGCTATCCGCAGGCGCGCGCCGAGCTCGACGCGCTCGGCCATCCGACGACGATCGCGTACCTGGTTGCCGCGGCGCGCGCCGTGTTCGACGAGACGGGCCTGCTGCCGCACGCCAACCCCGGCGTCTGCACGCGGGACGAGCTCCTCGCGCTGCGGGAGGTCTGCCCGTCGCAGGGGATGATGCTGGAGAGCGTCTCCCCGCGGCTCCTCGAACCGGGGCAGGCGCACCGCGGGTCGCCCGACAAGGACCCGGACGCGCGGCTGGAGACGATGCGCCTCGCGGGAGAGCTGGCGATCCCCTACACCTCCGGGATTCTCATCGGCATCGGCGAGACGCGGGAGGAGCGCATCGCGTCGCTCCTCGCGCTGCGCGACCTCCACGACCGCTACGGGCACATCCAGGAGGTCATCGTTCAGAACTTCCGGGCGAAGCCGGGCACGCGGATGGCCGGGGCGCCCGACCCGACGCTGGACGACCTGCAGTGGACGATCGCCTGCGCGCGGCTGATCTTCGGCCCCGACATGGCGATCCAGGCGCCGCCGAACCTGACGCCGGACACCTTCGGCCGCCTGATCCGGGCGGGCATCAACGACTGGGGCGGGGTGTCCCCAGTGACGCCCGACCACGTGAACCCCGAGGCGCCGTGGCCGCACCTCGAGCGCCTGGGCCGCGAGACCGAGCGCGAGGGCAAGGTGCTGACGGAGCGGCTCACGGTGTATCCCGCCTACGTGCGAACCCTCGACGCGTGGGTGGTGGAGCCGCTGCGTCCGGCGGTCCTGCAGGGGTCCGACGCCGACGGGTTCGCGCGCGCGAGCGCGTGGTCGCCGGGCGACCGCGACGCCGTGCTGCCGGCAGCGCTCCTCGACCGGCTCGAACGCCCCGAGGCCCCCGCTCCCACGGCGACCGTGCGGGCCCTGTGCGAGCGGGCGTCGCGCGGCGACGGACTCGACGAGCGGGAGATCGAGACGCTCTTCACCGCCCGCGGCGACGATCTCGTCGCGGTGGTGCGGGCGGCCGACGCCCTGCGGCGCGAGGTCAACGGCGACGAGGTGACCTACGTCGTCAACCGCAACATCAACTACACGAACGTCTGCTACTTCAAGTGCCAGTTCTGCGCCTTCTCGAAGGGGAAGCTGAGCGAGAACCTGCGCGGCGCGCCCTACGACCTGGACCTCGAGGAGATCGCGCGCCGCACCGCCGAGGCCTGGGAGCGGGGCGCCACCGAAGTCTGCATGCAGGGGGGCATCCACCCGGACTACACCGGCGCCACCTACCTGGACATCTGCCGCACGGTGAAGGAGGCGGCGCTCGGGATGCACGTCCACGCCTTCTCGCCGCTGGAGGTCTGGCAGGGTGCGGCCACGCTTGGCACCTCGCTCGAGGCGTTCCTGCGGGAGCTCCGGGCGGCCGGGCTCGGGACGCTGCCGGGGACGGCGGCCGAGGTGCTCGACGACGAGGTGCGGCGCGACCTGTGTCCCGACAAGCTGACCGCGGGACAGTGGCTGGAGGTGATGGAGTCGGCCCACCGGGTCGGCTTCCGGACGACGGCCACCATCATGTACGGCCACATCGACCGGCCCCGGAACTGGGCGCGGCACCTGGCGCGGATCCGCGAGCTCCAGGCGCGCACCGGCGGGTTCACGGAGTTCGTGCCGCTGCCGTTCGTCCACATGGAGGCGCCGATCTATCTCAAGGGGAAGGCGCGCCGCGGCCCGACGTTCCGCGAGTCGCTGCTCATGCACGCGGTGGCGCGGCTGGCGCTCCACCCGCTGGTGACCAACATCCAGGCCTCGTGGGTGAAGCTGGGGCCGCGGGGCGTGCGCGCCTGCCTCGCGGCCGGCGTGAACGACCTCGGCGGGACCCTGATGAACGAGAGCATCACGCGCGCGGCCGGCGCCAGCTTCGGCCAGGAGCTGCCTCCCGAACGGATGGAGGCGGTCATCTGCAGCGCGGGCCGCACCCCCAGGCAGCGGTCGACGACCTACGGCGAGCCGCCGCCCGGCCAGGTGGCGCGGTCGTTCCATGCCGCGGACCTGAGCCCCGTCGTGCAGACCCCGGCCCCGGGGTGGGCCCGGAACGAGCCGCGGGAGGCACTCGTGCGGCCCGGGCTCGATGCCGGCGGTCCTGTTGAAGCCGGCACGGATCGCGCGCCGCGCAACGCGACCAGACGGAGGGAGGCGCATCGATGAGTGGATCCATCGGCAATCCGCGCACGTGGACGGCCCGACAGGCGGCGGGCATCGGGGCGGCGGCGGTGGTGGTCGTGCTGGCTCTCGCCTGGGTCGGGTGGTCGGCCACCTGCCCCTGCGACTACACGCCCGGGTCGCACCTGTTCGGCACCGCGAACGACGAGCGGGTGAGCGACTGGACGTTCGCCAACCAGGTGACGCTGTGCCAGATCCAGATCCGGACCGGCCTGCTGCCCCATTCCATCAACCTGAACTGCTTCGCCAACCGCGAGGGGAACCTCTACCTGAGCTGCTCGAACTGCGACGGGAAGCGCTGGTCGGGCATCGCGGCCGAGGACGGCTGGGCGCGCCTGCGGCTCGACGGCACCGTCTACCCGGTCGACCTGACGCGCATCCTCGACCCGGCCGAGCTCGACATGGCGTGGGGCGCGCGGCTCGACAAGCTGCACTCGCTGGCGGAGCCGGCCAACCCGCCCGCGCCCCTCGGCTCGCCCCGGCCGGACGGCTGGTGGACGTTCCGCGTCGTTTCGCGCACCGGCTAGGAGTCTGCGCCGTAGAACGGCGACGCCCGCGACCGCGCGGCACTTGACATTGACGCCCAGAGGACCACAATGGTGGGATCCCGCGGGACGACTGCGCCCGGGTGCCGGCGGAGCCGGCCGGACGCGAGGGGGAACCAGCCGATGAGGACGCGATACCACCTTGGCGTGGCGGCGCTCGCTGCCGCGCTCGCAGTCGGTGCCGTCGCCGGCGCCGCGGCGGAGAGCCCGGCGGACTGGTCGCCGGGGCCGACGGCCTGGACGGGGGATCTCACCCCGATATCCGCCGCCGACTGGAACTACGACCGCGCCGAGCATCTGCTCGGCCGCGCCGGGTTCAGCGGCACGCCGGACGAGATCCGGAAGCTGGCGCAGATGACGCCCGAGGAGGCGGTCGGCGCGCTCGTCGACTTCGACGACATTCCGAACGACCACCTGGAGCCGTTCGAGCACTCCGGATTCTGGGACGAGACGCTGGCGCGCTTCCCGCCCAGCCGCCCGGCCGCGACCGACCTCGCGATGCGGAACGGCGCCAGCATGGGTGTCCGGGTGAAGCCGGAAGGCGTGAACCGCCACATGCAGCCGGTCTCGGACCGCTTCTTCTACTGGCTGCGCGCCACGGCGCTGGAGACCCGCCGCGTCGGCTACTGGTGGGCGGAGCGGATGCTCGACAGCCGCCGGCCGCTCGAGGAGAAGATGGCCCTGTTCTGGCATGGCCACTTCGCCACCGCCCAGAACAAGGTCCGCGACTACCGCAAGATGCTCCTGCAGATCGACACGTTCGAGCGGCACGCCACGGGCAACTTCGGGGAGCTGCTGGTGGCGGTCGCGCAGGATCCGGGGATGCTCTACTACCTCGATGCCGGGGTGAACGTGAAGGGGGCCGCCAACGAGAACTTCGCCCGCGAGGTGATGGAGCTGTTCACGATGGGCGTGGGCAACTACTCCGAGCGGGACGTCCGCGAGGCGGCGCGGGCGTTCACGGGCTGGAACTTCGACAATCTCGACTTCGTCGTCCACGAGGCGCTGCACGACGACGGAGAGAAGACGTTCCTGGGCCGCACCGGCAACTTCGACGGCGTCGAGGTGCTCGACATCATCCTGGAGCAGCCGGTCACGGCCGACTACATCGCGTCCAAGATCTACCGCTTCTTCGTCCGCGAGGACCCGTCGCCCGCGCTCCAGTCCGAGCTGGGCGCGGTCTTCCGGGACAACGACTACGAGTTGAAGCCGCTCCTGAGGACCATCTTCCTGTCGCGCGACTTCTACAGCGCGGCCAGCTACGGCGCCCACATCAAGGGGCCGGTCGTGCACGTGGTCACGATGCTGAAGCAGCTCGGAGCGCCCGACGTGCCGGGCGTCCCGGACTTCAACAGCACGACGATCGCGCTCGGCCAGCACCTGCTGAACCCGCCGTCGGTCGCGGGCTGGGCGCAGGGCCGGTCGTGGATCACGCCCGCGCTGCTTCAGAAGCGGGGCAACGTGGCCTTCGAGTACCTGTTCCCCGACGTCATCGAGTTCCGCGACCCGAGCTTCCTCGCGCGGCGCGGAGACGGCGAGGTGGGGGCGCGCCTGCGGAGCGGCTTCGACTTCGGCGCGGCGATTGCCTTCGACGGCGACCCGGAGCGGATGACCGCGTTCGACCTGGCCGCGCTGGAGCGGGACGAGCTGTTCAACACGCGGGTCTCCGGCTACCGCGCCTGGGCCGAGGCGGTGCGCAAGCTGATTCCAACCCCGCGCGGGGCGGCCCGCGTCGACATGTCGAAGATGATCTTCGAGGCGGGCGCGACGACGACCGCCGAGGCGGTCGACCACCTGCTGGGACGCTTCCTGCGGATGCCGGTGGCGGACGACTTCCGCGACGGACTGGTGGCGTTCCTGACCGACGAGCTCGGGACCGTGGACCTCGACCGCGCCCGGACCTACCTGGAAGATCCGCTGCGCATGGTGACTCACCTCATCATGAGCACGCCCGAGTACCAGATTGGCTAGCGCCGCCAGAAGCTCTTGACCATCCGGTGTAGCGAGGCATCGCGAAGAGGTGCAGTGACCATGGAGATTACGAACCGCAGCAAGAGGCTCTTCGATTCCGCCGGCGTGTCGCGCCGCGAGGCGCTCAAGATCGGCGCCCGAGGCATCGGGCTCGGCCTGCTCGGGAGCGGCCTCGGCCCCCTGCCGCCGCTGTTCGGGCTGACTTCGGAGGCGGTGGCGGCCACGCGGGGCAAGATCCTGGTGGTCTTCGAGTGGTTCGGCGGCTACGACGGCCTGAGCACGTTCGTCCCCTACAGCAACGACGAGCTCTATCGGCGCCGGCCGACCATCGGCGTGCGCGAGCGCGACGTCATCAAGGTGGACGAGCACTTCGGCTTCCAGAAGTCGATGGTCGGCATGCACCGGCTCTGGGACGAGGGCAAGCTCGCCGTCATCCACGGGGCGGGCTACCAGCAGCCTTCGTTCTCCCACTTCGCCTCCAGCTCGTTCTGGCACACGGGCGCCCCGAACAGCGGCGAGGCCTACGGCTGGTACGGGCGCACCGCCGACGCGCTGGATCCGAACGGCACCCCCAACTTCCTCGTCAACATCTCGTCGACGCAGACGCTCGCGGTGCGGGCGCGCGACCACGTCCCGGTGGTCTTCGACGATCCGGGCGGATTCCGTCGAGACCTGTTCCACCCGCAGCAGCCCTACGTCGGGAAGCTCGGTGAGGGACAGGCGCCCCGCAGCGACGTCCACAAGTTCCTGCTCGACGTCAACCAGAGCGCCCGCGAGGCGTCGGCCCTCGTCAGCCGGGCGTGGGAGGACTACAGCCGGAAGCGCCCCTCGGACCTGCGCCTGCTCGACCTCGACAAGGTCGTGGCGCTGATCGAGAACGACTTCCCGGCGCGGCTCTACTACGTGCGGCTGCGGGGCAGCCTGTTCGACACCCACGTCAACCAGGAGAGCCCGCACAACCGCCAGGTGCAGTACTGCTCCGACGCGGTCTGGGGCTTCTTCGAGGAGATGAAGCGCCTCGGCAAGCAGGACGAGGTGGCCATGTTCATCCACAGCGAGTTCGGCCGCCGCGTGCCGGAGAACACGAGCCTCGGCACGGACCACGGGACGGCCAACGTCGCCTTCGTGATCGGAGGCGGGACGAAGGGCGGGCACTACGGCGAGCCGCCCAGCCTCACGGAGCTCGTGCACGGCGACAACCTGCAGTACACGACCGACTTCCGGCGGGTGTACGCGACTCTGATCGAGGAGTACCTGGGCTACCGGAAGTCGGAGGGCGTGCTCGGCGACAAGTTCAAGACGCTGGGCATGTTCGCGTAGTCGGCGGAGGGTCCGTGCCGGTCCAGGAGCGGACCCGGGGTTGGGCACCAGGCGGAGGCCGCAGCGCGACTTGCGGTCGCGGCGACGAATGGTGGGCTAGGGGTCACGGCAGCGCGACGGCGGTTGGGATCCCTCGTGGACTGTAACGAGCTTTTGGGAGGACTGATGATGAGGAGTGGACGGTCGGTGATGTTTTTCGCGTTGGCCGGCGCCCTGGCCCTGCCGGGTCTGGCGATGGCGCAGGATGCCCCGACGACCTCGTGGGGCGCGCCGGATCTGCAGGGAGTCTGGGACTTCCGGACCATCACGCCGCTGCAGCGGCCCGAGGACCTGGGCGACAAGGCGTTCCTGACCGAAGAGGAAGCGGCGGAGCGCGAGAACGCCGCCATCGAGCGCGACATCGAGCTTTGGGAAGCGGATGCGCGGCGCACCGAGGCTGGCGGCAGCGTCGGCGGCTACAACAACTTCTGGATGGACCGGGGCACCCGGGTCATCGGCACGCGGGCCACGTCGCTGATCGTCGATCCGCCGAACGGCCGGCTCCCGGAGATGACGGAGGAAGGGCGCGCGCGCCAAGCGGCCGGTCGCGGCTCGTTCGGCACGGAGATCCAGGCTTCCTACACCGACTTCAGCAACGCCGACCGCTGCCTGATGGGCTTCAACGCCGGACCGCCCATCACGCCGGGTGGCTACAACCAGAACGTGCAGATCTTCCAGACGCCGGACGAGGTGGTGCTGCTGACCGAGATGGTGCACACCGTCCGTGTGGTGCCGCTCGACGAGCGCCCCGGGCTCGATGAGAGCCTCGCGCAGTGGTCGGGCGTCTCGCGCGGCTACTGGGACGGCGACACCCTGGTGGTCGAGACCGCCAACTTCGACGTCGACCGCAACTGGCGGGGCGCCAGCTCCAGCATGCGTCTCGAGGAGCGCTTCACCCGCGTCGATGCCGACACCCTCGAGTACGAGTACACCGTGACCGACCCGGAGACCTGGGTCGCGCCGTGGACGGTGAACCTGCCGATGGTGCGCAACGACCTGCCGCTCTTCGAGTACGCCTGCCACGAGGGCAACTACTCGATGGAGACGATGCTGACCGGCGCCCGCACCGAGGACGCGAGGGCGGCGGCGGAAGGCAAGTAGCTTCTGGGAACCTGTAACGCCCGCCCGGCCGCGATTGAGGCCGGGCGGGCGTTACTGCGTTTTCACCCTTCCGTCTGTTCCTGCTCTCGCGAGCGGCCGCGCTTCAGGGTCGTCATACCTACGTATCTCTCCGCTTGCCTCGCGCGATCTCCGCTGCCAGTGAGTCCAGCCTGGGTTCCCAGAACCGCCGGAACCGTTCCAGCCACGCGTCGACTTCCTGCAACGGACTCGTGTCCAAGGCGTAGATGCGTCGGGCGCCGTCGACGCGCACGCTGGCGAGGCCGCTGTCTCGCAGCACCTTGAGGTGCTGCGAGACAGCGGGCTGGGTGATGGCGAACTCGCGCCCGATGACTTCCGCGACCGCGCCGGACGCGCGCTCGCCGTCCGCGAGCAGCTCCAGGATGCGCCGGCGCACGGGGTCGCGCAGCACCTCGAAGGCGTGCATCAGGCCGGCTGCGCCGATCCGCCGGTGTAGAAGGCGGTCGTCTGCGCTACCGCGGCGTTCGCGGCGGCGGTCTCCGTGCCGCTCGCGATCGCGGCCTGCCCCCATCCCTCGCTGCTGCCGGTGATGAACGCCTTGCCGTTCGGCGAGGCGGCGAAGGCGGCCTCGTCCATCTTGGGTTCGTTCGGCTGCGAGAGATGGAGCGCGAGGCCCAGGAAGCCCTGCTCCCAGCCGACGCCGGCCGCGCCCGGCCCGTACTGGTCCCAGTACGGCGAGAGGCGTGCCGTGTGCGTCAGTGTGAGTCTCGCGCGGTTGGCTCCGTCGGCCGTCACGTGGACGTCCACCCAACTCGTGTCTCCCGCGAACTCCCAGGTGATCGCGAACTGCGACGGCGGTTCGCACGCAGTGATCGTGCCGCCGGCGTTGCCCTCCAACTGGTAGCGCCCGCCGAGCTTGAGATCGCCGCTGATCGGCGCGAACCAGCGCGGAATCCGCTCGCCGCTCGTCACGGCGTCCCACAGGTCCTCGACCGTCGTCTCGTAGCTGCGCGCGAGGGTGACCGCGCTGGCGGGTTGCCCTTCGCGGTCCAGATACGACACCGAGCGCTCCACGGCTCCGAGCTGGCGTTCGACGTTCAGGTCCATCGTGCCTCCTTGATTCATGAGCTAGTTATATTAGCAAATCCTAAATTAACTCCTGCGCGCCTGTCCACTGGGGACGTGACCTCCCGCCTCCCCGATCTCGATGTTCCGAGTTGCGCATTGCCGCGGAGGCCCGATCCGGCGCCGCGAGCGGCCGGGATGCAGAGCGACCAACGCACCGGCGTCACGACTTCAGGGGATGCCGCCAGCGGAGTCCAGGGAACCGGGCGAAGTCCCCGTCGGTCGTGATCCACTCGCAGCCGTGCTCGATGGCCATGGCGGCGAGCCAGGCATCGGGTACCAGGTTGCCCTTCGCTCCGGCCTCGTCGCACAAGCGGCGGAAGATGCGCCAGTGGTCGCGTCCCGGAGAAACCGGCACGCGGTTGGGACGAGTCCGCAGGTCCTCTGCGAACTGCATCGCATTGGCCAGGGAACTCGGTGCCGCGAAGATGCGCGGATGGGTGACGATGCGGACGAATCCTCCGAGTACGAGGTCACTCAACCCGAAAGCGCCGTCCGCATTGACGGTCGATTCCAGCCAGTCCCGGTACGCCCGATGATCGCGCGTGTCCTCCCGGTGCGCGTACACGAGCACGTTGACGTCGGGAAGAATCACTCCACGCCGTCCATCGCGTCGAGCAGGGACGCCGAGTCATCCAGATCGACGCCCGGAAGCAGGCCGCCACGTCCAGTGGTCGTGAGCCGTGTGCGCTTGCGCGGCTCAACGGTCGTCCGAGCCAGCCGGGCGCGTAGCGACTCCTCGATGATCGCCGTCAGCGTCATTCCACACCGGGCTGCCTCGCGCTTCGCTTCCAGCAGGAGGGGGTCCGCCAGTCGGATGGTGGTCCGCATGACGCCTGACCATACGGGGCATGCGTCAATATGTCAACCGCGCCGCAGGCGATGCAGTTCGGCGATGTCCAACAGGTCCTGCGGTCGCCCCGCTCGTTGCTTCATGGCGATCAGGTCCTCAATCGATGCCACGAAGAACGTGCGCTCCCCGACCGTCACCTCGACGGCACGCCGCCGGAGGTCGGTGAACGCCTCGCTCTCGCCGACCAGCAGGTCGACCTCCGTTGCACCGTCCTCCGTGCGGAAGTTCAGGGCGAGCATGCCCTTCTCGCGTCGCCAGCGGCGGACCTGTTCCACGTCGCGAATCCGCTCGAGCGGCTCGGGAATGCGTGGCCGTGCCCCGCGCGACCAGAGCAGGTCGACCGCGACGCGCCAAGAAGCGGGCGCCAGGCTGGGCACGATGTCGAGGTCGAACGTCGCCCGCGAGCCACCATGGAGCACCGCGGCGACGCCACCGACGATCACGAACTCAACGTGCCGGTCGTGGAGCTCGTTCAGTATCTTGAGGAACCCGCTCGTCATGCGACTGCTGTTCCGTCCGGGCCTTGCGCAGCAGCATCAGGTCGCGGGCGCACTCTTCGAGCCTGTGCAGGCGTGCCACGAAAGTTCGGCCGTCGAGGGGTTCGATGGAACGGTCGTCGAGCCGAACGCCGGTCCAGTCGACGCGACCCGCGGGCGGCTGCTGCATCCGTGACATTCTCCCAGCGATCGATGGTGTGACTCAATCCCTGGGTAGAGCTGCAGTCTGCTACTCTACCAATCCCTGCGCCGGGACGCGGCCGGATTGACCGGGCGCGACGGCGCCGCGGCAGGCCTCCCCCCATCGGGAGCCGCCGGCGCGGGCAGGCCGCAGAGGCGCGCCGATTCCACGAGGGATCCACGGGCCAGACGGGCCGCCCCACGATAGTAATCCGTGTCGGCGTGCTCCACGACGAGCGCGAGGCAGCGCGGCGCCCACGCCAGCAGGTGCTGTTCCAGAAACAGCTTCTGCCCCTCGAAGCAGGCCGCCAGCTGCTCGCCGTCCCCGTCGCGCGCCGCCTCGGCGGCCAGGCCCGACAGCGCGGCCAGGAAGTCGAGCTCGAGCGCCAGGTGATCGTCCGGCTCGCGGTGGATGGCCGGGGACTCGAAGCCGAAGCGTTCGTAGAGGGAGCGCACCGCCAAGGTCGGCTCCTGGAAGGTGAGCTTCGTCTTGCTGCGGTAGACCGACTCCCAGGGCGCGGCCCGCATCTCGCCGGGGCCGACGAAGAGTCGGTTGAAGTCCCAGGTGAGCCTGCCGAGCATCGTCGCATCCCAGCTCTCGCAGAAGGCGGCCAGCAGGGCGAGGCCGGCGGCGGCATCGTCCTCGGCAGAGTGGAAGGGCCACTCCCGGAACATCCGCTCCCGGGCCAGCGCGGCCATCCAGTCGGCGCTCGGCGGCGCGTGAAAGCACCGTCCGAGGAAGCGATAGGCGAGGGCCTGCTCCTCCTGCCGCCGCTCCCATTCGGCGCGAGCGGACAGGGTGGCGTCGCCGCGGGCGGCGCCGCCGGCGCCCGTAGAGGGAGGGGTCAAATGCCGACCCGTACCTGCATGGCGTAGAACAGGAAGCGGCCGCAGAGCTCCGACGCGAGCACGAGGCAGAACGCGACTCCGGTGAGCGGCCGCACGACGTGCGGGGCGACGGCGAGGCGCGGGCCGGCAAGTACACCCGCGAGAGCGGCGGCCGCCGCGCAAAGCGAGCCGATTCGAAGGAGGAGGACGCCGCCGTAGTCACCCGTCAGGCGTTCGGCGCTGGCCGCGGCGGCGGCCGACCCGTCGGCCGCAAGCGACAGGAGGTGGAGCGGCGTGACGACAAGCTCCGCCGCCAGCACGACGATGCCGGCCACCGCAAGGCCGCGCAGGGTGCTCCACGACGAGCTGCCGAACGGTCCGCTACGGTCACTCTCGGCGGGCGGCAGGCCGCCTGCGACGAGACCAGCCGCAACGCCGATGATGCCCAGTCGCAGCGCCGATCCCCCGAACGCGGCCGGCGTCGCCAGGCTGTCCCAGGCCGGCTGCGCCGGCAGCAGGTAGATCGCGGTCTGGCAGTAGAGGAACGCCAGGCCGACTGCCGCCGTCAGCCACGACAGCCACGAGTGTTTCTGCGACGCGCCGCCACCTCTCGCCGCCCGCCATTCCGTCGCCACCAGTGCCGCCAACAGGGCGGCGAACAGGCTGCCGAAAACGATCTCGCGGCTCAGCCAGGACGACGCGAAATTGACGATCGCGCTCGCCGCCTGGAGCGGCGTCGAGAGGTGGAAGAGCGCTGCCAACAGCCCTGCCGACAGGACTGCGAGTACGGTGGCGTGGGCGAAGAACGTCCCCCGGTGGTCGTCGCTGCGGAAAGGGCGGCGCCGCCCGGCCAGCAACTGCAGCACGTGCAGCGTCACGAACGCGCCGACCGCGGCCTGCGTCAGGAGGGTGAAGAAGACGAGCGCCCAGTCACGCGTCGCCATGCGGCACGCCAGCTAGCGCACCCTGCCGGGCACTACGGGAGCCCGGGCGGGCACGGAGTCCTCCATCGCTCGTCCTGCGGCGCAGACTCCTAGGCGCGGACGAGCTTGAGGGGAATGAAGCGCACCGCCGGC
>JAPOYG010000682.1 GCA_026706755.1 Acidobacteriota bacterium
TCTGCAGCGCCCTCCCCGAGAACATGCTGTACGCGACGGGAAGGCTGTACAAGGGGCAGCCGATCCGGGTGAAGTCGCGCGCCGAGCTCCTCGCCTCGATCAGGCCGGGCTACTGGAAGTACCTGCGCGAGGATGCGGGCGATGTCCCGCGGGCGCCGTCGGCGCCGGCCGCTCCGCCCGTCGAGCGGGAGCTCCTGACGGCGTAGAGTCGCGCCGCCGAAGGTGTCATCGAAGGCGCTGGTCCAACCGAGAATCGAGGGCAGGTGTCCAGGACTCGCCGCAGCGTGCCGGGTCCGGGTGCGGCGGTCGTGCTGGCGGTCGTGCTGGCGTGCGCGGCGCCCGCTCCGACCGCCGCGCAGCCGGCAGGGGCGGCAGCATCTGACGAGTGGCTGATCCCGCCCCGCGAGATCGTCGAGATCCTCGATGCGCCGCGGACGCCCGATCTTCTGGTCAGTCCGAATCGCGACGTCGTCGCCCTGCTCGAACGGCGCTCCATGCCGGGCATCGCCGAGCTGGCGAGGCCGATGCACCGCCTGGCCGGCCATCGAATCGATCCCCGCAACAGCGCCCCATGGCGGACCCCGGGGATCACGGCGATCACGCTGCAGCGGCTGGACCCCGGCGGCGCGGCGGCGCGCGTCGTTGCACCCCGGGGCACGACGCTCGGCTGGGCGCGCTTCGCCCCCGACGGCCGCCACCTGTCGTACGCCGTGCTGCGGGACACAGGCGTCGAGCAGTGGGTCGTCGACATCGGAACGGGCGTGCCCCGGCCGCTCACGAGCGCATCGCTCAATGCCACCTGGGGCGAGCCGTGCGCCTGGCTGGCCGACAGCAGCGGCGTCCGGTGCCGGTTCCGGATGTCGGCCCGGGGCTCTCCGCCGGAGCCTCCCCGTGCCCCGGACGGGCCGATCGTGCGCGAGAGCGGCGACCGGCCGGCGCCGGTCCGGACCTACCAGGACCTGCTGCGCGACCCGTACGACGACGCGCTGTTCGCCTATCACTTCACCAGCCAGATCGGGACGGTCGCACTGGCAACCGGCCGCCGCACGGACATCGGCCGCCCGGGGCTCTTCGCGCGGGTCGCCGGCGCGCCCGACGATCGGCACCTGCTGGTCGAGCGGATCGAGCCGCCGTTCCCGCGATCCGTGCCGGCCTCCCGGTTCGCGAGGTCGGTCGAGATCTGGACGCCCGACGGGACGGTCGTCGAGATCGCGCGGCGCCCGGTGGCGGACACGGTCCCCATCGGCGGCGTCCCGGTCGGCCCTCGCGGCCACCGGTGGGACCCGACCCGGCCGGCGACGGTCGTGTGGATCGAGGCCCGGGACGGCGGCGACCCGCAGAGGGAGGCGGCGCACCGGGACCGCGTGCGCTCCCTCGCGGCGCCGTTCGACGAGGCCCCGGAGGAGCTGCTGCGGGCGGAGTTCCGCGTCACGGGCGTCGCGTGGACCGAGGACGGCGCGGCACTGGTCGACACGGCGGACCGGGCCACCCGCTGGCGGCGCACGTGGATGCTGCGGCCGGGCGCGGGGGACCCGCGGCGCATCTTCGACCGCAGCGCCGAGGACGCCTACGCCGATCCCGGGACGCCGCTGCGACGGCCCGGCGGCGCGGCGGCGGGGCCCATCCTCCAGGACGGCGACCACATCTATCTGACCGGGCGCGGAGCGTCACCGCAGGGCGACCGACCGTTCCTCGATCGGCTCGACCTCGTCACGCTCGATCGCGAGCGGCTGTTCGCCTCGCCCGCGGGCCGCTACGAACGGGCGCTGGGGGTGCTCGCGGCGGACGGCGGGAGGCTCCTCACCCGCCGCGAGAGCCGCTCGGAGCCGCCGAACTACTTCGTCCGCGACCTCACGGCGGGCACGGAGCGGGCCGTCACGCGCTACGCCGATCCGGCGCCGCTGCTGCGGCAGGTGCGGCGGCAGCGCCTGTCGTACACCCGCGCCGACGGCGTCGCGCTGTCGGCCACCCTGTACCTGCCGCCGGACCATCGCGACGGAGAGCGCCGCCCGCTGCTGCTGTGGGCCTATCCTCGGGAATACACGAGCGCGACCGCCGCCGGGCAGGTGCGCGGCTCGGCGGAGCGCTTCCTCGACGTGCGCGGCGCCTCGCACCTGCTGCTCCTGGCCGCGGGGTACGCGATTCTCGACGGCCCCGCCATGCCGATCGTCGGGGGCGGCGAGACGGCCAACGACACCTACGTCGAGCAGCTCGTCGCGAGCGCCGCGGCGGCGATCGACGCCGTCGTCGACCTCGGCGTCGCCGACCGCGATCGGATCGCCGTCGGGGGGCACAGCTACGGCGCCTTCATGACCGCCAACCTGCTCGCCCACTCCGACCTGTTCCGCGCCGGGGTCGCGCGCAGCGGCGCCTACAACCGGACGCTGACTCCGTTCGGATTCCAGAACGAGCGGCGCACGTTCTGGGAGGCGCCCGAGGTCTACGGCGCGATGTCGCCCTTCTTCCACGCCCCGGCGATCGACGAGCCGATCCTGCTGACCCACGGCGCGATCGACGACAACTCCGGCACCTTCCCCGTCCAGTCCGAGCGGTTCTTCGCGGCGCTCGCCGGTCACGGCGCAACGGTCCGCTACGTCAGGCTGCCCCACGAATCCCACGGCTACGTCGCCCGGGAAACGGTCCTGCACGTCGTCGCCGAGATGCTGCGGTGGTGCGAGCTGCACCTTGGCCCGGGCGGCGCGACGGAGCATCCGGCGCCGCCGGCGGACCGCGGGTGACGTTGCCCCGCCGCCCAACCGCCCCGGCTCCGGTACTGCTACGCTGAGGCCGTGCGCCAAGCCCAGGGCTCCATCGTCTGCGCCGGCTGCAACAACCTCGTCGGCATCAACGAGGAGCGCTGCCCGTTCTGCGGGGCGTGGCGGCCCGGACTCTTCGGATGGGCGCCGGTGCTGCGCGCCGTCGTCGGCAACCGCCTCGACCTGATTCCGCTGATCGTCGGCACCTGCGTCACCCTCTACGCGCTGGCGCTGCTGCTCCAGCCGGAGGCCATCTTCCAGGGCGGGGGGTTCCTGTCGATGCTCTCCCCCGGCGGCCGCGCGCTCTACATGCTCGGGATGACCGGCGGGGTCGCCTGGCAGCTGGGATGGTGGTGGACGGTCCTGACCGCCATGTACCTGCACGGCAGCCTGCTGCACATCTTCTTCAACGTCATGTGGATCCGGAACCTCGGCCCCGCGGCGGCCGAGGCCTTCGGCCCCGCCCGGATGTTCGTGTTGTTCAACGTCGCGGGAGCCGCGGGATTCCTCGTGTCGAACGTGATGTCGGGCGCGCCGACCATCGGCGCGTCGGGCGCCATCTTCGGGCTGCTGGCGGCGCTGATCGTCTACGGCCGGAAGCGCGGCAGCTCGCTGATGACGCGCCAGCTCTGGCAGTGGGCGATCATCCTCGGGATCTTCGGGTTCCTGATGCCGGGCATCAACAACTGGGCGCACGGGGGCGGCTTCGCGGGCGGCTGGGTTGCGGCGAGCCTGATGGGGTTCATCGACGAGCGGCGGGAGAGCACGGCGCTGCTGATCGCGTCGCTGGTGCTCATTGCCGTGACGGCCCTCGGCGTCGGGCTGTCGTTCGTGAACGTCACCCGCATCCTTCTCTAGGAGTCTGCGCCGTAGAGGCGCGCGTTGTGTCTCGTGGGCGGCGCGGGCAGAATAGCGCGAGCGGAGGGAGGGACAGACATGCCCGAACGGCTTCGTGCGGTGAGCGGTGGCGCGGTGGCGGTGCTCCTGTCCGTCGGGTTGGCCGGAGTCGGCGGCCCGGCCCTGGCGCAGGACTACGACATCGGCGGCGTGGTGACGAGCGCCGCCGGTCCCGAGGCGGGCGTCTGGGTCATCGCCGAGACGGACGATCTCGATACCGGCTTCCGGAAGATCGTCGTGACGGACGACGAGGGACGCTTCGTCGTGCCCGATCTGCCGGACGCCGCCTACGAGGTGTGGGTGCGCGGCTACGGGCTGAGCGACTCGGCGAAGACGCCCGCGCGGCCCGGCGACGAGCTGGCCCTGACGGCGACGGTCGCCGATCCGCACGAGGCGGCGCAGATCTACCCGGCCAGCTACTGGTACTCGCTGCTCGAGGTGCCGCCGGCGAGCGACTTCCCGGGCACCGGGCCGCGGGGCAACGGCATCGGCACGGCGATGCGGACGCAGGCGGACTGGATCGACCGGCTGAAGGACGGCTGCCAGCTCTGCCACCAGATCGGCAACCAGGCGACGCGCGAGATGCCGATGCTCGATCTCGACGACTTCGACTCGACCACCGACGCGTGGGAGTACCGCATCCAGGCCGGGGGGGCGGGCCCCGCGATGGCGGCGGAGATCAACCGCATGGGCCGGCCGCGCGCGCTGCGGCTCTACGCGGAGTGGAGCGACCGGATCGCGGACGGCGAGCTGCCGCCCGCCCCGCCGCGGCCGCAGGGGAAGGAGCGCAACCTCGTCCTCAGCATGTGGGCGTGGGGCCACCCCCGCGGCATGGTCCACGACGAGATTTCCACCGACAAGCGCAATCCCTTCCTGAACGCCGACGGCCCGATCTACGGCGTCGGCGGAGCGGGGCTCGTGATCACGGATCCGCGCACCCACCAGTCGGTCCGCATGGATCTGCCCACGCGCATCGAGCGCCCGCGGCGCGGCGACTCCTACCAGGGGTCGTCGACGGCAATTCCGTCGCTCTACTGGGGCGACGAGCCGGTGAACCTCCAGAGCCGGAGCGCGCACAACCCGATGCTGGACGAGCGGGGACGCCTCTGGATCACGCAGTACGTCCGCCCCAACGACGTGCCGGGCTGGTGCCTGGAGGGCTCCGACCACCCGTCGGCGCGCTACTACCCGATCCAGCACCGCGACGAGTCCCGCCAGCTCTCCTACTACGACCCGGAGACGGGCGAGTTCGAGCTCATCGACACCTGCTACTTCACGCACCACCTGCAGTTCGCCGACGACGCGGACGACACGCTCTGGCTGAGCGGATCGACCGAGGCGGTCGGCTGGCTGAACACCCGGCTCTACGACGAGACCGGCGACGAGCAGGTGTCGCAGGGCTGGTGCCCGACGGTGATCGATACCAACGGTGACGGCCGCATCACGAAGCCGTGGAACGAGCCCGACTGGAACGGCGAGGTCGAGATCGACCCGGCGCGCGACACGCGGATCGGCAGCCTCGACAAGTTCAAGCGGGCCTACGGGGTGATTCCTCACCCGGACGGCTCGGTCTGGATCACGCGGCGCTTCGACGTGCCGGGACGGCTGATCCGGCTCGACCTGGGCGACAACCCGCCGGAGACCTGCATCTCGGAGGTCTACGAGCCGCCGTACGATCCGGACGGCGATCCGGCCGAGTGGGGATTCGGTCCGCGCGGCATCGACGTCGACCGCAACGGCCTGATCTGGACGGCGCTCGGCGGCAGCGGGCATCTCGCCAGCTTCGACCGCAACAAGTGCACGGTGCGGAACGGACCGACCGCCACCGGCCAGCACTGCCGCGAGGGATGGACGCTCTACCCGACGCCGGGTCCGCGGCTGCGGGGCGTGGAAGGTTCGGCGAATGCCGACTACCACTACTACAACTGGGTCGACCAGTTCGACACGCTCGGCCTCGGCGCGAACGTCCCGATCGCCAACGGCACGTCGTCGGATTCGCTGCTGGCCCTCGAGCCCGATTCCGGAGAGTGGGTCGTGATGCGCGTGCCCTACCCGCTGGGCTTCTACAGCCGCGGCCTCGACGGACGGATCGACGACCCGGACGCGGGCTGGAAGGGGCGCGGCGTCTGGTCCAGCTTCAACACGGGGTCGCCGTTCCACCTCGAGGGAGGCAAGGGAGCGACGAGCGAGATCGTGCGCTTCCAGATGCGGCCGCACCCGCTCGCGCGGTAGCGCGCCCTGACGGCGCGGGAGCCTTGGCCGGCGGGTGCCTCGGGGAGGCTAAGCCCGCCGAGCCTCCTCGGCGAGACGTTCGACGTACGCCGCGTATGCTTCGAGCTCCGCGCGGACCGGGTCGCGACAAGCCAGGTACTTCGAACGGACCAGCTCCAGTCGGTCCCAGTCGTAGTCGAACGCGAAGTAGTAGCGCTTGAAGTGGCGGAACCGGCGCAGCTCGGAGAGCGCGGCGCAGGTGGAGTCGGAGATGACCCGCTCCCTGACCCCCGGGACCGTCCACGTCATGGCCCGGAGCAACTGCTCGTGCCAGCGGGCGTCGTCGAGGGCGTTCTCGAAGAACTGGCTGATGCGCAGGAACGAGGTCTCAAGGCAGGTGTAGAACGACATTATCACGTCGCTGACGATGATCGCGTTCTCGACGGACCGCGCGGAGGCTCGCGGCTGGCGGTAGAAGTCGTCGTGGAAGCGGTCGATGCGCTGCAGCACCGGCAGGGACGACCGGAGCTCGGCGACAAGCGCCGCCAGCCGCTCAGCGGACGCCATGAACCAACCGGCCCGACGCGCGGATCAGGTCGGCGTACTCCGGTTGGATGCGCTCCAGCTCGACGACGTGCAGCGGGAAGCTGGTCAACTCCTCGGCGCGCGCATGGAGCCGGAACAGCCGCTCGGCGGGTCCGAGGCCCTCGACGGCGATGTCGATGTCGGAGCGCATGGAGAAGCGGGGACGATGAAGGAGCGACCCCCATTGCCAGATGCGGCGCGGAGCGAACTCGCTCGCGATCATCGCCACGAGGCGATGGAAATCGGCCCACGCCGTGCGGAAGCGCGCGTCGAGTTCGCGCTGGCGCGCGGCCTCGCGGCGCCGCAGGAACGCGACGGTCTCCGCCGGATCGACGGTCACGCCGCGCTCCCCTCTCTGCTGCCGGCCACCATCAGGCAAGGCTAGCACGTGCCCGGCGGCATCGACCGCCGGAGCGGACTGCGCCCGCTCAGGGCTGCGGTTCATCCGTCCGCGGCCGGCGTCGGCGGCGTCCGCGTCGGCGGCGGCCGGTGTGCCGCCGGCGCGGCTGGCCCGGGCCCTGCGCCGCCCAGTCCTCCCAGCGCGCGACGGCGTCCGGATCCCCGCCGTGGATCCGCAGCCAGGTGAGGGCGTCGGGGAAGCACTCCCGCGTGAGGATGCCGCGCGCGGCCCGGGCCGGGAGTCGGGGATCGACGAGCCGCGGCTGCAGCAGCAGGATCTGCCGCAGGCGCTCGATGTCCCGCCGCGGCACGGGCAGGTCCCCGAGCGAGAGCCGCGGCGTGCGGTCCTCGCGCGGCCGCGGCGCGAGGTCGACCTCCTGCACGGGCACGGCCAGGCTGCCGAGCAGGATCGCGTTCGACAGGCTGTCGGGGGCCGCGTCGAAGCCTGCGCGCCACGCGTCGAGGGCCAGCAGCGACCGCCGCAGGCGGCGCGAGTTGCGGCACCGCTCCACCTCCGGCGCCAGGTGCTGCAGGAGTCCGCGGCGCGACAGCGAGCCGAACGTCCGGGCCGCGAGGCCGCCGCGCAGGATCTTGTACAGCTCCTCGAGGAGCCGGGCCGGTGCCGCCTGCGCGATCAGGCCGTGGTGCTCCGCGATGGCCTCCCGGACCGGGGCGTCGAGGCGGAAGCCCAGCCGCGCCCCGAAGGTCACTGCGCGCAGCATGCGCACCGGGTCCTCGTGGAAGCGCTCGCCGGGTTCGCCGATGCAGCGGATGAGACGCCGCCGCAGGTCCTTCATGCCGCCGACGTAGTCGATGATCGCGAATGTGGCGATGTCGTAGAAGAGCGCGTTGATCGTGAAGTCGCGGCGGAACGCGTCCTCCTCGGGCGAGCCGAAGGTGTTGTCCCGGCGCACGGGAGCCCGCCGCGCGACGCCGCCCTCGGCCGCGGGCACGTCCGGCGGAGCGGCGGACCGCGCCGCGGGCGCCTCCGGCGGAACCGCGGCGGACCGGGCGGCGGGGGACGCGTCCGGCGGAGCGGCGGGCGGCGGCTCCACCTGCCGGCGGAAGGTCGCCACTTCTATCGTCTTGTTCCCGAACTTCACGTGGGCGAGGCGGAAGCGGCGGCCGATGATCCAGCAGTTGCGGAAGATGCGCTTCACCTCGTGGGGGTGGGCCGAGGTGCCGATGTCGAAGTCCTTGGGCCTCCGGTCGAGCAGCAGGTCACGGACTCCGCCGCCGACCAGGTACGCGGTGTGATTGAACTTGCGCAGGCGGTAGAGCACGCGCAGCGCGTCGGGATCGATGCGCGTCCTGGAGATCGGATGGTCGGCGCGCGAGACGATGGTGGGTGCGGCCACGTCGTCCGCTAGCCCTTCGCGTCCTTCCAGGTGCGGCCGATGCCCACGTCGACGGTCAGCGGCACCGAGAGCGCCACCGCGTCCTCCATGCGCTCGCGGACCAGCGCCGCGATCTCCTCGGCGCGGGTCTCCGGCGCCTCGAGCAGCAGCTCGTCGTGCACCGTCAGGATGATCGGGCTGTCGGCGGGCAGGACGGCGTGCAGATCGAGCATGGCGCGTTTCAGGATGTCCGCCGCCGTGCCCTGGATGGGCATGTTCACGGTGACGCGCTCGGCGGCGCTGCGGATCTGGCCGTTGCGGCTCGCCAGCTCGGGGACGCGGCGCCGGCGGTCGAACATCGTCGTGACGACGCCGGTCTCGCGGGCGCCCGCGATCGTGCGGTCGATGTAGGCGCGGACGTCCGGGAAGCCGGCGAAGTAGGCGTCGATGAACGCCTGCGCCTCGGCCGGGGCGACGCCGATGTCCCGCGCGAGGGTGAACGCCGTCTTCCCGTAGAGCAGCGCGTAGTTGATGATCTTGGCGCGGCGCCGCAGCTCGTGCGGGTCGAGGCCGCTCGCCGCGCCGAAAACGCTGAGCGCGGTGCGGTCGTGGATGTCCTCGCCGCGCCGGAACGCTTCCGACAGGTTCTCGTCGCCGGACAGGTGCGCCAGCACCCGCAGCTCGATCTGCGAGTAGTCCGCCGAGATCAGGAGGGCGCCCGGGCGGGCGACGAAGGCGCGGCGGATCTCGCGGCCGACCGCGGTGCGAATGGGGATGTTCTGCAGGTTGGGATCGCTGCTGCTGAGGCGGCCGGTCGCCGCGACGGCCTGGTTGAACGACGTGTGCAGGCGGCCGGTGTCGGGATCGACGAGCTGCGGGAGCGCGTCGAGATACGTCCCCTTCAGCTTCTGCAGGGAGCGCCATTCGAGCACCTGCCGCGGCAGGTCGTGGACCAGGGCCAGCTCCTCCAGCACGTCGACCGAGGTCGACGCTACGCGCGTCTTCCCCGTCCGCCGCCGGGCGGGAAGCTGCAGCTTGTCGAACAGGATGGCCGAGAGCTGCTTCGGCGAGTTGATGTTGAACGCCTCGCCCGCCAGCTCGTGGATCTCGTCCTGCCGCGCCGCCAGCTCCTGTTGGAGCCGGGCCGCCTGGGCCGCGAGGACCTCCGTGTCGACGAGCACCCCGGTGCGTTCGATGTCGACGAGCACCGGCACCAGGGGCAGCTCCATGTCGCGGTACAGGGTGTCGAGCCCCTCGGACGCCAGACTCGCGGCGAGGGGATCCGCGAGCTGCAGCGGCAGGTCGCTCCGCTCGCCCGCCAGCTCCGCCACCGCCTCGGCCGGGACGTCGGCGAAGCTGCGCGCCTGGGCGCCCTTGCCCACGACCTCCTCGTCGGTGATCGCGCGATAGCCGACGAGCTCCAGCGCGAGCTCGCCCAGCGTGTGCGCGGAGCGTGTCGCGTCGACCAGGTAGCTGGCCAGCAGCGTGTCGAGGTCGAGGCCGGCCAGCGGCGCGCCGTGGCGGGCGAGGACGAGGGCCGTCGTCTTCAGGTCGTGCCCGACCTTCCGGATCGCCGCGTCCCCCAGGGGTCGCGCGAGCCGTGCCAGCGCCGCGGCGGGTTCGAAATCCGTCCCGGCGTCCCCCAGCACCCGGTGCCCGAGCGGTACGTAGCGCGCGTGACGCGGCCCGGCCGAGAGCGCAATGCCCACCACGCCGGCGCGCATGGCGCGCTCGGAATCGGTGAGCAGGCCGATTCCGGCGCGGCCCGCTCCCGCCACGGCGCCGGCCAGGGCGTCGAGATCCGCCATCGTGCGCACGACGGCGTAGTCCTTCTCGACCGTCGCCGCGGTCGGCGCGTAGTCGATCAGGAGCGAGCGGAACCCGAGGGCGGAGAAGAGCTCCAGGCAGCGCTCGCGCGTCGGGCCGCGGTAGCGGAGGGCCGACCGGTCGAAAGGGACCGGGACGTCGGTGTGGATGCGCACCAGGTCCCGGCTGCGGAGCGCGTCGTCGGCATGCTTTTCGAGCGCCTTGCGGTAGCGGGTCGGAGTGACCTTCTCGACGTTGGCGAGGAGCGTGTCGAGCGTCTCGTGGGCCGCGATGAGCTCGCGGGCCCCCTTCTCGCCGATTCCGGGCACCCCCTTGACGTTGTCGATGGAGTCGCCCATCAGCGAGAGCACGTCGACGACTTGCGCCGGCGCCACGCCGAACTTCTCCTGCACGCCGCCGGCGTCATACCAGGCGCCGTCGTCGCGCGGGTTGAACACGCGGATGCCGTCGCCAACGAGCTGGAAGAAGTCCTTGTCCCCGGTGACGATGGCGACGTCGAGGTCCTCCGCCCGCGCTCTCTCCGCCAGCGTCCCGATGACGTCGTCGGCCTCGTATTGCGCGTGGGTCAGGATCGGAACGCCGAGCGCCTCGCACGCCTGGTGGACCCACGGGACCTGCTCGGCGAGGTCGGCGGGCATGGGCGCCCGGTTCGCCTTGTAGTCGGCGGCCAGCTCGGTGCGGAAGGTCGGACCGCGAAGGTCGAACGCTGCCGCGATCAGCTCGGGTTCGTGGTCCGCGATCAGCTTGCGGAGCATGGTCACGAACCCGTAGACGGCGTTCGTCGACCTGCCGTCCGGCCCCGTCAGCCCGCGGATCGCGTGATACGCGCGGTACATCTGGGAGCTGCCGTCGACGAGGAAGAGACGCGCCTTCTCGGCCATCGGGCGCCTGGAGTGTAACACCCGCCCCGCGGGCCGCCGGCCCGGGTCCCGACGGGCTCAGGCCGGTCGCGACGGACCCTGCGCGGGGGCCCCGGCGCGACGAGCGGCGCAGTGTCGCGGTGCCCGGGAACGCCTTCCGCTCAGCGGGCATACGGGACACGCCCCCGGGTGCGACGGCTGGGGGCGCCAAGGCCAGGCGCCGAGCGGAGCCGCAGGCGACGAACGGGGAGCCAGCGTCGCAGAACGCCAACGGAGTGCGTGCCGCGTCGCAAGCTCCTGGGACGGTGAGGGCTGGGGCCGACCCGGAGCCTGCGACGGGTTGGCGGCGCTAGGGCGACGCGACGTACCCCCGGCGCGCCCGCACGCGCAGCCGCGGGTCGCTCACCTCGACCTCGATGGTGTGCCAGCGCCCGTCGTCGTGCCCCGGCGCCACGTAGCCGAGAAAGTACTGCCGGCTCAACTCGTCGGCGACGCCGGCCGTCGCCGGCTCGAGGTCGCGCGGATCGCGAATGATCTCCGTGCGGCCGCCGCTGTCGTCGGTGAGGTCCCGGAGAGCCGACACGTTGACGCGCCCGTCGTCGCCCAGCGCCATCCGGGCACCGGGAAACGGAAGCGGGGTCGGGAGCGGGGCCCGGCCGCCGCCGCCGGGCAGGGGGAAGGGGAGCCGCACCGGCGGCTGCCTGGGCGCCGGCATGCGCCGCCCGCGTCCGAACCGCGACGGAGCGTCGCCGTCGATGCCGATGGCGTAGACGAGCACGTCCGTCGCCCGCAGCCGCCGCCGGAGCCGCTCGGGGTCGGTCTCGCTGTTCGTGTCGTTGCCGTCCGAGATGATGACCACCGCCTTCTTCCGGTGGCGTCCCTCCTCGGCCAGGCGCACCGCCTCCGCCACCGCGTCGTACAGCGCCGTGCCGCCGGTCGGCCGAATGCCGCCGAGGGCACGGCTCAGCCGATCGCGGTCCCGCGTCCAACCGTGGACCAGACGGGGCCGGTAGCTGAACCGGTAGAGGAAGACCTCGTCGTCCGGGCCCAGCAGGTCATAGAGGAAGCGATCGAGCGCCGCGTGCGCGGCGCGCATCTTCTCGCCCTCCATGCTGCCGCTGGTGTCGAGCACGATGCCGAGACTGACCGGCACCCGCTCGCGGCTGAAGTGGCTGATCGTCTGCAACGCCCCGTCGTCGTAGATCCGGAAGTCGTCCCGCTCGAGGCTCGCCACGAATCTCCCCCGGCGATCCGTGACGGTGGCGCTGACGTTGATGAGGGCGACGCCGGTCCGGAAGCGGAACGCCGGCCGGTCTCCGTCCCGCTGCTGTCCCGGGCCGGCCGCGGCCCCCGGCGCGCCGAGCGCGAGCGCGAATGCGACGGGGAGGAGGCAGATGAGCGCCGTCGCCGCCGTCCAGCGGCTCACGACGCGCCTCCGTCGCCGAGTGCCCCGGCGGGCGCGCCGCCGCCCCGCGCGGAGGCGCGCCGGTCGACGTGCGGAACGGTGGCTTCATCGCGCAGGAAGCGGATCCGATAGCGGGCGACGCCGGCCGCCGGGACCTCGACCGCGAAGGGCGACACGTCTCCCGGCACCAGCGCCGGGAGGTCGGTCCGGCGGCTGGCCACGGCGCCGCCGTCGGCGTCGAGGGCCGTTGCCTGCACCGCAAGGGGACCCGGCACGGGAGCATCCGCGGCGCGCACCGACCCGCGGATGGAGAGCATGCCGCCGGCCGGCTCGTGCTCCAGGGCGAGCAGCTCGATCGGGGCCGGCTCCGCCGGCGTCGCGGCCGCGGACGGCGCCCCCTCGCCGCCGGCCTCCCGCAACCCGATCGCCGCGACGAGCCCGACGGCCAGCACCAGCGCCGCCGCGGCCGTCAGGCCGGCGACCCGAGCCGGCCACCCCGGCGCCAGGCCGCCGGCCGGGAGCCCGGCGAGGCTCGCGGACGGGGCCGGGGCGCCGCGGTCGCCGTCGAGGGCGGCGACGAGGACCGCGATGCGAGCCTCGGAACGTCGGCGTTCGTCGAGCAGCAGCCGCCACGTCACGGCTCCCATTCCCAGCGTCATCAGCAGCGCGACGACGGCAAGCAGGGCCAGCATGAGCTCCATGGACCGCGCCTCCTCACAACAGGCGGAACGACATCGCCACCTCGACCACCACGCTCACCGGCACGCCGCGGCGTTCGGCGGGATGGAAGCGCCAGCGGCGCATCGCCCGGACGGCGCGCTCGTCCAGGCCGAACCCCAGGCCGCGGACCACGCGCACGTCGCCTACCGAGCCGTCCGCGAGCACGATCACCTCGAGCAGAACATCGCCCTCGACCGCCTCGATCCGCGCCGCCTCCGTGTAGTCCGGCCGGACCTCGCGCAGCACGCTCGGCGGCACGATACCGCTCCCCGGCCGGTACGGGCCGCCGCCCGCCCCGCCGCCGGCGCCGGGCCCCACTCCGGCCCCCGCGCCCGGCCCCGCGC
>JAPOYG010000472.1 GCA_026706755.1 Acidobacteriota bacterium
TCAGGGGGTCCCTTTTCAAGTGGCCACGGGGTCCCTTTTCATCTTGCCGCTACCAAGCCGTTCGGGGGGGTGGTGCGATTCGCCGCTGCCGGCGGGTCCTTCGCCCTGCTGGAGGAAGCAGCCCGGCTTCGAGAGCCGGATGGTCGCGCAGTGCGGAACGGCGCGCTCGACGAGGCCCTCCGCAGGCCCGTGATCGGGCACCGGTCCGCGGGGTCGCGGAGGTCGACCCGCGTGCAGGCGATCAGGTTCCCCGCGTCATCGACGTGGTGACCGTCCGCGAGGTGCTCGAAGCTGGCCATGCAGGCCCGCGCGCGGCATCCGGACTCGCTCCTCGCCGACCCAGGCCTACCAGCCGAGCGTCGCCCGGCCCATGAACCCGTTGCTGGCCTCGCCGTGCAGCGGGCTCTCCCGCCGCTGCGCGTCCACGCCCAGCTCGAAGTTCACCTGCCCCTGCTCCAGCACCCCGAGGCCGTAGCCGACCCGGTAGTCCCGGCCATAGTGCGAGGTCGAGAGCCCGACCCGCGGCGTCCCCACGAAGCGGGCGCCCACCGGCAGCCCGTAGCCCACCTCCGCGTCGACGCGGTCGCCCGACCCGTACATCTGGTGCGAGCCCATGCCGTAGGCCATCTGGTTGCCCCACAGCGCCTCGGCCCCGCCCCGCGCCTCCCCGCCCCACGACGGAGCCACGCGCGCGCTCAGCCCCAGCGGGCTCGACGGCGTCGGGTCCCACCCCAGCGACAGCGACATCCCGCGCTCGGTGAACCCGTCGGCCTGATGCACGACCAGCGTCCGCACCCGCACGTCCAGCGACAGCCCCGTGACCGTGTCGGTGAAGGCGAGCCCGCCGCCGACGTCCATGCCCGCGCCCGTCTCGGCGTCGCCGCCGTCGCGCCGCAGCCCCACCTCGACGCTCGGCCGAAGCGACAGCCGGCCGCCGAGCGTGAAGCCCCGCGAGCCCTCCAGCGCCGTGCGCACCCGCGTCACCCCCGCCTCGGAGGCGTTCAGCCGGCCCGCCGCGCCGTCGAGAAGGTCGCTGCCCGCGCCGACCCACAGCGCGTCGGCCTTGAACGCCAGCGCGAACCCGCCGGTGGCCCGCGAGCCGATCAGCTCGCCCCGCGTCCCCACCGCCGTCATCGCCATCGACACGCCCGTCTCCAGCGCCGTGGCGCCGTCCGGGCTCAGGCTCAAGGCGCCCGTGCCGTAGCCGGTCACCCCCCACACCGAGACGCGGTCGTTGACCTGATAGCCGACCCACGGGTAGAACCCGGTCATCGACGTGCTCATCCGCCCGCCGCTCGGGCCGCTGTAGCCGCCCAGGCCCAGGGAGCGGCCTACCGACAGGCCCACCGTCAGCGCGCCGCGCGAGTAGTCGGCCCCGATCATCGTCGTCCGCAGGTCGCCGTTGAGCGACAGCGCGTCCTCCATGCCGCTGAAGTACGACCGCGAGCTGCGGCTCCACACCGACAGGATGCCGCCGCGGCTCTCGCGGTTCAGCTCGAACTCGGAGTTGGCCAGCGGGTCATAGCCCAACATCGTGCTCAGCAGGCCGGGCTCGTGCGCATCTCCCACCGAGCCGTAGCCCATCGGCTGCCGTCCCGCCATGCCCATCGCGCCCGACATGCCGCCCATGCCGGCGCCGGCCATGCCGCCCATACCAGACATCCCGGTCATGCCCGCCGTGCCCATCGCGCCGCCCAAGCCGCCCATGCCCGTGCCGATGCCCGGACCGGCCGCGTGCGAGCCCATCGCCATCGGGGCCGCACCCATCGCCGCGCCGCCCATCGGGGCCGCGCCCGCCGCGTGCGAACCCATCGGCGCGAACGACGACAGGAAGCCGAGCGCGAAGTCCCGCTCGCCGCCCCGCTGCAGCTCCTGGCCCGCGAACCGCGCCCGGAAGCCCCGCCGCCGCGGCGCCGCCATCCGCTCCTCGATGTGCTCGACCACCTGCTCGGCCGTCGCCCGCCCGAAGCGCGCCAGCAGCGCCGCCGGCATCAGGTCCGCGTTCTCGATCGTCCCGGTCGCCTCCCCGTCCGACAGCCGCGCCCGCGTCGGCTCCGACAGCGTCAGCGTGAACGTCTCCTCCCCCTCGTCGTGCGCGTCGTCGAGGACCTTCACCTCGATCGTCTTCGCCGTCTCGCCCGGCTCGAACGCCAGCCGTCCCGACTTCGCCTTGTAGTCCTCGCCGGCCTTCGCGCTGCCGTCGCTGGTCGCATACCGCACCATCACCCGCTTGTCGGTCGCCGCGCTCAGCGTCACCTCGAAGGCCAGCTTCGCGCCCTTCGCTTCCTTCACCCGCGCATCGGCCACCGACACCCCCGGCCGCCCCGCGATTGTCGCCGTCACCCGCTCGCTCAGCGTCCGGCCGTCCGGCGTGCTCGCCGCGCCCGCCGGCAGCCTCAGAATCACCGTCGCGGCCGAGTCCGGCTGGACGTCGACCTGCCACAGGTCCCGCCGCCCGTTCACCCGCCGCGCCTTCGCCACCGACCCGCCGCGGACCCGGAACCGGGCGTCCTTCGCCTTCGTCTCGACATCCTCGCTGAACTCGATCCGCACCGAGAACTCGCTGCCGTCGTGCTCCGCCGGCGCCTCCGACACGCTCGCCGTCAGCGGTTCTGCGGGCGCCTCGGTCGTCGCCGTCGCCTCGTTCGACGCCGGGCTTGCGCCCGCCGCGCTGGTCGCCCGCACCTCGAAGCGGTACGACGTCCCCGCCTCCAGGCCGCCCACGTCGTGGCTCGTCGACGTCGAGCCCGTCGCCGTCCAGCCGCCGAACGCGCCGCCCGCCGACGCCCGCCGGACCTCGTAGCCGGTCACCTCCGCGCGACCGCCGCCCGACAGCGGGGCGGTCCACGACAGCGACACCGCCGTGCGTCCGTCCGCCGTCGCCGTCAGCCCCGCGGGCGCCCCGGGCGCAACCGGATCCGCTTCGGTGGTCGCCGTCGCTTCGTTCGATGCCGGACTCGCCCCGGCCGTGCTCGTCGCCCGCACCTCGAACCGGTACTTGGTCCCCGCCTCCAGGCCGCCCACGTCGTGGCTCGTCGACGTCGAGCCCGTCGCCGTCCAGCCGCCGAACGCGCCGCCCGCCGACGCCCGCCGGACCTCGTAGCCGGTCACCTCCGCGCGACCGCCGCCCGACAGCGGGGCGGTCCACGACAGCGACACCGCCGTGCGACCGGCCGCCGCCGCCGTCAACCTCGCGGGCGCCAGCGGCGCCTTCGCCTGCCGCTGCCCTGCCGGCGTGTCGTTCCCCACCGCCTGCCCGGAGAACGCCGCCACCTCGCCGCCGGCCGTGCTCCGGAGCTTGCCCGACGACGGCGGCGTGTAGCCCACCGTCACCGAATCGCCCGCCTCGACCGCCTCGGCCAGCGTCAGCGTCACCAGGTCCTGGCGCACCGCCACCGCCGAGACGCTGCGCGCGCTGCCGCCCACCGACACCGCGAAGGCGCTCGCGGAAGGCACCGACGACTCGTCGAGCTCCGCGTCGAAGCGAAGCGCCAGCTCCGCGCCGTTGACCCGCGCCCACTGAAGCGACGGCGCCGGCACCGCCGGCGCCCTTATCGGGGGCGTCCCGCCGGTCGTCAGCGACAGCGAGACCTTCTGCCCCTCCCTCCAGCGCGGGTTTGCGAACTGCCAGCTCAGGTACCCGTCCACTTCCCCGGCGCGGCTGATGGCGAGGCTGCTGGCGTCCACGTTCAGCGTCAGCGCGCCGAACGCCGCCTTGGCCGAGGCAACGGAAAGGCCGTCGAACGAAAACTGGAAGACCCCTTGCTCTTCCCACCACCGCGCCACCACCACCCGGTAGGTGACGCCGCCATGCTCGAAGTCGTTGTCCGAGAGCTTGTCCGCGCAGTTGTCGTGAAAGATCCTGGAATTGCTGCACCCGAAGAGGCCGGAGTAGGGCCTGGCGTCCACTGTCAGCGTCGCGGACCAGACGGTGGTCGCCGGCGGCGGCTCCGCCGGCGCCGCCGTCGCCTCGTCCGACGCCGAACCGGCGCCCGCGGCGTTCACCGCCCGCAGCTGGAAGGCGTAGGTCACCCCGTTCATGAGGCCCGTCACTGTCCAGGAGGCCGCGTTCGCCCCGCCGGGCGCGCTGTCCGGGATGTCCGTCCAGGCGCTCCAGGCCCCGCCCGCGGCCTTCTGCCGGTACTGGTGCTTCGTGACGTCGGAGTCGTCCGGGCCGGCCCAGGCAAGCGTCACCTGGGCGTCCCCGCCCGTCGCCGTCAAGCCCGACGGCTTCGCCGGCGGCGCCGTCGGCGTCGCTGTCGCCTCGTCCGACGCCGGGCCGGCGCCCACGGCGTTCACCGCCCGCAGCTGGAAGGCGTAGGTCACCCCGTTCGTTAGGTCCGTCACCGTCCAGGAAGCCGCGTTCGCCCCGCCGGGCGCGCTGTCCGGGATGTCCGTCCAGGCGCCCCAGGCCCCGCCGCCGGCCTTCTGCCGGTACTGGTGCTTCGTGACGTCGGCGTCGCCCGGGTCGGCCCAGGAGAGCATGGCCCGCGCGTTGCCCGCTGCCGCCGCGAACCGCGCCGGCTTCCCCGGCGCCGGCCGCCCCGTCCTCGCCGTCGCCTCGCCGAGCACCCTGGGCCCCAGGCTCGTCCACACCCGCACCGTGTACTCGGTGTCGGGCTCCAGGTCGCGCAGCACCCAGCGCGCGTTGCCGTAGCCCAGGCCGTCGTTCCGTTCGTCGTAGCCCGAGACGTCCCAGTCCTGAGTGCCCGACTTCCACTGCACCTCGAAGCGTTCTTGACCTCGCCAGCGACCCGCGTCCGGCTGCGTCCACTCCACCGTCAGCTCGTCCGGCGCCGGCCCGGGCGTCACCCGCACCGGCGCGATGCCCGCACGCGGCATCGCCGTGACCGGGGCCGCGGCACTGTGATAGTGGGTGGCCGCGCTCGTGCGATAGCCGATGCGGTGGGGCTTGCTCCGGACCTCGAAGCTGTAAGTCGCGCCGTTCCGGAGCCCCCGCGCCACGAAGATTTCCTCCGGGCCCAGGAACGGCCTGCAACCCCTACCAGTGCGGCACCGATAGCCCGGAATGGCCGTCCACGGCCCCCAGGCGCCGCCCCCCGCACGCTGCCGGTACTCCCATTCGTACGTGACCCGCGGGCGCCCGCGGGTGCGGAAGTTCGGGTTGTCCCACGTCAGCACCACCGCCCCGTCGCCCGGCGTCGCCCGGAAGCCGGTCAGGGGAATCGCGGCCGGCAGCGCCGTCAGGCTCAACCTGACCTGCTGCCCTTCGGTCCAGCTGGGGATTCCGGCGAGCCCCTCAGTCCATTCGATTACGGTACCCAGCTTGGCGTTGGCGCGGCTGAAGGCAAGCTTGCGGCCCTCCACGGTCAGCGACAGCGCGCCGAGCGTGGTCTGGATCTCGTCGGCGGTAAGGCCGTCGACTGAGAGCCACAGAGCGGTTTGGCCACCGTGCCTGAGCCGTAGGATTCTTCTTATCGCATAGACGGTGTCTCCATAGATGAAGTCGTCGTCCGTGAGGGCGCTCGAACATTTGCGCTTACCGGAATAGTAATTGGAGCAGCCGAGGTCGCCGTCCAACTGATTCACCGTCAGCGTCGCCGACCGGATGGTGACCGGCGGAAACGTCGACGTCTGGGCGGCGACGGGGGCGGCGGCGAACGCGCCGACCAGCACCGCGAGGACGGGCAGGAGAAGGGAGCGGGTGCGCCCGCCGCGCGGGTCAGGCCGGGAGCGGTGGATAGGACGTGGCGCGCTGCCCCCGTCGGTGCTCAGCATGCGGACCCCCAGCTCTGAGGGTCTCTGCTGGCTGGCTGAGCAAGAGTCATGCCACTGTCCCTCCTCACCCCGCACGATCTTCGGGGAGCCCTTCGGATCGAGAGGGCGAGCGACACGAGTACCTATGACTCACAACCTACCAGATCGTGCGTATCATGAATGTATTCTAAAAAACTGTTTTCATATTGATTCCGTAACTTTTGAGCTATGATGCCCGTGCGGTGCCCGAAACGGCGTGAACGTCGTGATTCCGGGCGCCACGGCGCACCGCGATTCGCGCCGATCAGCGAGGAGGGAACCTCTTGACGGATTCCGGCGGCCTGCGGCGGGAGAACGAGGCGCTGCGCGAGCGCATCTCCACGCTGAGCGCGGCCATCCTGCGCATCAACGCAACGCTCGACCTCGACACCGTGCTTGCCGAGGCGGTCGAGAGCGCCCGCGGGCTCACCGGCGCCAGCCGCGGCGCCGTCGTCATCGTCGACGCCGCGGGGGCGCCCGAGGACTACGTCCTCTCCGGCCTCACCCCGGAGCAGGAGCGCGAGGCGTTGGCCTCACCCGAAGATAACGCCCGCCTGTACGCGCACCTGCGCGAGCTGCCCGGACCCCTGCGGGTCGCCGACCTGCCGGGCTACTACCGCTCGCTCGGCATCGAGCCCTCGCGGGCGCCCTACCGGACCCTGTTGGGCACGCCGATGCGCCACCGCGGCGCCGACGTCGGCAGCTTCTTCCTCGCCGGGAAAGAGGGCGCCGCGGAGTTCACCGACGACGACGAGGAGGTGCTGGTGCTGTTCGCCTCGCAGGCCGCGGCGGCGATCGTCAACGCCCGCACGCACCGCGGCGAGCAGCAGGCGCGAGCCGACCTCGCGGCCCTGGTCGAAACCGCGCCGGTCGGCGTCGCGGTTCTCGACGCCCGCGGCGGTCGTCCGGTGTCGCTCAACCGCGAGGCGCGGCGCATCGTCGAGAGCCTGCGAGCGCCCGGCCGCCCGACCGAGCAGCTCCTGGAGACGATCACCTTCCGCCGCGCCGACGGGCGGGAGGTGTCGCTGAGCGAGTTTCCGCTGGCTGAGCTGCTCGGCAAGGGCGAGACGTTGCGCGCCGAGGAGGTCGAGCTCACGGTCCCCGACGGGCGCAGCGTCCGGATGCTGATCAACGTCACGCCGATCCGCGCCGAGGGCGGCGCCGTCCGCTCCGTCGTGGTGGCCATGCAGGACCTCGCCCCGCTCGACGAGATCGAGCGGCTGCGGGCCGAGTTCCTTGGCCTGGTGAGCCACGAGCTGCGCGCCCCGCTGCTCGCCATCAAGGGCTCGGCCGACGCGGGGCTCGAGGAGGCGGCAGATCTCGATCCGGCCGAGACGCGCGAGTTCTTCCGCATCATCGCCGAGCAGGCCGGCCACATGCGCGGCCTCGTCCGCGACCTGCTCGACGCGGGGCGCATCGACTCGGGGACGCTGTCGGTGTCGCCCGAGCCCTCGGCGGTGGCCGACCTGGTGGAGTCGGCGCGGACGACGTTCGCGGGCGGCGGCGGCCGGCACGCCGTCCTCGTCGACCTGCCGGCGGGGTTGCCCCCCGTGATGGCCGACCGCCGGCGCATCGTCCAGGTGCTCAACAACCTCTTCGCCAACGCCGCGCGGCACGCGCCCGAGTCATCTCCGATCCGGGTCGCGGCCGTGCGCGAGAACGCGCACGTCGCCGTCTCGGTCTCCGACGAGGGGGCCGGGGTGGCGCCCGAGCAGCTGCCGCACCTGTTCAGCAAGCACGGCGGCGGCGGGCAGGGCCGGGCGGCGGGCCACGGCCTCGGGCTCGCGATCTCGAAGGGGCTCGTCGAGGCGCACGGCGGGCGCATCCGGGCCGAGAGCGACGGCCCCGGCCGCGGCGCCACGTTCACGTTCACGATTCCCGTGGCCGGCGAGCCCGTTGCCGCGGCGGGCCGCGCCGCCGGTCCGCCGGCCGCCCCCGAGCCGGGCGAGCCGCCGCGCGTCCTCGTGGTCGACGACGACCCGCGGGCGCTGCGCTTCGTCCGCGACGCGCTCGCGGGGGCCGGCTACGCCCCGCTGACAACGGGCACGCCGCAGGACCTGCCGCGCATCATCCGCACCGAGCGGCCGCGGCTGGTTCTGCTCGACCTGATGCTCCCCGACGTCGACGGCATCGAGCTGATGCGACAGGTCCCCGAGCTGGCTGACCTGCCCGTCATCTTCATCTCCGCCTACCGCCGCGACGAGACCGTCTCCCAGGCGCTCGAGTCGGGCGCGGCCGACTACCTCGTCAAGCCCTTCTCGCCGACCGAGCTGGTCGCCCGGGTGCGGGCGGCGCTCCGGCGCCGCGAGGCGCCCGAGCCCTTCGCCGTCGGCGACCTCGCCGTCGACTACGAGCGGCGCCGGGTGACGGTCGCCGGGGAGGCCGTCGAGCTGACCGCCACCGAGTACGAGCTGGTGCGCCTGCTCTCGCTCGACGCGGGACGCGTCGTGACCTTCGAGACGCTGCTGCGCCGGGTCTGGCCCAAGCGTGAGAACGCCGACGCGAACCGGGTGCGCAACTTCGTCAAGAACCTGCGCCGCAAGCTCGGCGACAGCGCGGCCAGCCCCGCCTACCTCTTCAACGAGCGCGGCGTCGGCTACCGCATGGCGAAGCCGCCGGACCGGTGAGGACCGTCGGCGGCGCACGCCGGCGCGCCGCACCCCCGCTTCGAGCCCGCCGCGGAAGTGATCGTTGAATCCCCGGGCGCATGCCCCGGCCGTCACGTCGAATTGCAGAACCGCACGGCGTCCCCCGGCCCGCGACCCGACGGGTTACACGGGGCCGGGCGCCTTGCCGCGCCCCGCGGCCGCTTCGTCGTACCCGCGGTCGCAGCCCTCGGCGCCGATCTCCCGCAGCGCCGTCTTCAGCTCAGGCTCGATACGGAGGGTCTCGATGCAGGCTGCCGATGTATACGCATATGTACCGAAATGGACCAGGGCCACGAAGTCCAGAAGAGTCCCTGTTCGTCTTGAGAGGCGGTATACTTTCCAGTGCGATGGCCATCGATTTCGCCGAGGCGGTCCGGCGTCGGCTCGCGGAAAGAGGACAGTCCCAGTACCGGGCCGCCGTCAACAGCGGCCTGCCGCAAGACGCCATCCGGTCCGTCCTCAGCGGCCACGTCCCCCGCCTGAACCGCGCCGAGCAGATCTGCCGCGCCCTCGGCCTCGAGCTCTACATCGGTCCGTCGCGGGACGTTCAGGTCGAGGCCGACGGCGCACAGCCGTCCCGTCCGCTGACGCGCTTCGACCCGGGCGTCCAACTGCCGGTGCGGGTGTTGTCGCAGCCGTCGCCGGAGGTCTTCCTGATGGAGAGCGAAGAGCAGGATCGGACGAGGCCGGCGCCGGTGGATCTCGACGACCCGCAGGCGTTCTACGTGCGCTACGACGGCTACTCGATGGTCCCGGCCGGCATCGGGTCGGCGGACTGCTGCCTCGTCTCTCCGTGCGCGAAGCTCGAGCCCGGCCAGCGGATCTGGCTGCGGGACCGGAAGGGGCGCGAAGGGCTGCGGTGGCTGATCAGGCTGACGGCGGCCACCTACGAGGTGGCCGCCTGGGACCCGCCCAAGCCGAACGGCCACCAGGACCTGGCGGCCGAGCGGTGGGAGCGCACCCGCGTCGACGACCGCGGCGTCATCCTGGCTGTGTACCGCGGTGGGCTCGCTGCGTCGGACCCGGTGCACCGGCTTCCCGACTGGCGCCCCGGCCGGCTCACCGGCTTGTGGCGGGCGCTGTTCGACGAGCAGCCCGAGCTCCAGGCCGCGGTGGCGGAGCATCTCGAAGAGACGACCGCCTCCTTCAACCGGCGGATCACGGGCTGGCTCGAGCACGGTTCGGTCCGGCGCGCCGACATGGAGGATCTCCTCCAGCAGGTCGAGGGCGTGAAGCAGCTGGCGCAATTGCTGTCCTTGCGCTCGGCAGCTTCCCCCGGCGAATCCGGAGCGCCTGGCGGAGAGTTGACCGGCCCGCCGGCGGGCGCGGGGCCGAGGAAGCGGTGACGGATCCTTCCCTCCCGTGACGGCGCCCGCCGGCCGACCTTCGTCCTCGACGACCTGCCCTTTCGCTCACTTCCCACCAACGGCTCGACACCGACGACCCTCACGAACGGACGGTCGCCGGGCGGCAGTCGGCGGCCGCCCGGCGCCCCGGGCGCACGAGTCGTCACCGTTCATCAAGCCGCGCCTGCGCGTTGGCGCGGTCGAGGATCGCGCCGATCAAGGAGGCCGCCTTCGCCTTGCCGAGCTGTTCGAGCCCGGGCGCGTCGGGGTCGACGCCGAGCTCCCGCGCGAACTGCGGATGCTCCTCGACCAGCTCGGCCAACAGCTGTTTCTGCCGGGCGGTGATCGGGGCCGGCCGCGCGGTTGCCTCGGCCTTGTCCGCGCCGGCAGGGTCGGCGCACGGCTCTCCGTCGAGACCGAAGAGGGCACGGTCGTCGGGCCGGGTCAGCGCCCGGATCTGCTCATCGAGCCAGTCGAGGCTGATGTCGGTCTGCGACGTCTGTGCGGCGCGGACGATGGCCCCGATGATGATCTTGCGCCGGGTCTCCCGCTTGCGTTCCGCTTTCGCCTCGTGCGTCTGAAGCTGACGCAGCTGAGCCCCGATCCGCCTGTCGGCATCCTTCGCGCTGGCCGCAATCTGCTGGCGCCGGGTCTTGAGGTGGGCGATCCGAGTCGCGCGTCTTGATGGCTGCATGACCGGTATATATCATCAATCTGCGGCGGGAGAAAATGTGCAGACGTAACAAGACCAGCCACGAGTTCCCTGGACTCCGCAGCGCCCGCTGAGAGAGCCGAAAAACCCGAAGGGCGCACTTACCGGTTTCGCTGTGCGAAACCGACGTGCGACGAGAGCCTTCGGCCAGAACAGCACGACGCCATGTATTGCCACGTCAACGTGAAGACGGGCAGCCGCTCCGCCGGCCAGTCGGCGGCGGCGAAGTACGACTACATCAGCCGCGCCGGCAAGTACGGGGCGGCCAGCCGGGACGAGGTGGTGCACCTCGAGTCGGGCTCGATGCCGTCGTTCGCGTCGTCGGACGCGCGGTTGTACTGGGCGGCGGCCGACAGCCACGAGCGGAGCAACGGCCGGTTGTTCCGGTCGCTGACGGCGGCGCTGCCCAACTCGCTGGACGCTGCCGATCGGCTCGATCTGGCGCGGAGCTTCGCGGCGCACGTGACGGCGGGCGAGTTGCCGTACACGCTGGCGGTGCACGCCGGCCACTCGAAGAAGGCGGGGGTGGCGGACAACCCGCACCTGCACCTGGTGTTCTCGGAGCGGGTGAACGACGGGGTGGCGCGGGCGGCGGAGCAGTGGTTCCGTCGGGCGGCGCCGACAGGCGGGGACCCGGCGGCTGGGGGCGCGAGGAAGAGCGAGCGCACGAAGCCGCGGGCGTGGCTGGAGGAGACGCGGCAGGCGTGGGCGGCGGAGATGAACCTGGCGTTTGGCCGCGCGGGCGTGGCGGACCGGGTGACGTCGGAGAGCCACGCCGCGCAACTGGCGCGTGCGCGCGAGGCTGGCGACGCGGCGGCCGAGGAACGGCTACTGCTCAACCCGCCGTCAGCGCACATCGGGCCGGCGGCGAAGCACCGATGGGAGGACCGGTCGCCAGCGCAGAAGCCGGATCGGTATGTCGCGTACGAGGAGGCGTCGGCTTCGGCCAGGGAGGCCCGGTCGGCGCACGCGCGTGCCGCGGCGGAAGCGGCCGAGGCGAGGTTGAAGGTCGAGGCGCTCGACGCGGAGATCGCGGCGCTGGAGGCGGAGCAGCGGCGAGCCGACGACGCGGCGGCCCGGCGCCGCAAGGAGGCCGACGCACGGCGCGAGGCGGAGCGGCGCCGGGCCGAGGCGAAGCGGGACGAGGAGAGGAAAGCCCGCCGAACGGCGCTCGGCCGCGTGCCCGGGGGCGTGGAGCTGCTGCTCGCAAACCTGGCCGACCTCGATCCGAAGTGGAACGTGGACGGCAACGACGCGACGACGGGCGCGAACATCGATGCGGCCCTCGACGCCGCCGAGTCGGACGGCACGCGTCTCGGCCGGCTTCGCGGCGTGCTGTCGGACGAGGCGGCCGACGCCCGGTTCCGTCGGGAGCTCGGCAGATGCGGCGGGCGGTTCGGGACGGCGGATCTCGACGACGCCGTCGCGACGGCCGAAGCACTGCGGAAGCGCGTCTCGCGCGTGAGGGAGCTGTTCGCGGCGCCGGGCGGCGACGCGGCGCTCGTCGCAGCCCTCGAGGACCGGAACCGGTCCTGGTCGCGCACGGGGACGCCGACCGACATCGAGCGCGCGCTCGATGTCGCCGAGCGGCGATTGGACCGGCGGCAGTCGGCGACCTGGGAGCACCGGGTGGTCCTCGAAGCGGAGCAGGTGTTCCCGGACGCCCCGAGCGCGGCGTGGCGGCGAACGGGCGAGGGCTTCGGCGAGTTCACCGAGGCCGGCCGGCCGGGCAGGCGCCTGACGCGGACACTCTCGGAGCGCGCCCGCGCGGTTGCCATCGCGGCCGAGCGGCCCGAGCCGCCGGCGTCGCCCGGCCTGGTGAAGCGGCTCTTCGAGTGGGTGCGGGAGCGAGTGCAGAGGATGCTGCGCAGGCTTCGCCCGTCAAGAGCCACGCATCGTCAGGATCGTTCGGCGGGCGGCGACGTCGAACCGGCCCGGGCCGCCGCGGCCGAGCGGGCACGGCGAGAGCGGCGTCAGGCCCGCGAGCTGATCACGGCCGCTCGGGCGGCCGCCCGGAAGTGGGGCGACATCCCGCTGGCCACGGACACCGTCATCTCCGTCGCCGAGTCGATCAGCGCCCGGCCGAAGACGTCGGCGGCTCAGCGGGCGGTCCTCGAGCAGATCAACTGGGAGACGGTGCCCTCGGTCGGTCTCTCGACCGAGGCGGCCGGACTGAAGCGCCGCTGTCTTGCCGGGAAGCAGGCGGCGGCCGACGAACGCCATCGGCAGGCCCTCGGCGAATGGAGCGCCCTGCCGCGGGGGCGGCGCTGGCTTACCCCAAGGCCGGAACGAGAGCGGCCCGGCCCGCCGAGCCGGCAAGAACTCGCGGCCGCTCGTGACGAGCTGATCGGCGTCGTCAGGGCAGCGATGATCACCGAGTTGGAGAAGGTCATGCCGCAGCCGCGGCCGGCCTCGCCGCCCGCGGACGGCGCCCGAACCCCGCCCGTCGCGGCTGCGGCGCAGCGCGACCAGTCCCCGCCGCCTTCGAGGCCGCTCCGGAGCGATGGCCCGGTCGAGCGTCCTGCCGAGGGACGGCGCCACGTTCCGGTCCGCACGCCGGAGACGCGGCCCGAACCGGCGCCGGCGACGTCGCCGCCCGGGCGCACGACGCGGCGGGACCGGGGACAGGAACCGAGCTTCTGATCGATACCCGCGACCACTCGGACGGGTCTTGCCCGCCTCCGGCTCGGGCCCGATCCTCACCCCCGGCCGACGGCCGAGACCGCCGCCAGGGCCTCGCCCCGACCTCCGGAGACCCGGCCCGTTTGGAATGGAATGGACGCTCCCCTCAAGTGACCGTCGGTGGGGGCTGAGGTGGACCCCCACGGGCCGACGGCATCAAAGTGCCCAGGGGGGAAGACA
>JAPOYG010000387.1 GCA_026706755.1 Acidobacteriota bacterium
ACTTGACACCCGTCGCCGGCCGGCGCTATTGATCGAGCCCCTTGGGAGATGGCGAGCGACCCGCTCGCGACGTGCATGTTGCAGAGGGGGAGACATGTTCCGAACCGATGAGACCGGGAGGGCCGCTCGAGTGGCGGCCGTGGGCATCGCCATCGTCGTTGCGGCCACCGCCGCCGCGGCCCAGCCCCCGCCGCCCCCGGAGACCTTCACCGGCACCACGGCCAACATGAGCGCCCCCGGCGTCGAGCTGCGGATCAACGTGCTGCGCTGGTCGGAGGAGGCGGATCGCGAGGCTGTGCTGGCGGAGATCGAGTCCGCGCTCGAAGGGGCCGTGGCCTACGAAGACGGCGCCGAGACGATCAGCGACGCCCTCCAGGATCTCCAGACCGTGGGCTACATCTGGACCGGCGGCGCCCTGGGCTACGCCCTGAAGTACACCCACCGCACGGAGCTGCCCGACGGCGGCGAGCACATCGTCCTGGTGACGGACCGGCCTCTCGGCCGCTGGGACCGGAACGGCCCGTGGCGCGACGGCGACACCGAGCCGCGCGACTTCACCGTGGTCGAGATCCGACTCGATGCCGAAGGCAACGGCGAGGGCCGCATGTCTCTGGCGGCCCCGCTCGTCATCGACGCGGAGCAGCAGACCGTCGGCCTCGGGGGCGACGAGGCGGGTCCGGCGCACCTGGAGAGCGCCGAGCGGGAGCCCCTCCCGTACTGGGCCCGCTGAGCGGCCGCGACCGCCCCGGGGCTACGAGCCGATCGAGTAGCGGAACAGCAACCGCTGGGCCACCTGGTTCCTCTCGCTCACCCGCGGCAGCCGCAACAGGTCCACCTTGTAGTCCAGCGACAGCTCGGGCGTCAGCCGCCAGCTCAAGGTGCTGCGCCAATCGACCGCCGGCTCCGGCGCCGCGTAGTTGCTGAACAGATCGAGGCTCGTGTTGTAGAGCAGGAATCGATAGCGAGCGGTCGCGACCACGGTCGTCTCCAACCCCGTCTCGTGGAAGTTGGTGGCCTCCACGTACTCCAGCTCCGGAGTCGCTTCGTCGTCGTCGAGGAAGAAGGCCCCCGCGAACCGGTTCTGCCGAAAGCCGGCGCCGACCCGCCAGTCGAGGCGTACGGTCCGCCCCTGCAACAGGCGGGTGTTCAGGCCGAACCCCTCGCGATACTCCGGCGGGCTGAACGCGTCGCCCGTCGGGAACGTGCTGTTGGCCGGCACGAGGGTCAGCTCGCGCCGCCCGTCGACGAGTTGCCGCGAGATCAGCGTATCTTCGGTGACCAGCGTGTTCGACTCGAACAGGGCCGTTCGCAGACCGAAGCGGGCGTAGGGCCCGACGCGCGGGTTGAGGAAGCGCGAATACAGCACGTCGCTCCGGAATCGGTCGTGCGTCTTCTGCCACGGCCTCGCAGCCGACGCCTCCGGCGTGACCTTCACGAAGCCGGACTCCAGCTCCACGACCACGCTGAACAGGTCGCGGTCGCGCTGATAGGTGACGTAGTGGTCGAAGAACAGGTCCGCGCCGAACGCGGTCTCGTTGCTCGCGCCGATCACGTTGCGGGTCGACGTCCACGGCGCCGACAGGCCGATCGCGTAGCGGCGGTTCCAGGGGGAGACCTCCGGCGCGTCCCACGACGAGACGTCAGGTGCAGCCCCGAGCTCATCGGGCGTCATCACCCCGGCGCCCCGGAACTGGCCGCTGGTGGGATTGATGACCAGCCGGTAGCGGACGAGCCCGCCCTCGGGCACGAGCACGGTCGCAAAGTCCGTGCGCGCACGGTAGGTCGAACCGGACTGCACGATGCGATACAGCCCCGGCGCCATCAACAGGGTCAGCAGCCGCTCGCCCTGCAGCGTGTCGGCGCCGAAGCCGACCGTGTAGGGTTGGCGGTCCACCACCCGGATGACCTCGTAGACGCTGCGATGCGGGAGGTTGCTCTCGTCGACGACCTCGATGCGCAACCCGCCCCACTGCGCGGGCACCACGGTCGTTGCGCCGGCCTGTACGTCGACGGGGACGGACACCATCTGGGAGATTGCCCCGCTGCCCACCCGCACGAGATAGGCTCCCGGCTCCACGAGGATCCGGGCGCCGGTGGGGCCGCTCGCGACCTGCTCGCCGCCGCGGAACACCAGCGCCTGCGGCTCGCTGTCCGGCCCGGACATCGAGGGCACCAGGATGGCGCCCAGCCCCGGCGGGATCGCGGTCGTGGCGGATGCGGCCTGGACGGCCGCATCCGGCGCCAGCCACCGATAGATGTCGGCCGGCGCCGTGGTCTGAGCAGCCGTTTCGCCCGGGAAGCCACGAAGGCAGGGCGACCGCAGGAACGAGGGCTCGCGGCCCGCGACGCGCGGATCGGAGACGGGGACGGCGCGCATCGGCCGATCCAGGAACGGCGTGCACGGAGCCGGCGCGTCGGCATTCTCGTTCGTCGCGAGCACGGTCGTCGCTGCGACGGCGACCAGCAGCAGAGCGACGCCGAGCTTCACGGACTGCAATGCAAGCCTGTCGGACCAACGCGACGTACGCACGTGCTGCGACGTTGAGCAAGCTGCGCGCCGCGGCATCACTGCGGCGGGTCGGTCCCCAGCGCCTCGATCAGCTCGGCGACGACCCGCCACCGAGTCCTCGTCGTCCACCGTGAGCTCCATCGGCTCGAAGTCGGGGTTGTTCGGTTCGAGCGTGATGCGCACGTGCCGCCACCCGCCCGCGTCCGTCGTTCTCCCGCCGAGGGTTCGTCACGCTGGGGTCAGGGCCAAGGCAGGGCTGGAGAATCGCTACGCATCGCATCCCGTGGAGATCGCCAGCGCGCGGCACAGTTCGCGCCTCTTGACCGGGCCAAGGACGCCGACGAAGCCCTTGAGCTGACTCTGGGGCACGGTGAAGAGATGACACAGGTTGACACACGACGCCTGCTTCAGGCCTTCCTCCACGCCGACGGATACCTCGGTTGGCGCTCCACGCGAGGTGGACGTCACCGCCGCCACGATGACGGTGTGCAAGAGAGGTATCAGGGAGGGCCGGCTGATGACCACGACCGGTCGGCGCTCGTCGGGATGCGCCCGGTGCAGACGCCAGATCTCGCCGCGATTCACTCTGGCGGCCATTCCTGAACGTTCACCAGGTCCCTGACTTCGTCCAGCAGTTCGTCCGCGTGTCCGGCGTAGGCGTTCTCGATCTGCTCGTCAATCTCCCGTCGCTGTCGGGCGCGCAGGTACAGCTCGATCGCCGAGCGGACGAAGACGGACCTGCCCCGTTGGCGAACCTCGGGATCCGCGTCGATGCGGCGCAGCAACTCCGCATCCATGGAAATCTGGACGGGTCGAGCCGGCATGTTGTGACCCTACCACATGTTCTTGGTGCCTCTGCGATTGGCTATTTTGCGGGACGAGCGGCCCGAGCGAGCCGCGGAGCCTGGGACTCACCCGCCTGACAGGAAGACCCGGTAGGGCGCGCCCTCGTCGCGGACGCGCACGCTGGCGCGCAGACGGCGGCGCACGATGCGGGCCACGGCCTCGGTCCGCTCGGCGCGCGACACGCACAGGCGCAGGCGGCGTGCGGCCTCGCAGACGTCGTCGGGCGTGAGGCCGTCGAGGACGGCGGAAGCGGCGAGCGGGCGCGGCGGCGTCCCCGGCTGCAGCGCGAAGAACTCCGCCCGCAGGTCTCCGGTTCCCTTGCGGCCGTGCAACTGCCAGAGCTCCCGCACGCCGATGTCGCCGTAGCGCTCGATCTTGCCGGCGTCGGCGTGGGTGATCTCGACCTCCACCACGAGGTCGAGCGGCGTGCGTTCGAAGAACACCTCGGCCGCGGCTTCGCCCTCGACGAGTGCGGCGCGATATGCCTCGGCCCGCTCGTCGAGGTAGAAGGCGCAGTCCGGCTCCATTCCCGTCCCCGGCGGATCGTGCGGTGCGCGCAGGCGCGCGCTGCGCAGGCGCGTCGAGGCGCGCGTCGCGGCGGCGTCCACGACGTCGTCGAGGGTCGCGGAGAGGTGCTCGTGCAGAAGCGAGGGGGCCATCAGGACGACGAGCCCGCGCACGGCGTCGAGACACACGCGGCCGAACCACCGGTTCCAGTCGATCCGGGCGAGCTCGGCGACGGTCCCGGCGTCGGCGCGCAGGACGTGGACCACGGAGCCCAGCGGCCCGGTGTGCATCGTCGCCGGGCTGCCGATCCCGGTCGAGGCGTCGTCCGCGGCCATTGGGTTCACTGTAGCACGCCAGTCGCACGCTGGCAGCGGCCTCGCGCACGTCGTCGGGCGTCAGGCCGCCCAGGACCTCGGAGGCGGACAGGGGGCGCGGGGGAGCCCCCGGCTGCAGGGCGAGGAACTCCACCCGCAGTTCCCTCGTGCCCTTGCGGCCGTGCAGCCGCCACATCTCGCCCACGCCAATCTCGCGGTCCCGTGTGCATCGTGGCCGCGGGGCCTGCCGCCAGGCGCGCTTCTCGCTCGACCATGTGTTCACCATAGCACGGCCGCATGCTCCATCTGGCGCGCGCCGGGGGACGGGCGCGTCGAGGGTCCGCGCCGGCTCGGCATTCCGGCAGCGCACGCTCTCCGGCGCAGACGCCGAGCCTTACGTCCGGTGCAGTGGGACGAAGCCGAGGCGGTGCGCGGCAGCTACCGCGGGGTGGGTCACCTTCCCCTCGACGACGTTCACCCCCTTGGCGAGCGCCGGGTCGCGCTCCGCCGCGGCGCGCCAACCGTGGTCGGCGACCGCCAGGGCGTAGGCCATCGTGGCGTTGGTCAGCGCGTAGGTCGACGTGTGGGGGACGGCGCCCGGCATGTTCGAGACGCAGTAGTGGACCACGTCCTCCTCGACGTAGCGCGGGTCGTGGTGCGTGGTGGGCCGGCTCGTCTCCGCACAACCTCCCTGATCGACCGCGACGTCGACGAGGGCCGAGCCCGGTTCCATCTGCGCGAGGTGCGCGCGGGTGACGAGTCGCGGCGTCTTGGCGCCCGGGATGAGCACGGAGCAGATGACGAGGTCCGCGGAGGCCACGGCGCCCTCGATGTTCGCGGCGTTCGACATCAGCGTGGTGACGTGGCCCTGCACGACGTCGCGGACGTAGGCGAGACGCAGCGGGTTGATGTCGACGATCGTGACGTCGGCGCCGAAGCCGACGCCGACGACGCAGGCGTTCAGGCCGACGACGCCCGCCCCGAGGATCGTCACCCGGCCGCGCCGCACGCCCGACACGCCCGGCAGCAGCAGCCCCTTGCCGCCGGAGCGCATCTCGAGCGAGGTCGCTCCCGCCTGGATCGACAGCCGTCCCGCGACCTCCGACATCGGCACGAGGAGCGGCAGCGTCCCGTCGGCGAGCTGCACCGTCTCGTAGCCGATGCCGACCACGCGGCGCTCGAGAAGCTGCTCGGTCAGCTCCCGCGAGGCCGCAAGGTGGAGGTAGGTGAAGACGATCTGCCCCGGCCGCATCCGGTCGAACTCGGGCTCGAGCGGCTCCTTCACCTTCAGGATCAGCTCGGCGCGCTCCCAGACCGCGTCGGCCCCCTCGACGACCGTCGCGCCGGCGGCCCGGTAGGCGCGATCCGGGATCGCGCTGCTCAGCCCCGCGCCCGCTTCCAGGACCACCTCGTGACCGCGGGCGGCGAACGCCGCGACGCCCGAGGGGGTAACGGCGACGCGGCTCTCGTCCGCCTTGATCTCGGTGGGGATGCCGATGCGCATGCTGCGACGCTCGCCCGCCCTTCGCCGCACTCTTCCGCTCGGCGCTCGACCGACGTCGAGGGTGTCCTCGCCGTTCTACGGCGCAGACTCGTGGCGCGCCGCGCCCCAGTCGGCGCCCTCCTCGCGTATGCGGATTCCCGCGCGCCGCCGGCGTACGACCCGAGCGACAGCCTCCTTCCGCTCGTCGGCCGTCAGGCTGAGCCGCACCCCGTCCACCGCCTCGCGAACGTCGCCGCCCGTGAGGCCGCCGAGAACGCGCGATGCGGCGAGACTGCGCGGCGGCGTCCCGGGGCCGAGGGCGAGAAACTCCACCCGCAAGTCCCGCGTTCCCTTGCGCCCGTGCAGGCGCCAGAGCTCGCGCACGCCGATGTCGCGGTAGCGTTCGACCTTGCCGGCGTCGGCGTTCGTGATCTCGACCTCGACCACCAGGTCGGGCGGGGTCCGCTCGAAGAAGGCGTCGGCCGCTGCCTCGCCGTCGACGAGGGCTGCGCGATAGGCCCTGGCGTTTTCGCCGACGTAGAACGCGCAGTCCGGTTCCATCCCCGTGCCGGGAGGATCCGCCGGCCCGCGGAGGCGGGTGTCACGGAGGCCCTTCGAGGCGCCGGTGACGACGCTACCCGCCGCATCCACGATTTGGCCCAGGATCTCGGCCAGATCGCCGTGAAGGCGCGAGGGGGTCATCAGGGTGATGATCCCGCGCACCGGATCCAGACACACCTGCCGGAAGCGCCGATTCCAGTCGATGGCGGCGAGCTCGGCTACCGTTCCCGCATCGGCGCGAAGAACGTGGATCGTGGAGCCCAGCGGCCCGATGTGCATCGTGGCCGAGAGGTCCCCGGCGACGGGACCGCCGTGTGCTTCCACTTCGTCCACTGTAGCACGCGGGCCCCCGCCAGTCCTGTCGTCGCCGCCGGGCGGGTCGCATCGGTGCAGCCTGCCTCCGGCCATCGCTCCGACACCCGATTCCCCGGCGGCAGTCGGCCACGATGCGGCCTACCCACTCCGGTCCCCCGCGGAAGTACGCCGCGGGATCCGTGCAGGCACGCCTGAGCGCCAAGACGGAGCGCGGGCGCCCGCGCACGCCTACGGCCGCAGCTCGTCGATGTCGAGCGTGTTCGCGTGGTCGATGATCCTGGCGAACGCCCGCGCCACCGCCTCGATGCCGGCCGCCGGTACGAGCTCCGGGATGTCCCAGTCGGTGTGCTTGTGCTCGGGCGAGCGGATGAGCTGCACCGACGGGGCCTCCTTGTCGATGGCCATCATCTCGCCGGTCGCTCGCCCGTCCATGGCCCCGATGAGGGTGACGCCGAACGTGTCGTAGGCGTCGAGGGCGATGTCGAGCAGGGCCTGGCTGCCGTGGACCCACCAGCGGCGGGGCGAGACCGTGGTCGTGAGGCGCAGCTCGTTGTTGAACGCCACGAACTGCGTCGGCGCGACGTGCTCGCAATTCACCATCAGGGCCGTGTTCTCCAGCATCCCCTGGTCGCGCAGGTAGGGCGCGTTCGGCGACCCGACGTGGTGGCCGGCCGTGCCGATGAAGGTGATGCTGCGGCGGCGCTCCTCCCGCGGGATGGCGGCGAAGTAGTCGGCGAGGCCAATCATCACCGCCATGCCGGAGGCGTTGTCGAGGGCGGCGTCGTAGTAGCCGTCCATGTGCGCCATCACGAGGATCGTCTCGTCGGTGGTGCCGGGCAGGGTGCCGAAGACGCTCGGGCTGCTGAGGCCCTCGCGGATCTCCGTGTCGAGCGTCGCGGTGATCCGCACCGTCTCGCCCATCGCGACCATGTCGCGCAGGCGCCGCCCGTCCTCGAAACCCATGAAGAAGCCGGGCGTGGCCACTTGGGCGCGGGTGTAGCGCGCCGTGCCGTCCGGGTTGCGGAGCATCTGGAACGAGCTGAGGCTCTGCCAGATGGCCATGTTTCCGGCGTAGCCCCAGATGCCGATGATGAGCGCGGCCCCGCCCTCCTCGGCGCGCTTCGTGGCGCCCTCCCACGAGGCGGAGTTGCCCATCTGGCCCGGCGCGAGGATGGTCTGGATGATGACCGCCTTGCCGGCGACGTCGCGCCCCGCGAAGTCGGCGTCCGTGCCGAGCCCGACCCAGACCGCCTCGGCCGTGATCGGCTCCGCAACCGCATCCGAGCGCGTCGCGGGGTTGGCCGATCCGAAGCTGACGCGCTCGTCGCCGCTCTCGGCCCGGAGCGTCCAGTCCGTGGGGAACCACTGCGGCCCGAGCTCGAACTCCACCTGGTGGATGTTCTCCATGCCGAGCTCGCGGAAGCGCTCCTCCGTCCAGTCGGCCGTCATCCGCTCGTACGGCGTGCCGGAGATGCGCCCCCAGTAGCGGTTCCCGTCGTCGCGGCTCCGGCGCGAGAAGGCGACGACGTCGTTCAGCCACCCCTTGAGCTGCCGGCCGTCGATGCGCTCGTAGACCCGGTCCGGGCCGGTCAACGCGCGCCGCAGGTGGTCGTACGCCGCCTCCCGGACCTCGCCGGCCGCGTTCACCAGCGGCGCTTCCTGCGCCTGCGGCAGGGCGGCCACCGCGAAGACGAGGCCGAGGGCGACCACGATGCGCGCCGCGCCCCGCAGGACCGCCGGCCACTCCCGCGACACCGAAGTGTTGCGCGACTCCGAACTTTTGATTGTCCGCATGAAGCTCCCCTCCGGCGCGCCGGCCGTGGCCCGGCTGCGGCCACCCGGATGCCCCCCTCGATTCCGCCACCTCACGCGTGGCTCGGCCAGTCCTGGTCCGGGCATCGTCGCCTGCGGCTCCCACGCGGCGGTGCCGTCCTGCTGGCCTCGACCAACCCGGGAGTCCGCGCCGTTCGGTGCCGCAGATCGCCTAGCGAGACGACGCCGGGAAGCGTGCGATGCGCTGGCCCCCGCCGACGCCGCCGACCCAGATCTCGTCGCCTACCTGGATGCCGACCGTGCCGAGAATCACGAGATCGTTCGAGGGATAGTGGACGATCTCCTCGGCGGTCAGGCTTTCCGGGTCGATGCGCGCCACCCGCGACGTGACGCCGTCGCAGGCGCCCTGCCCGAGGCAGGCGAAGATCGAATCCGGCCCGCTCCCGGCGTGGCCGGCCGCGAGCAGCGAGCCGTCCGGCGCGTAGTGGACGTTGTCGATGTGGAAGCCGACGTCCACGGAATCGGTCTCCACCGGCGTCCGGCCCCGCGACAGCCGGATGAGCGACTGCGTGCCCCAGCCGCCGATGTAGAGCCAGCGGCCGTCGGGCGAGGCCTCGATGCCGTTCGGGCCGGCCGTCTCGCTGCCGGGCACCTGGCTCCACCCCGCGCCGGGCTGCCACTCCCAGAGCTCGCCCGCATCGCGCTGGAAGTTCGTGGCGACGAAGCCGCCGCCGGGCAGCGCCGCGACCGAGTTCAGGCCGACGCCTTCCGGGGCGACCGCGCATCCGATCCAGGTGGCGGTCGGCGAAGGGCCGCTGGCGTCGACCTCGAACACCTCGACCGCCTCGCGGGACCCGTGGCGGACGACGTACAGCGTGTGCATCCCGTCCGCCCCGGCGCGCAGGCCGAGGCCGTGGGGTTGGAATCCGGTGGTGTCGGGGCCGGGGCAGGCGTCGTAGGTCGCCATGTCGTGCCGCGGGGCCGACGTGTCGAGCGGGAAGATGGGCCGCGACGAGTGGTCGCGGTTGTCGGTCGCGTAGAGCTGCCCCGGGTTGGCCATGCTCGAGACGATGACCCAAGGCGACTCCGGCACCGCGGCCAGATCCTCGGGGTCGGCCGGGCCGCAGACGAACTGCACCTCACCGTCCGGATCGCATTGCGCCGCGACCGGGGCGGGCAGTGCCGCCAGGAACAGTGCGGCCGCCAGCGACGCCAGGCACGCGCGGATCTTCATGAGCTACCTCCCACTCGACGGCGCATCGCGATCGGTCAGATCGCGGGCCCTCGCAACAAGAGCGCCACGATGGCCATGGACAGAGCCAGGTTGAAGCCGATCATCCATCGACGAGTCGACGTCCGATTCGAAGCCGGCGAGACGATCCTGGAAGCCTGCGATCTCTCCGGCGGCCTCGCGCGCCTTGTCGTCCGGCGCGCCGGCTGCCTGGAACGAGTCGCAGGTCGTCGGCAGCACCAACGCGATGCCGTGATGCTACGGTATGGGGCCATGCGCCGCAAAGGGCGGCGCCGTCGGCAAGGAGGTGCACGATGCGGAGGATTGGCCTGGCAGTCGCCGTTGTCATCGTCGGCGGAGCCCTCGCGGTTGGCGCGGCAGTCGCCTCGGCGCAGGAGCCGGGTGTGAGCCGCGTGGCGCCGTTCGAGCACCTCGGCGCCCCGCGCATCACGCTGCCCGACGACGTGGGGGAGGGCCCGATGCGGGAGCTCTGCCCCGACGGGACCGAGATGTGCCAGCGGTACTGGGACTACACGGGCTTCTTCGTGCGCAACGCCACGATACCGACCCGTGACCGGGAGATACTCATCCTGCGCACCGCGTGGCTGTCGCGCGGCGACTACATCTGGGGCCGGCACGACGTCATCGGGCAGGAGGCCGGGTTGACCCCGGAGGAGATCCGGCGGGTGACGGCCGGCGCCGACGTTGCCGGCTGGGGCGACTTCGACCGCACGCTGCTCAGGGCGGCGGACGAGCTGCACGCGAGCCGCTTCGTCTCCCACCCGACCTGGGCGGCGCTGGCCGAGCGCTACACGGAGCACCAGCTCGTCGAGGTCGTGTTGATCGTCGGCAACTACACCCAGCTCGCGATGTTCCAGAACTCGCTCGGAGCCCAGCTCCCACCCGGCTTCGACGGGCTGCCGGCGGAGGGCGGCCACTGAGGCTGGCCGCTCGCTCGCGAATCGTTGCCTGACGGCGCTGGGGCCGGGCCGAACGTGGAGCCTCGCGACGGGTTCTACGGCGCAGACTCCTGGTCCGCTCCTGGCGCGGACCGGAGCCGCGGGAAGAAGCGGCCGGTCCGCGCCATGTAGCGGCGGTAGTCGTCGCCGAAGCGCTCGACGAGCTTCGCCTCCTCCGTCGTGGTCCGGACGACCATGAGGGCCAGGGCGGCGGCGCCCGTGAGCGCGATGAACCAGTTGGCCGTGGTCAGGCTGTTGGCGACGAGCGCGAGACCGGTCGTGACGTAAAACGGGTGGCGCACGAAGCGGTACGGACCGTGGGTCACGAGCGTGTGCTCGCGTCTCGTCACGACGGTGTCGGTGATGTTCCGGCCGATGCTCCGGAACGTCCACACGCCGAGCGCTACCGTGGGCACGCCGACCGCGGCACCGGCCCAGCGCAGGGCCGCCGGCAGCGGCGCGGACGCCCACGCCATCCAGGCCGGATCGAGGACGAAGGCCACGACGCCGCCCATCGTCGCCAGGCCGAGCGGGCGGAGCGTGAGGAGGATGAAGAGCCCTTCCTGCCGCCGGTCGAGCGTTTCGCGGCTGGCCTGCGAGCGCACGCGGTGATACACGGCGACCGGTAGAAAGGCGGCCATCCCCAGGGCGATGATCAGCCGGAACGTCTGGTCGTCAGCCATCGCCGCTCGTCGCGCGCGGCACCTGTCGCCGAGGGCCGCCACCCCGCGCCAGCGCGTGCCGGCGTCGCGACATCGGCGGCGACGCCTCCGGGTGGCCTGCCGGCTCGGCGCCGCGGGGCCCCGCACGTCGACAGGCGCGTCAGCGCCACAGCCCCAGCACGATCGACATGAGCGCCAGCGTGCCGATCTGATAGCCCGCGTCGATGAGCCAGGCCCGCAGCGGCCGGTCCGAGAAGAGGTTGTTCGTGAGGCCGGTGGTCGCCGCGAAGCCGAACCACAGCAGCACCGCCATGTGGAACGTCGCCCCGACGCCTTCCCCGAAGTGCGGCGCGACGAGCGCGAGCACGGTGGCCATCACGAACCAGCAGACGGCGGAGATGCCGTAGAGCTTGCCGGCGCCCTGCTGCATCTCCTGCAGCTTGTCCTCGGTGTAGCCGTTCGCCGCCATCCACTGGCGCCCGAGCAGGATGGGCGAGTACCACAGCGCCCCCAGCGCGAAGGCGAGAACGGTGGCCAGGGCGACGGCGAGAAAGTTCACTTCTTCCAGGTGCATGGGTGCGCCTCCGGCCGGCGGCCTATCCGGCGGCCTGCAGATAGAGCCCCGCGCCCGGTCCGACCGGCACGCCGAGCAGCATCCAGATCACGAGCATCACCGACCAGCAGGCAAGGAAGACGACCGTGTAGGGCAGCATGGTGGCGACCACCGTGCCGATGCCGGATGTCTTGTCGTAGCGCTCGAAGAAGGCGACGATGAGCGCGAAGTAGGACATCATCGGGGCGATGACGTTCGACGTGCTGTCGCCGATGCGGTAGGCGGCCTGCGTAAGCTCGGGCGTGTAGCCGAGCAGCATGAACATCGGGACGAAGACCGGAGCCATGACCGCCCACTTGGCCGAGGCGCTGCCCATGAGCAGGTTGAGAGCCGACGACAGCAGCACGAAGCTGAGCATCAGGGGCACCCCGCCGAGACCCGACGCGCGCAGGGTCTCGGCCCCCTTGATCGCCATGATCAACCCCAGGTTGGTCCAGTTGAAGTAGGCGACGAACTGCGCCGCGAAGAAGACGAGCACCAGGTAGGTGCCCAGGGTGCCGATGGTCTTCCCCATGCCGTTCATCACGTCGGTGTCGCTCTTGAACCGTCCGGCCCCGACGCCGTAGGCAATGCCCACCCAGGTGCCGCCGAGGAAGATGAACGCCACGATGCCCGAGAGGAAAGGTGACCGGAGCAGGCTGCCGGTCTCCGGGTCGCGCAGGAAGCCGGCCTCGGGCACCGTGCCCCAGAGCAGCACGGCGGCGAAGATGGCGGACGCCACCCCGGCGAACCGCAGCCCGCGCCGCTCCTCGGCGGAGAGGGTGTCGACGTCGGTCGAACGCTCCTCGCCGGTGTACTCCCCGAGCCGCGGAATGACGATCCTCTCGGTCACCCAGGTGCCGGCGGCGGCGATGACGAACGTCGAAACCACCATGAAGAAGTAGTTGGCGGCCGCGTTCACCTCGTAGCCCGGCTGGACGATCTGCGCCGCTTCCTCCGACAGTCCCGCCAGCAGCGGATCGATGGTCCCAAGGAGCAGGTTGGCGCTGTAACCGCCCGACACGCCCGCGAACGCCGCCGCGAGCCCGGCGATGGGGTGCCTTCCCGCGCCCAGGAAGATGATGCCACCGAGCGGCACCAGCAGCACGTAGCCGATCTCGCTCGCGGTGTTCGAGAGCACGCCCGACAGCACGATGACGAACGTCAGGAGCCGCTTGGGGGCGGAGAGGACCAGCAGCCGGAGCGCCGCCGCGATCAACCCGCTCGCCTCCATCACCCCGATGCCGAGCATCGAGACCAGGACTGTCCCGAGCGGGGCGAAGGTCGTGAAGTTCGCCACCATCTCGATCAGGATGCGGTGGAGCCCCTCGAGCGTCATGAGGCTCACGGGCTCGATCGTCGCGCCCGTGCCGGGGTGGACCGCCTCGATCCCCAACCGGGTGGCGATGCCGGATACCACGATAATCACGCCGGCCAGGATGGCGAAGAGCGTCGCCGGGTGCGGCAGGGCGTTCCCGCCGCGCTCGACCGCGGCGAGGAACACCGACGTCCAGTCGTTGAGGAACGAGAGCCGGGCGCG
>JAPOYG010000053.1 GCA_026706755.1 Acidobacteriota bacterium
CGTGCGCGTCGAGCGGCTCCTCGACCGGCCGATCATCATGCCGGATCTGCATCCGAGCATCGGCGTGAACATCCAGGGCCCCTCGCTCATCCGGGTCCCGGACTGGGTGGACGACGCGCTCGGCGCCTACTACCTGTACTTCGCGGACCACAAGGGCCACTACATCCGGCTCGCCTATGCCGACGACGTGCTCGGACCGTGGACCATCCATCCGCCCGGCAGCCTGCAGATTGCCGACTCGCACTTCCTGACCGAGCCGCCGGAGGTGGCGCCCGACGTGGCGGCGCGGCTGCGGGCGTCGCAGGAGCGGCGCGGCGTGCCGATGTCGCACGACGGGCTGTTCGAGGCGACGACGCCGCACATCGCCTCGCCCGACGTCCACGTGGACGATGCCAACCGGCGCATCGTCATGTACTTCCACGGCCTCGACGACGTCAGCACGCAGGTGACGCGCGTGGCGACCTCGACCGACGGCATCCGCTTCGAGGCGCGGCCGGAGCGGCTGGGACGGAGCTACCTGCGGGCGTTCGCGCACGACGGCTACACCTACGCGATGTCGATGCCGGGACAGTTCTACCGCTCCCGCGATCCGCTGAGCGGCTTCGAGGAGGGGCCGCTCCTCTTCAACCCCGACATGCGGCACGCGGCGCTGCTCAAACGGGGCGACAGCCTGCTGGTCTTCTGGACGGAGGTCGGCGAGGCGCCGGAGCGCATCAAGCTGAGCCGCATCGACCTGGCCGGCGACTGGATGTCGTGGAAGGAGACGCCGGGCGTCGAGGTGCTGCGGCCGGAGCTCGACTGGGAAGGCGCCGACGCGCCGCTCGAGCCCTCGGTCCGCAGCACCGCCTACGGCCACGTCAACCAGCTCCGCGATCCAGCCGTCTTCGAGGACGCGGCCAGCGGCCGCATCTATCTCCTCTACGCGGTCGCCGGCGAGAGCGGGATCGCGATCGCCGAGATCCACCTCGAGGGGTGACGCGCGGAATCGCGATCAGGCCGCCGAGACCGGGCGGCGGCGCCGGCGCCGCCACTTGGCGGCCGGACCGGCCGTCTGGCCCGCGTTGCGCCCCGGGCCCGCCTTGCGCCCCGGGCCTGCCTTGCGGGTTCGTCCGGCGCCCTGCCCCCGGCCTTCGTTGCGCGCCTGCCCGGCCTTGCGCGACGCGCGGGCTCCGTTCCGCCCGCGACCGGCTCCGTCCGGGGACCGGGTCGGCCGCCGGCCGGGCGGTGTCCCGGCGTCGAGCGGCACGTCGAACCCGGCCACCTTCTCGCGCGGGATCGACGCCCCGACGAGCCGCTCGATGGCGGCAAGTTGCGGTCGCTCCGCGGGCGTCACCAGGGTGACGGCATGCCCGCTCGAGCCGGCCCGCGCGGTGCGGCCGATGCGATGCACGTAGTCTTCGGGCACGTACGGGACATCGAAGTTGATCACGTGGCTGATGCCGTGCACGTCGATGCCGCGCGCGGCGACGTCGGTCGCGATCAGCGTATCGATCCGGCCGGCGCGGAAGCCGGCGAGCGCCCGCGTGCGGGCGCTCTGACTCTTGCTGCCGTGGACCGCGGCGACCTGTCGGCCGGACTTCTCCAGGCGCCGAGCCAGGCGATTCGCGCGAGCCCGGGTGCGGGTGAAGACGAGAGCCTGCTGCACGTCGGGGCGCTCGAGCAGCGCGGCCAGCAGGTCCTTCTTGCCGCCCTCGGCAACGGGGTGCACGACCTGCTTGACGGCATCGACCGGCGTCGCCCGGCGGGCGACCTCGACGACGGTCGGGCTCCCGGTCGTCCGGCGGATGAGCTCCTCGATCTCGTCCGGCATCGTGGCGGAGAAGAACAGGCTCTGCCGCGTCGCGGGCAGCGCGGCCAGGATGCGCCGCATGTCCGGCAGGAAGCCCATGTCGAGCATGCGGTCGGCTTCGTCGAGGACCACGATCTCGACGCCGTCGAGCTCAACGTGCCGTCGGCCAAGGTGGTCGAGCAGCCGTCCGGGCGTCGCGACCAGCAGATCCGGACCCGTGCGCAGACGCCGCCTCTGCGGCTCCATGCCGACCCCGCCGTAGATCACGGTGCTGCGCACGCGCAGGTGGCGGCCGTACCGCAGGGTGGCCTCGCCGATCTGCGCGGCGAGCTCGCGCGTCGGCGTGACGACCAGCGCGCGCGGGCCGCGCGACGGCCGGCCGCCGGCCAGGCGCTGCAGGATCGGCAGCAGAAAGGCGGCCGTCTTCCCGGTCCCGGTCTGCGCGCACGCGATCAGATCCTGCCCGTCGAGCGCGGCCGGAACGACGCGCGCCTGGATGGGGGTGGGAGTGTCGTAGCCCGCGCCGTCGACGGCGCGCAGGAGCTCCGGGCGGAGGCCCAGCTCTTCGAACTTCATGGTCGTGCGTACTCCGACCTCCGCACTCACCCGGGCGCGGAGCATTGCCTGTCTTTGCTCGCCCGGCGAGCGGGCCAGCGTTCTCGGCGCAGAATCTGGAGAGGGAAGGCCGGAGGTGGGTACCGGCGACACCCGCCACTCTGAGCGGGCTTCCGGGGTGGAGAAACCTGCTCGCGATTCAGGAAGCGAAGGCCGATCGTAGCACGACTCCCATCCACGACGGTTCGTCGTGCTCTGGACGGCCCTCACATCCAGACGTGGTCGTCGTCGAGGTCCGGATCGGGAGCGCGGTCGGCGTCGACGCGGAGGGCAACGTCGGTGGTCACCGCCACGCGATCGGCGTGCGGCCGGTAGCCGGCCTTCCGAACCGACACGGCGTGCTCGCCGGCCGCCACGTCCAGCGCCACGCGGCCGTCGACACCGGTTGCCCCGCGGTACGGACCGACGCATACCTCGGCCCGCGCGATGGGGGCCTCCGTCTCCCGCTCGCGCACCGTCACCGTCACCCGGTGGTCCGGCGGACCGACGGTGCGGAAACCGAACGTCGCTGACGACGAGGCGTGGGCGACCTCGGGCGCAGCGTCCGGCGGCCGGGCGTCCGCCCCTTCCGGCCGGCCTCCGGTCGCCGTGCCGGCCCGGCATCGCGCCGCCTCAACTTCGTGGGAGCAGTCGCCGCCGGCGAAGTCCGTGGTCCAGGCGTGAACCCCCTCGTCATCGGGCGCGACCAGCGACACTTCCGAGGAGTAGAGCGCGCGGGTCCCGGGTGACGGCGCTTCCCCCAACCGGCCCTCGCCGGCGGGGGCGCCGGCCGCGTCCCGCACGACGACCGGCATCCCGCTCAGGCGGCAACCGGCCGCGCACTTGACGCCGACGGTCGCCGTGAACGGGCGGCCCGCGACGACGGGAGACGGCACCCCCCAGACGGCAACGCTCGTCGGATGCGGCGCGGGCGCCGGCGGCGGACCCGGATCCCCCTGCGGCACGTGGCGGGCAGGCACCGACGGCGACTCCGCGGCGGGGCGGGAAGGCGAGGGGCGCGGCGACCCCGGCCGCGGATCGCTCGCCGCGGGCGGCTTCTGCGGTCGCTCCGGCGCCTGATCGGTCACGGGGACCCGTCCCGAACGGCTCTGCCCTCAGGCCACCCCGCCGTTCAGTGCCGCGTCGCGGCCCGCGATGCGGCCGAAGACCAGGCAGCGGCCGAGCCCGTGCTGCGCGAAGCCGCCCTGCGACTCGCCGGCGCAGTAGAGGCCGGGGATGACCTGCCCGCGCGTGTCGACGACCTGCGCCTTCGTGTTGGTCCGCAGGCCGGTGAGCGAATCGTGCAGGATCGGCGTGGACCACGCCGCGTAGAACGGCGGCCGCTGAATCTTGTAGCGCGGCGTCGGCTTGCCGAAGTCCTCGTCCACCCCGAGGTCGACGAACGTGTTGTAGCGCGCGACCGTCTCCTCGAGCGCAGCCGGCGGGATTGCCTTCGTCTGGTACGGGTTCGTGATGGCCGCGGCGAGCTCGGCGAGCGTGTCCGCCTGGAAGAACCAGCCGTCGAGGTCGACGTTGGGCGGCCGCGGATCCCACTCTTCCCGCTCCACGGCATCCTGATCGAAGATCGCCCAGATCGGCCCTCCGCCGTTCAGCTTGTTCTCGTCGCCGTTCCAGGCCATGGCCGCCGCGAAGAAGTCGTAGCGTGCGTCGACCTCGTTCCAGAAGCGCCGGCCGGTCTGGTTGACGAGGATGACGTCGTGCCAGTCGGCGACGGTCAGGCCGGAAGCGCGGGCGAGGTCGAAGATGCGGGCGTCCGGCTGCCAGATCAGGCTGTTGTAGCCCCACTGGCACCCGATGTGGCGCGTCTTCGAGATGGCGATGCCCTCCTCGACCGTCTGGTTGGCGGTGCCCCAGAGCGAGGCCCCGACGGCCATCGCGGCCAGCTCGCCGTCGCCGCTCTGCCGCGACCACGGCTCGCCCGCCACCTGGTACTCCTCGGTCAGCCGCGGATCGAAGGTGCGGCGCAGGGTGACGTTGCTCGTGCTGCCGCCGGTGGCGACCAGGACGCCCCTGTTCGCCGCGATGTTCACGGTGCGGCCGTCGTGGGTGGCGGTGATGCCGAGCACGCGCCCGGCCGACGGGCCCTCGCGGACGATGCTCGTCATCTTGTGGCGCAGCAGCACCTCGGCGCCCTTGGCCCGCGCGCTCTTCTCCAGCGCCCGGACGAGCCCGGAGCCCACGCGGGTCGGGTGGTGGGTCACGCGCTCGCTCGCCACCGGCCACTGCACGGTGCGCTGCTGCCGGCGCACGCGCGACGCCTGCGTGGGGCCGGTCAGGTGGTCCTGGAACTCGACGCCGTTCTCGATCAGGAACTCGTACGTGGGCGCGTTCTCGTCCGCGAACGCGCGCACGAGGTCGCGGTCGCTGTAGCGGCTCTGCATGTGGTCGTGGCGGATCCAGTCGATGAAGACCTGCTCGGCGGTGTCCTCGACCCCGTGCTTGCGCTGGTTGCTGGTCCCGCCCCCGAGGTGGACCTGCCCCCCGGAGCACATGCCGTGCCCGCCGATGTCGACGTTCTCCTCGATCATGATCACGGACGCACCGTGATCGAGGGCCGCGACGGCCGCCGCGAGGCCCGCGGTGCCGGCGCCGATGGTGACGAAGTCCGCCCGGAGGTCCCAGAAGTCCTGGGCCCGCGCTTCGCCGGACGGCGCGCCCACCCCGGCCAGCGCAGTGGCGCCGACCCCCGCGGTGGCGCCGTGCTTGAGGAACCGACGCCGGCTGATGCCCGCCTTCGTGCGTGTCGACTCGCCCATCTGGCGTCCTCCTGGTGGTGCGTCCCGGCCTCGGTCCGACTTTAGGAGCTTGCGCCGCAGAACGCAACGGTGTGAGTGCCGCGGCGCGAAGCGAGCACTACAGCACGGGGGCGTCGAGGCCGGCGATGAACCGGATGCCCGGCACGTCGAGCCGGGCAAGCTCCGAATCGTTGGTGAGGAAGAGATCGACCCCGGCGGACGCTGCGCACGCCAGGTGAATGGAGTCGGCGGGCTTTGTTCGATGCCTTGCGCGAATGTCGGCGTAGTGCTCCGCCGCCGCTGCATCGAAGGGCAACAGCTCGACGTGCGGCGGGCTCATCGCCGCTCGGACCACATCCGCCACCTGCCGATCCTCCCGGCGCTTGGCCCCCACCAGCACCTCACCCAAGCCGAACGCACTCGAACAGAGTTGATCGCCCCGCGTCTCCATCCGCGCCACGATGCGGTCGATCTGTGCCGCGTAGGCGGGGTTCTCCTCCAGCCAATAGATGAAGAGCATCGTGTCCCAGTAGATGCGGGACATCAATCCGCTCTCCCGCGCCGATCGTTCGGCGCTACGTCCAGGTAGGGCTCGGTAAACGCCTCGCGTTCCCGGCGGAGCCACTGCTCGCCTCCTCCGAGCGCGGCGAACATGGCCTTGCCGACCCCACGCAGATCCCGCACGGCGTGTCTGCGTGCGCGGTCGCCGACCGCCGGACGCTGAGGGATGCGAAAGGTGAAGGTCGTTGTCGTGCTCTGCTTCGATCTTGGACCATCCACGTGGACCAGCTCCAGGCCTTGCTCCTTGCAGAATTTGGGGCGCCCGAGAGCGCTACACACTGCCGCCGCGCGGTCGCCGCGCAGCTTGAGGTCGTGAAGGACGTCCCTGGCGACGACGGTGACGGTCTCGTCGCCGCGTCTGCGCGCCGGAGCGACGTAGCTCTCGGCGACGTGCGAGCGAATGCGATCGGCGTTGGTCACGAGCTGTTTCCTCATCTCGTCCTCCTCCCTCGAACCGGTGGGTCTGGACCGGGTCCGGTCTCCGCGTCCCCAGCCGAGTTTAATGCAATTCAATAACTTAATTCAAGGGTTTCCTCGCGCATGACTGACCTTGCTCGGCGCAGTGCGTGACTTGACGGGGTCCGGACCCGTGCCTACGCTACGGGGAGGCGCCCGCGCCGGGCGGAGGAGGGCAGGATGTCCAGGCTGTCATGCGTGGCTTCGCGGGCGTGCGTCGCCGGCCTGCTCGTGGCGGGCGTGCCCGCCGATCCAAGTTTCGCGCAGCAATCGGCCGCGAGCCCGTACGCCGCGGCACCGGCGGAACCAGATGCACCCGACGCGCACGCGTTTCTCGGCACCTACTGCCTGGCCTGCCACAACGAGCGCTTGCGGACGGCGGGCCTGGTACTCGAGGGCCGTGACGTCCGGCAGGTGGCCGCCGATGCCGAGACCTGGGAGAAGGTGGCGCGCAAGCTGCGGAGCGGCGCCATGCCCCCGCCGGAGCGCCGTCGGCCCGATCCGGCGACGCTCGGAGCGTTCGTGGGGTGGCTGGAGGGCGAGCTCGACCGCGACGCCGCGGCGCACCCGAGGCCCGGCCGCATCGCCGACCACCGCCTGAACCGGTTCGAGTACGGCAACGCGGTCCGCGACCTCCTCGACCTCGAGATCGACGCGGCGGCGCTGCTCCCGGCCGACGAGTCGGACCACGGCTTCGACAACATCGCCGACGTGCTGTCGATGTCGCCGACGCTCCTCGGCCGCTACCTGTTCGCGGCGCGCCGGATCAGTCAGCTCGCGGTCGGCGACCGGACCATCGGGCCTGCGGTCGAGACGTTCGACCTTTCGCGCGGGCTGCGGCAGGACGAGCGCATGAGCGAGGACCTGCCGTACGGCACGCGGGGCGGGGCGCTCATCCGCCACCACTTCCCACTCGACGGCGACTACGTGGTGAAGATCCGGCTCGGCCGCAACTTCACCAACTCGCGCATCCGCGCCATCGACACGCGCGAGGAGATCGACGTGCTGCTCGACGGCGCAATCGTCTCGCGGTTCACGATCGGCGGCGAGTGCGTCGACTCCGACGACGCGCACTGCGCCCGGTCCGGCATCTACCGCACGGCGCCCTACCACCTGACCGCCGACGACGCCCTGGAGTTGCGGTTCACGGCGTCGGCCGGCATGCACGACCTCGGCGTGGCCTTCGTGCGCAAGAGCGTGCTGACGGAGGGGCCGGCGCCGACGCTCCTGCCGCCGCGCCACACCAGCTCCACCTACGAGGCGCCGCGGATGGACGTCGACACCATCCGGCTGGAGGGGCCGTTCGACCCGACGGGCCCGGGGGACACCCCCAGCCGGCGCCGCATCTTCGTCTGCCGCCCCGCCGGCGCCGCGGACGAGGAGCCGTGCGCGAGGCGGATCCTGGAGGCGCTCGCCCGGCGGGCCTACCGGCGGACGGCGAGCGACGGCGACATCGAGACGCTGCTCGGCTTCTACCGCGCCGGCCGCCGGGAGGGCGACTTCGAGCGCGGCATCCAGGAGGCGCTGGCGCGGCTGCTGGTGTCGCCGCGGTTCCTGTTCCGCATCGAGCGCGACCCGGAAGGAATCGCCGCGGGCGGCGCCTATCCGATCGGCGACCTCGACCTCGCCTCGCGCCTGTCGTTCTTCCTCTGGAGCAGCATCCCGGACGACGCGCTGCTCGACGCGGCGGTCGCCGGGACGCTCCGGGATCCGGACGTCCTGGAGGCACAGGTTCGCCGCATGCTCGCGGATCCGCGCGCCGCGGCCCTGGCGCACAACTTCGGAGGCCAGTGGCTGCACATCCGCAACCTGCGGGCGGTCGACCCCGACGCGAGCGCCTATCCCGACTTCGACGACAACCTGCGGGAGGCGTTCGAGCGCGAGACGGAGCTCTTCCTCGAAAGCCAGATGCGCGAGGACCGGCCGCTCGAGGAGTTGCTGACCGCGCGCTACACCTTCCTGAACGAGCGGCTGGCGCGCTTCTACGGCGTCCCCCACGTCTACGGGGCGCACTTCCGCCGTGTGCCGATGCCCGATCCCAACCGCGCCGGCCTCTTGGGGCACGGCAGCATCCTGACCGTCACGTCGTACGCGACGCGCACCTCGCCCGTGGTGCGCGGCAAGTACCTGCTGGACAACATCCTGGGCGCGCCGCCGCCCCCGCCGCCGCCGAACGTGCCGGCGCTCGAGGAGGCCGCGGGCGGGGAGGAACCGGCCTCGATGCGCGAGCTGATGGCGGCGCACCGGCGGAACGCGGCCTGCGCGACCTGCCACCGGCGCATGGACCCGCTGGGCTTCGCGCTCGAGAACTTCGACGGCATAGGGCGCTGGCGCACGATGGAAGGCACGTCGCCCATCGACGCTTCGGGCGAGCTGCCCGACGGGACGGCGTTCGACGGCCCGGCGGAGTTTCGGGCGGCGCTCGTCGAGCGCCGGGCGGAGTTCGTCCGCACCTTCACGGAGAAGCTGCTGACCTACGCCCTCGGGCGGCCCGTCGGCCACCACGACATGCCGGCCGTCCGGGCCATCCTGCGCGCGGCGGAGCCCGACGGCTACCGCTGGTCGTCGCTGATTCTCGGCATCGTCGAGAGCGCGCCGTTCCGCATGCGGGCGGCGCGCGCCGAGGCCGGCGGCTCGGAAGCAGAGCGTCGCGCGCAGTGAGGCGTTGCGCTCCACGGGCCGTGGCGGTAGGATTGGGCGGGGTCGCCGAAGCAATGGTGGATGCCCGTCCCGTGATCGAGGAAGGAGCCGCGCGCGGGTCTCACCCCGCGAGCGGCTCGATGTGCGTACGGCCGCGGATCTTCGCCCTTCGACCGAGGAGTGTCCGATGGTGATCACGAAGAAGTTCCTCTCGCGGCGGACGGTGCTGCGGGGTCTCGGGGCGAGCATCGCGCTGCCGCTCCTCGACGGCATGGTGCCGGCGTTCGCGGCCATCCGGAACAGCGCCGCCCGCCCCGTGAAGCGGCTCGGCGCGGTGTACATCCCGAACGGGATGAGCATGGCCCGCTGGCGCCCGGCGAAGGAGGGGGCTTTCGAGCTCACGCCGGTCCTCTCGCCGCTGGCCCCGGTGCGGGACCGCCTGCTGGTCCTGAGCGGCATGGCCAACCGCGAGGCCAAGCAGCGGCTGGACGAGGGCGACGGCGATCACTCGCGCTGCCAGGCGGCCTACCTGACCGGGGCGCACGCCGTGAAGGCGTCCGGCACGAACTCCACGCTCGAGGTCGGCGTCTCGATGGATCAGCTCGCGGCGCACGAGCTCCGCGAGGACACGCAGCTCGCGTCGCTGGAGCTCTCGCTGGAGGCCAACGAGCTCGTCGGGCAGTGCGAGGACGGCTACGGCTGCGCCTACAGCGCGACCATCGCGTGGCGCGACGCCAACACGCCGCTCCCCATGCAGACCAATCCGCGAGCGGTCTTCGAGCACCTGTTCGGGGCGGTCGGGAGCACGGGCCGCGAGGCGCGGCTCCGGGCCCTCGCGGCCGACAAGAGCATCCTCGACTCGGTGAACCACGAGATCGTCGACCTGCAGCGGCAGCTCGGCCGCGGCGACCGCTCCAAGCTGGCCGGCTATCTCGACTCCGTGCGCGACATCGAGCGGCGCATCCAGATCGCCGAGTCGCAGAGCGACCGCGGGCTGCCGGAGGTGGCGCAGCCGGCCGGCATCCCGGGCGACTTCGAGGAGTACGCCAACCTGATGTTCGACCTGATGCTGGTCGCCTACCAGGCCGACCTGACGCGGGTCTGCACGTTCCTGGTCGGCCGCGAGAAGAGCGTGCGCACCTACCCCGAGATCGGGGTCGCGGAGCCGCACCACCCGGTCTCGCACCACCGGCAGCGGGAGGCGCAGCTCGTCAAGCTGGCCAAGATCAACACGTTCCACATGCAGATCTTCGGCCGCTTCCTGGAGAAGCTGGCGGCGACCGCGGACGGCGACGGCTCGCTGCTCGACCAGTCGATGGTGGTCTACGGCGCGGGGATGGGGAACAGCAACGCGCACGACCCGCTGGACCTGCCGATCGTGGTGGCGGGCGGGGGCGCCGGGACGCTCCGCGGCGGGCGTCACGTGCGGCTGCCGGAGGGCACGCCGCTGGCGAACATGCACCTGACGCTGCTGGAGAAGATGGGCGTGCCGGCCGAGCGGCTCGGCGACGCCACGGGCAAGCTGCCGTTCCTCACCGGCGTGTAGGAGTCTGCGCCGCAGAACGGACGACGCGACAGTCTCGAGCGCGGACTCCCGACGCGACCGCGTTCGCGCGGAACTGCGCACGGGACGACGAGCCGAGAGCCGGACCCGGAAGGACCAGACGATGCGCAAGACCACTCGAATCGGCGCCGGCGCGGCCATCCTGGTGCTGGCTGCCGCGAGCATCGCGGTCGCGGCGGGCCCCGACCTCCGCGTCGTGCAGGCCGCCCGCGCCGGCGACGTGACCGCGGTGCGGGCGCTCCTGGCCGAGGGCGCCCCGGTGAACGCCAGCCCCGCAGGCGGCGTGACCGCCCTCCACTGGGCCGTCCAGCGGGACGACCTCGAGCTGGCCGAGACCCTGATCTCCGCCGGGGCGGACGTCGACGCGGCGGACCAGTACTCCATCACGCCGCTCGTCCTCGCCTGCACGAACGCCAACGCGCGGCTGGTGACGCGCCTTCTCGAGGCCGGTGCGGACCCGCGCGCCGCGCAGGCGAGCGGCGAGACGCCGCTGATGACCTGCGCGCGGAGCGGCGTCGTCGCAGCGGTGATGCCGCTCCTCGCCACGGGCGCCGACGTGAACGGCGCGGAGGGCTTCCACGGCCAGACCGCGCTGATGTGGGCCGCGTGGGAGGGGCACGACGCCGTGGTCCGGACGCTGCTCGCGCACGGCGCCGAGGTGGACGCGCGAACGACGACCGGGTACACGGCCTTGCTGATGGCTGCCCGCGAGGGCTACGCCGACGTCACCGGGACGCTGCTCGCAGCAGGGGCGGACGTCAACGCCGCCGCGCACGACGGCACCACCGCGCTGCTCGTGGCGGTCATTCGGCGACACCTGGACTACGCCGAGCTCCTCCTCCAGCATGGCGCGGACCCGAACCTGGGCCCCGGCTTCACGCCGCTCCACTGGGCGTCCGGCAAGTGGGACACGGAGCTCAACGACCTGTCGAACGGCGTCGCGGAAGGCAACCAGTGGAGCCCGTTCGGCGGCCTCCACGAGCCCGACCGGCTGCGCATGGTGCGGCTGCTCCTCGCCCACGACGCGGACCCCGACCGGCAGACGGCCCGCACGCCCGGCTTCGGCATCCAGGTGAAGGGCCACCTCGGGAACATGCGGGGGGCGACCGCGTTCCTCATCGCGGCGAAGGCGAACGACCTGGCCGTCATGCGCGAGCTGCTCGATCGCGGTGCGGATCCGTTCATCCCGACCTTTGCCGGCACGACGCCGCTCATGGCGGCGGCCGGCGTCGAACACGAGCCGGGCATCACCCGCTCGACGGAAGCGGAGGCGCTCCGGGCGGTGACGCTGCTCGTCGAGCTCGGGGCCGACGTCAACGCCGCCAACGAGGCCGGCGACACCGCCCTGCACGGGGCGGCCTGGCGGGAACGCGCAGACTCGATCGTGCAGTTCCTGGTCGACCGGGGCGCCGAGATCGACGCGAAGAACTACCGCGACTGGACGCCCCTCGTCATCGCGGAGGGCATCCACACCGGCGGGAACTTCATCAAGTCGGACACGACGGCGGCGCTGCTGCGCAGCCTGGGGGCCGCGCCGAGCCCGCCGGACGTCGTGCGGGAGCCGGCCGTCGCTCCCTGACCGGGGGCCGCAGCGTTCGGCCGCGCCCCATCGGGGGAAGCCCGCGTTCATGCGCGAAGCGTGTTCTTCCGCGCGCGAGGGCGGGCAGCGCCGGGCTTGGTACGTCGACGTCCTCGCTCCGGCGGCACGCCGGGGCGGGTCGACCGGGGATCTGCATCGAGGGGGCAGGCGCCCCGGGGGACACAGGAGGCTCAGGATGCTCGCGAGATCGCACGTCATGTCGGCGCTCGGCGTCGTGCTGCTGGCCGCGCTGGGGGTGGCCGCATGGACCGCGGCAGGCAGCGGGGTCGGGGCGGCGGAGCCGGGAGCGCTCACGGCACAGGACCGCGCCGAGATCCGGGACCTGGCCGGGCGCTACAGCCACGCCATCGATCTCGGGGACTCCGCCCTCTGGGCGGAGGTCTTCACCGAGGACGGCGTGATGGAGATGGCCGCACAGGGCTACAACATCACCGGCGAGCAACTGCGCGGGCTTGGCGCGGACCGCGAGCCCACCGCAGGGGGCGCGCGTCACATCCCGACGACGTTCGTCATCGACGGCGCCGGCGACGACGCGACCATGCGTTCGTACGTCACCGTCGTGAGCACCGCCGACCCGGCGCGCATCGTCTTCCAGGGCCGCTACGAGGACGTGCTGCGGCGGGTGGACGGCCGGTGGCGCATCGCGCACCGGAAGATCCTGACCGACTGGATCGACTCCGGCGTGGCGGAGGCGGTCGCGGACGCCCCCTGAGCCCCGGGCGCGGCGACCCGCACGCTGAGAGACGGTGCGAGCCGCGATCGTGACCGGCGATCGGCCCGCCCGGATCCGCCCGGCTGGCGCGTTGCTTGCGCGGGGCTGCCGTCCGGGTGCATGATTAGCGGTTGCCTGTCGCCGCAGGCGGACCCGGCGGGAGCCGGGAGAGAACGAGCAGCAGAGGACACCGAGCAGAAGAGAACGAGGAGGCTGAGATGAACCATCGACATCTCGCAATCGCGTGTGCGCTGGCCGCGATCATCGCGCTGGCCGCGGCGCCCGCCGCGGCCCAGACGCTGCGGACCACATGGGGCGACCCGGACCTGCAGGGCATCTGGGACTTCCGCACCATCACGCCGCTGGAGCGGCCCGAGGATCTGGGCGACAAGGCGTTCCTGACCGTCGAAGAGGCCGCGGAGGCCGAAGCAGCGGCGGTCCAGCGGGACATCGACCTCTGGGAGGCGGAGGCGCGCCGCACCGAGGCGGGCGGCAACGTCGGCGCCTACAACAACTTCTGGATGGATGG
>JAPOYG010000108.1 GCA_026706755.1 Acidobacteriota bacterium
CAACAACTACGGTCAAGCCGACGCGCCGGGCGGCACCTTCGTCGCCGTCGCCGCCGGCTGGGGGATTTCGTACGCGCTGCGCAGCGACGGCACCGTCACAGCCTGGGGCGAAATCGCAATCGACCTCCAAGGCGGCACCAACAACTAGCCCGACGCCCGCGCCCTGTCCCTGCGGACCCAGTTGTCCAAAGTGCCCTCGCAGATCCCCAGCTCGCGGGCCACCTCAGCGACCGGCCTGCGAGTCTCAGCGACGATCCGCACAGCACCCGCCCTGAACTCCGGGTCGTACTGTCTACGCGTCTCTGACATGGCATCTCCTCATAGACGATGCCTCCAAGAAACGGGGGGATGCTCAGTTCTCATGACGGTCGATCCATTCCAGGGTGCGCAGCGCCCGCTGGGTGGGTGCGGGGATCGACGACACGGTGTCGTCCCAGGCGTCGAAGGTCTTGCTGGTGGGGAACCCGGCGGCTTTGCGCCGGGCCCGCACAGACGACGCTTGACGGCCGGCGAGCTCCTCAGCCAGAAGCGCCCGCATCGCTTCGGCTGGGTCCCAGCGCTGGACCTTGGCGGCGGCCGGCAGATCTGGTGCTGCTGAGCGCATGTGGGGCAGTCGCAGTTCGCGCAACAGTTCCACGACTTCATCGATTGGTGAGGTGTGGGTGCTCATCGGTCGGCTCCGAGGCGGCTCCAGGCGGCGGTGCCGGGCTGCAGCGAGTGCGCGTCGTCGGCGCGCCGGCGTTGTCCGGGCGGGTGTGCAGCCAGGATCGAGGCCGGGTCGCCGTCTGCGAAGCGGCCGTAGGTCGCGGCGTGGCCGAGCGCCCAATCGACGCGTGTGTGGCCGTGGAGTCGGGTCGGGTCGACGGCTTGGGCCATCTTGGTCTTGATCCGCGACGTGCCCGCGGAGGCGGCTTCAACGAGCCAGGTGTGGGCGCCGTCGCCGATGGCGAGGAACTCGGCTTCGGCCGCGCTGGCCGGCTTCGGCTGCCGCCCGAGCGGCCCTGTTGGGCGCGGCGGGTAGTGGGCGTCGTCGATCATCGGGTGCCCAGGCGTCGAACGCTGGTGGGGGCGACCTCGACGGGGCCCGAGGATGCGCATTGCACCACGACGATGTGGTCGCCGTCGATGCGCACCCACACCGTCTCATCGACCAGGGTGTGCGGGACCGAGTAGGCCGCACCGCCGAAGCTGATCGTGGAGCTCCAAGTGACTTTGCGGGTCTCGCCGAACACCGCCGTGTAAGGCGCCACCGGCAGCCGGTGAAGCCGCTGCTGCTCCTCGACGAGCATCTCCACCGGCCGCCGCCGGGCCACCCGATGCTCGCGGCTGTTGATGCGGGCCATCCACGCGTCGCAGGCCTCGACCAGCTCGGCCCAGCCGGCGTAGTCGCTGCGCAGGTTGGCGTCGGTGGGCACCAGGTCGGCCTCAGCGACACGCACCGTCGCCTCTGACCCGCCCTTGGACTTGGGGTCCGCCGGCACACACGTCGCCACCGTGATCCCGTAGTGCCCGCCGGCCGCGACAATCTCGGGATGGCGCACAGCGATCCCAGCGACGCGGTCGATCGTGACGGTGCGCTCGTTGTCGGTCAGCCAATACGTCGGAGCGCCGCCGAAGGACCTCTTGGCGCGGTCTACACAGGAAATCACCGTCGCCAGAGTGCGGTCCCAGGTCGGCACCACCACCCGGAACCTCGACCATGCCAGCCACGCACAAAACAGGTTCGTCCCGCGGCCGACGATGACCGGGCCCGCGCCCCAGTCCCACTGCGCCCACATCCCCGGCTCAGGGATCCACGGCCGATACACCCGCCGCCGGCCACGGCGATGGTTGGCTTTCACCTCCGCGACGGCTCGGCGCACCGTGCGCTCCGAACCCTCGAACCCCAACGCCCAGAGCTTGTCGAAGGCCCGATCGGCGCGGATCTTCGCATGAGACCGCTCCACCCACTCCTCGATCTTGCCCATCCACGGATCAATGATCCGCGCCCTGCGCTGTGGCCCGACACCGGCCAACTCGCCGGCGTCGCGCCTGGCCACATACGCGGCAACGGTGTGATGCGACACCCCGGCAAGCTCGCCGGCATCCCTGAACGACCCAGTCAGGTCGAACGCTTCCAACATGTTCATGATTTCCTCGCGAGACTTCACTTGCTCCTCCTGCTCGATGGCCACAGTCGTCGTGACCGGCCATTCGAGCAGGAGGAGCACCCCGCCGAGGTGGACCCCGACGGGAGACGGACTTCAACGCGGGCAACTCTGTTGGCCGCCACTGGGCAGAACTGTTGGCCGCCAGCGGGCAGCCACATGGCCGCCACTGGGCAGGATCTCATGGCCGCCGACACCCACTCCCGACGCACCTTCTTACAACATTTGCTTCCGACCGGATTCTGGAAGGTGGTGAGCCTCCGGTCTTCCCATTCCTAGATCAGGCCACGGGGACAGTGTACGGGTATCTGACTGACAATGCGTATAGGTACCTGGTGTATCGGCGATCCGCTGGATCATCCGATGTTCCCGGCTTTTTGGACACACTAGGAGGCCCGTTCTCGCCAACTACGATCTTTACGTCGACGGAATTGAATACTGGCGAGGCAGATTATCTCTTGAGAGAACTTAGCGGACACGAGGACGAAGAGATCGTGATTATAGGACTCACGCGTGGTAACCCGAAGCGTACTACTTCACCACCAAAGGGTGTGCAATATTCGACATTGAACGTGCCCGCAAGTGTTATACCTATCCCAGAACTTCAGCCGTCGGTTATTGGTGGAGTCAGGGTCTTTGAGTGGACTATGGGCCAGCAGCGGTTCTGAGATGGCCTTACGACGAGGTTTCCGGTCCTGTATCCGCGCCAAGTCCACCGGAAGGTCCACTGATCGATAGCCCGGTCGGAGTGCGACTTCCAGAGACGTACGACGTACCAACTTGTCCGACCGGTGATGGTTTCTCGTCGCCGCGGGCTGATGGTCATGGTGATTGGTGGTGTGATCGGGTGGAGGTGGATGAGGATAGTGTGGTGTCGACGGTGGCGTGGCGGTGTGCGGCGTCTGCGGGTGAACCACATGTGGGTGCTGGCGGCGTGGTGGCGTGTATGCGGGAGGAGTCGGGGACGTTGCGATCGCGTCCGGGTCCGCCGGAGTGCGAGGCGGGGTTCAAGTTGGTGACGGCTTTGGTCGGTGGTGTGCCGCAGCAGGTTTGTTCGATGACCGAGTCGGTGCCGGCGTCGGCGACAGTGGTGCATTTGTGTGACAGCGATTATGGCCTAGTGGTTACGCCGGTGCCGTTCGGCACGCCGTTGCGCCAGTGCAAGAAGTCGGTGGCGGCGACATCGACGTTGAAGTATGTGTGCTCGGAGGGGTACTCGCCGGTGAGGATCCCGTTGGGCGGCCAGTACTGCCGCAAGTCGGTGCCGGCGGCGGCGACGTATTCGTGCCCGTCGGGTTACACGCGCAGCGCCGCGACCTGTCACAGGTACGTCTACAGGAGCCTGACGGGCGCGACGTGTCCGGCGGGCTACTCGGTCATCTACAACGGCCTCTACTTTCTGTGCCGCAAGAAGCTCACCGCCGCCGCCACGGCCACCTACTCGTGCACTTCGGGAAGGCTGTCGGGCTCGCAGTGCGTGTTCACCGCGACGCCGACGACCGAGCCGGTGTATTCGTGCACTTCGGGAAGGCTGTCGGGCTCGCAGTGCGTGTTCACCGCGACGCCGACGACCGAGCCGGTGTATTCGTGCACTTCGGGAAGGCTGTCGGGCTCGCAGTGCGTGTTCACCGCGACGCCGACGACCGAGCCGGTGTATTCGTGCACTTCGGGAAGGCTGTCGGGCTCGCAGTGCGTGTTCACCGCGACGCCGACGACCGAGCCGGTGTATTCGTGCACTTCGGGAAGGCTGTCGGGCTCGAACTGTGTCTCCACCGCCCCACCCACATCCACGGTCACTTACGACTGCGACACCGCGCCCGCCGGCTACGCACTCTCAGGCCGAGACTGCGTCAAGACAACCACCCGAAACCCCATCCCGACCACCGAGCACTACTGCGACCCCGGCTACAATCCCGACCCCGCGAACAACACCTGCAGCCGAACGATCACCACAACCCCCACCAAAATCACCGTCGACGGCTGTGACAGCGTCCCGCCCGGAGAGCCCGACTACGAACTCACCATCACAACCACCGCAACAGGCACCACCAGAACCTGCACCCGCACCATCACCATCGCAGCCGAAACAACCCCCACATGCTCAACGGCCCCAGAAGGCGAACCCCCCTACCAACTCACCGTCACCGATCACGGCGACGGACCCGAATACATGTGCACACAACAACAGGACGACGACACAAGCACGCTCCCGCCGCCGCTGTCATGACGCGCCGACGGGTGCACGACCCGCGAGCGCGGTGCAGGGCGCGCACGATTGGGGCTGGGCGTTTGGGGTTGGTTGTAGTCGTGGTCGGCTTGATCGCCGCGGCCTGCGTCGGCGCGGGCAGCGCGGGGGGCGACGCGCCGCCCGCCGCACCCACGGACTCCGGGGGCGACGCGCCGCCCGCCGCATCCACGGACTCCGGGGGCGACGCGCCGCCCGCCGCACCCACGGACTCCGGAGGCGACGACCGGGCGGATCTGGCGGAGTTGCCGCGGGGAGCGGTCGGCGAGCCCGAGCCGGCGTCGCTGGGGGAGCACCTCCAGAACGCCGAGGGGTTCCGCGCCGTCAGCGTCGGCCTCGGCCATGCGTGCGGGCTGCGCGTCGATGGGGCCATCACCTGCTGGGGCGAGTACTATAGGCAGGTGGACGTTCCCTTCGGGGCGTTCGGTGCGGTGAGCGCCGGCGGGGGGCATTCGTGCGGGTTGCGCGCCGGCGGGACCGTCACCTGCTGGGGCTATGGCGACGACGGGCAGTTGGACGCGCTTGGCGGCGCGTTCGGTGCGGTGAGCGCCGGTGGGGATCATTCGTGCGGAGTGCGCGTCGATGGGACCGTCACCTGCTGGGGCAACAACGACGACGGGCAGGCAGACGCGCCCTCGGGGGCGTTCGGCGCGGTCAGCGCTGGCTGGGAACATTCCTGCGGGCTGCGCGCCAGCGGGACCGTCACCTGCTGGGGCAACAACGACGACGGGCAGGCGGACGCGCCCGGCGGCGCGTTCGGTGCGGTGAGCGCCGGTGGGGATCATTCGTGCGGGGTGCGCGCCGAAGGGACCGTCACCTGCTGGGGATGGAACGACTTCGGCCAGGCGGACGCGCCCGGCGGCACTTTCGATGTGGTGAGCGCCGGCGGCGCGCATTCGTGCGGGTTGCGCGCCGGCGGGACCGTGACCTGCTGGGGATGGAACGACGACGGGCGGACGGAGGCACCCGCTGGGACGTTTCGCGCCGTGAGTGCCGGCCCGTCGGATTCGTGCGGGTTGCGCGTCGATGGGACCGTCACCTGTTGGGGTCCGTTCTATGACGCTGTCGCAGAGGCGCCCGGGGGAGCTTTCGACGCTGTCACCACCGGCGAGGACTACTGGTGCGGGTTGCGCACAGATGCGACCCTCACCTGCTGGGGCTACGACGGCGAGGGGGGCCATTGGGATTTCGGGAAGGCGGACGCGCCCGGCGGGGCGTTCGGCGCCGTCAGCACTGGCGGGATCCATGCGTGCGCGCTGCGCATCGACGGGACCGCCGCCTGCTGGGGCACCGGCCGGGGAACGGACGCGCCCGGCGGGTCGTTCGACGCTCTGAGCGTCGGCACGCCCTATTCGTGCGGGCTGCGCGCCAGCGGGACCGTCACCTGCTGGGGCGACAGCCTGATCGGGCGAACCGACGCGCCCGGCGGGACGTTCAGCGCAATCAGCGCCAACACGACACATGCGTGCGGGCTGCGCAGCGACGGGACCGTCACCTGCTGGGGCAACAGCCACATCGGCCAAACGGATCCGCCCACGGGGACGTTCAGCGCAATCAGCGCCGCCGAGCGCTACGCGTGCGGGCTGCGCAGCGACGGGACCGTCACTTGCTGGGGCAACAACGACGACAGCCAAACGGACGCGCCCGGCGGGACGTTCAGCGCAATCAGCGCCGGCAGGTACCATGCGTGCGCGCTGGGCGCCGACGGGACCGTGACCTGTTGGGGACTCCACGGCGACGACGCCGCGGACCCTCCCGAGGAGCCGTTCACCGCCGTGACCACCGGCACCCACGAGACTTGCGCCGTGCGCGCCGACAAAGAGCTGCAATGCTGGATGAGGCTCCCCCACGGCGTGCATGCCGCGGCACGCACTAGCTGAGCTTCTATGTCGAAGGCGGGACTGTTCCGATAACGCTGTGATCGAGTCGTTCCCGGAGCAGATGCAAGTCGAAGTTCTGAATCGGCGACCCTGGAGAACCCGCCTGGAGCTGTCCAGCTCCATCTTCGAGTACCTGAGACCTTCCGCAACCGGCAACGACGGCACTCGTGACTCGGCATGCTAACGCCCGTCGAATATCAGATCCGCCAGGCCTCCACGAGACCCGGGGTGATTCACACCTGCGCAATACCCGGGGAGGTTCAGAGACAGTCAACACGCCTGCTCAGGGCGTGGGGGAATAGTCAGGAGGTCATGATGCGGCCCGCGGGCCGGTCACCGCTGTTCGCGGTACGGAACAGGACGCGCCGCCCGATCCTTCAACGTCACCGTCACCGCCCTCACCGCGCCCCGAACAGCCAACACCCCCACCCCGCGCACCATCGCCATCGGCGAAGAACTCCCCCTCCACATCGCCGACGTCTTCACCGGCACCGTCCACACCTACACCGCCAACAGCAGCGACACCACCAAACTCACCGCCGTCGCCACGGCCACCTATTCGTGCAGTGCGGGGAGGCTGTCGGGCTCGGAGTGCGTCCTCACGGCGGCGCCGACGTCGAAGACGGTGTATTCGTGCAGTGCGGGGAGGCTGTCGGGCTCGAACTGCGTCCTCACTGAGCCACCCACGGTCACCTACGACTGCGACGACGCGCCCGCCGGCTACACCCTCTCAGGCGCCGACTGCGTCAAAGTCACCACCCAAGCCCCCACCCGGCCCACGATCTACACCTGCCCCGCCACCTACACCCGCAACGAACCAACCGACCCCACCAACCCGCCCACCTGCACAAAGATCGACACCATCAACGCCACCGTCACCACCACGCCACGCAGCTGCCCAACAGCCCCCGCCGGACAGCCCCCCTACCAACTCTACGAAGACCACGTCGCCGGCGCCGTCAAACGCACCTGCGAGCGCACCATCACCACCGCCGCCCTCACCGTCACCACCCACAAGTGCCCCAAGGGCTACACCCTCCACAAAACCGTCCACGATGATCAAACCGAATACACCTGCCGACTGAACCCACCCACCGAACCAAACTAACACCACGCCATCCACACCTCCAGACCGCCACACGTGATGACCCACACCCCACACCCCACCCCCACCTCGCACACGATTCCAGCCGTCGCACCCAACCCTCACCCCGAGCCCGCACACCGATGGCGTGGCGCCGCGGCGCGCCTCACGCGGAGGGCCCGCATCGGCTGGCTCGCCGCGGTTGGCTCGGCGCTGGTCGCGGCGGCGTGCGCCAGTGTGCTGCTTGAGGTTCCGGCGCTGCCGGCGGGGGTCGGCGAGCCGATCGAGCCGGTCCGGTATGCGTTCACGGCGGTCTCCGCGGGTTCTTCGCATACGTGCGGGTTGCGCGGCGACGCCGCCGTTGTGTGCTGGGGGCGGAACGGTTCAGGTCAGGCGAGACCTCCGGAGGGGTCTTTCACGGCGGTCTCTGCGGGCTCCTCGCATTCCTGTGGTGTGCGCGGCGACGCCGCCGTTGTGTGCTGGGGCCAGAACGAGTACGGCCAGGCCGACGCGCCCGCAGGCGGGTTCACCGCGGTGTCCGCGGGCGCCTCGCACTCGTGCGGGTTGCGCGGCGACGCCGCCGTTGTGTGCTGGGGCCAGAACGAGTTCGGCCAAGCCGACGCGCCGGCGGGCGGATTCGCCGCGGTGTCCGCTGGCTCCTCGCATTCGTGCGGGCTGCGCACGAACGCCACCGTCGCCTGCTGGGGCGACAACGAGCTCGGCCAGACCGACGCGCCGGCGGGCGAATTCGCCGCAGTCTCCGCGGGCAGCAATCTTTCGTGCGGGTTGGCCCGCGACGGCACCGTCGCGTGCTGGGGAGACCTGATCTGGCGAACCGACGCGTCGGATGGCGAGTTCGTCGCGGTCTCCGCCGGCGGGCGGTATGCGTGCGGGCTGCGCGGCGACGGCGCCGTTGTGTGCTGGGGCTACCCCGGCTACGGCCGCACCGACCCGCCGGGGGGCGAGTTCGTCGCGGTCTCCGCCGGCTGGAGCCATGGCTGCGGTTTGCGCCCCGACGGCACCGTCGGGTGCTGGGGACGGGACGACCACGGCAAACTGGACCTGCCGCCGCAGGGCCCGTTCGTCGCCATCGCCGCCGGCTTGAACTTCGCGTGCGGCCTGCGCCCCGACGCCACCGTCGGGTGTTGGGGCGATCGGCATGACGCTGACGGGATATACCTCGGCAATCTCAGCCCGCCGGGGGGCGAATTCGTCGCGGTCGCCGCCGGCGAGCTTCATGCGTGCGGTCTGCGCCCTGACGGTTCGATCGCGTGCTGGGGAAATCACGCCGACGGCGATACCGACGCGCCGGAGGGCTCCTTCGCCGCTGTGTCTCTCAGCAGGGGCGGCCGGGACAGTTCCTGCGGCCTGCGCCGAGACGGCACCGCGGCGTGCTGGGGCAACGACACCTTCGGCGCACCCGATCCGCCGGAGGGCGCCTTCACGGCGGTCTCCACCGGCGGCGAGTATGCGTGCGGGCTGCGCCCCGACGACGCCGTCGAGTGTTGGGGCTACAGCTTGCACTTCTACAACAACTCCCCGCCGCAGGGCGCCTTCACGGCGGTGGCCGTCGGCCGCGGGCATGCCTGCGGGCTGCGCACGAACGCCACCGTCGCCTGCTGGGGCGACAACGAGCACGGCCAGACCGACCCCCCCGCCGGCGCCTTCACGGCGATCTCCGTCGCCGGCGTGCATGCGTGCGGGCTGCGCAGCAACGCCACCATCGCCTGTTGGGGAGGGAACGAACACGGCCAGACCGACGCGCCCGCCGGTGCCTACATCGCCGTCGCCGCCGGCCATTCGCATTCGTGCGCGCTGCGCGGCGACCACACCGTCACCTGCTGGGGCGCCGTCGCCACCGACCTCCGAGGCGGCAACGACCCGTGACCCCACCGGACTCACATGGCGCCGCAAGACAACAGCCGCGGCGGCGACTGACCATCACCACCAGCGACGGACAAACCACCTACGCCTGCACCAACAATGACGACAGTGACGACGACGATGATGATGAGATGGCCCTACCGCCGCCGCTGTGATGACATGCCGAGGGGTGCACGGCCCGCGGGCGGGTCCGGCGCCGGGTGCTGGTTTGAGCGATGATCCGCCGATCTGACCCGGTACGTGCGTTGGCGCGTCGTCGTGGTGTGGGTGTGGCGGTTGGGGTGTTGGGTGTGGCGGTCGGGGTGGCGATCGTGTTTTGGCCCGGCGGGCAGAGTTCGGTGCCGCCGTTGGAGGGCGTTTCTGCTGGCTTGGAGGAGGGTGTTTCTGGTGGCTCGGAATCGGGTGAATCGCTTGAGGGTGAGCTTCCCCCCGTTTCTTGGAGGCATGGTCTATGAGGAGATGCCATGTCTGAGACACGTAGGCAGTACGACCCGGAGTTCAGGGCGGGTGCTGTGCGGATCGTCGCTGAGACTCGCGGGCCGGTCGCTGAGGTGGCCCGCGAGCTGGGGATCTGCGAGGGCACTTTGGGTAACTGGGTCCGCAAGGACCGCGCCAGGGCGTCGGGCGCGGCGCTCGACGGCGACGAGCGCGCCGAGCTGGTGCGGCTGCGCCGCCGCTGCGCCGAGCTGGAGATGGAGCGCGGTGTGCTCAAACGATCAGTGGTCCTTCAGGTCTTGGAGGCGACGCGGTGAGCCTGGTCGAGCACATCGCGGCCCAAAGGACCGAACACGGCGTGCCTCACGCCGTGGCCTGCCGCGCCCTGGGCGTGGCTCCGTCCACGTTCTATGGCGGCGCGGCCGGCCGCCGTCGCCGGCGCGGCGGCGCCGGGGGCGCCTCGACGCCGCCGTGAAGGCGTGCTTCGCCACCCTCTCAGGCGCCGACTGCGTCAAAGTCACCACCCAAGCCCCCACCCGGCCCACGATCTACACCTGCCCCGCCACCTACACCCGCAACGAACCAACCGACCCCACCAACCCGCCCACCTGCACAGAGATCGACACCATCAACGCCACCGTCACCACCACGCCACGCAGCTGCCCGACAGCCCCCGCCGGACAGCCCCCCTACCAACTCTACGAAGACCACGTCGCCGGCGCCGTCAAACGCACCTGCGAGCGCACCATCACCACCGCCGCCCTCACCGTCACCACCCACAAGTGCCCCAAGGGCTACACCCTCCACAAAACCGTCCACGACGATCAAACCGAATACACCTGCCGACTGAACCCGCCCACCACACCAAACCCCTAACACCACGCCACCCACACCCCAAGCGCCACACATGAACCCCCACACCCCACCACACCCCACCCCCACCGCGCACTCAACCCCGGCCGACGCGCCCAACCCCGAACCCGCGAGGCCCACACGCCACACATCAAGGACTCGAACCGGCTGGGCCCGATGGGTCCTCGTCGCGGTCGGCTTGGTGCTAGTGGCGACGGCGTGCGCCAACTCAATCCCGCCTGACACGACCCTCCATCATTCGCCTCCGCCTAGAGAGTCCGAAGCGTCGCAGCCACCGGCGGTGGAACCGGTGGCGGATCTGGAGCCGGTTGAGCTGCTTGAGGTTCCGTTGCCGCCGAGCGATGTCGGCGAGCCGGTCGAGTATGCGTTCACGGCGGTGTCCGCGGGTGGGTCTCATTCGTGTGGCTTGCGCGACGACGCCACTGTTACGTGCTGGGGACGGAACGATTTCGGCAAGGCCAGGCCCCCGGGGGGCTCCTTCACCTCGGTCGCCGCCGGCGGCGGCCATTCGTGCGGGGTGCGCAGCGACGCCAGCGTTGCGTGTTGGGGATCGAACGAATGGGGTCAGGCCGACGCGCCGGCGGGCGAGTTCACCGCTGTGTCCGCCGGCGGCGGCCATTCGTGCGGGGTGCGCGGCGACGCCAGCATTGTGTGTTGGGGTTTGAACGAGCATGGCCAGGCCGACGCGCCGGCGGGCGAGTTCACCGCGGTCTCAACCGGCGGGTTGCACTCGTGTGGTTCGCGCGGCGACGCCACCGTTGTGTGCTGGGGCAGTAACGAGTACGGCCAGGCCGACGCGCCAGCGGGCGAATTCGACTCGGTCTCCGCTGGCTTCGAGCATTCCTGCGGGGTGCGCGGCGACGCCACCGTCGTGTGCTGGGGCGGCGACGAGTACGTCCGCGCCCATGCGCTGGTGGGCGAATTCATCTCGGTCTCCGCTGGCGCCGGGCATTCCTGCGGGCTGCGCCGCGACTCCACCATCGTCTGCGATTGGGGGGCGGCCTCGGTCTCCAAACCAAGGGGCGAATTCGTCTCGGTCTCCGCCGGTGGATCTCATTCGTGTGGGTTGCGCCGCGGCGCCGCCATCATGTGCTGGGGGGGACACGGCTCCGGCGAAGCGGACTCGCCGCCGAGGGGCCCGTTTGCCGATATCACCGCTGGCTTGGGTTTCGCGTGCGGGGTGCGCCCCGATGCCACCGTTGGATGCTGGGGCGCGGTACACACTGGGGACGGCATTGGCTACGGCAACACCAGCCCGCCGACCGGTTCGTTTGTGACGGTCTCCGCCGGCAGGCTCCACGGGTGCGGGCTGCGTCCTGACGGTTCGATCGCGTGTTGGGGTTACGACGGCGCCGGCGACACCGACGCGCCGGTGGGCTCGTTCGTCGCACTGTCCCTCAGCAGGAGCGATTGGACCGGTTCGTGCGCGCTGGGTCGCGACGGCGCCGTTGCGTGTTGGGGTGAGAATGCTCTCGGTCGGATCGATCCGCCGGCGGGCGCTCTCACGGCGATCTCCGTCGGCGGCGAGCACGCCTGCGGGCTGCGCAGCGACGCCACCGTCGCCTGCTGGGGCCACCGCTCTCGCCTGGCCAGCTTCCCCCCGCCGGGCGCCTTCACCGCAGTCTCCGCTGGCTGGAGGCACACGTGCGGGCTGCGCAGCGACGCCACCGTCGCCTGCTGGGGCTACAGCGGTTACGGCCAAACCGACACTCCCCCCGGCACGTTCACGGCGATCTCCAGTGGCCATTCCCATTCCTGCGCGCTGGGCAGCGACAACACCGTCGCCTGCTGGGGAAACAACGAACACGGCCAAGCCGACGCGCCAACCGGCACCTACATCGCCGTCGCCGCCGGCCACTCCCACTCGTGCGCGCTGCGCAGCGACCACACCGTCACCTGCTGGGGCGCCATCGCCACCGACCTCCAAGGCGGCAACGACCCGTGACCCCACCGGACTCACATGGCGCCGCAAGACAACAGCCGCGGCGGCGACTGACCATCACCACCAGCGACGGACAAACCACCTACGCCTGCACCAACAATGACGACAGTGACGACGACGATGATGATGAGACGGCCCTACCGCCGCCGCTGTGATGACATGCCGCACAGCTGCCCAACAGCCCCCGCCGGCGAACTCCCCTACCGACTCTACGAAGACCACGTCGCCGGCACCATCAAACACACCTGCCAGCGCACCATCACCATCACTGCCCTCACCGTCACCACCCACAAGTGCCCCGAGGGCTACACCCTCCGCAAGACCGTCAACGACAACGAAACCGAATACACCTGCCGACTGAACCCACCCACTACGCCAAACCCCTAGCACCAAGCCACCCACGCCTCCAGACCGCCAACACATGAACCCCTATACCCCCCCACACCCCACCCCCATCGCACACACAACCCCAGCCGACGCACCCAACCCCGAACCCGCGAGGCCCACACGCCACACATCAAGGACTCGAACCGGCTGGACCCGATGGATCCTCGTCGCGGTCGGCTTGGTGCTAGTGGCGATGGCGTGTGCCAATTCGAATCCGCCTGATACGACCGTCGGCCGTCCGTCTCCGCCCGCAGAGTCCGAAGCGTCGCAGCCGCCGGCGGTGGAAGCCGTGGCGGATCCGGAGTTGGTGG
>JAPOYG010000334.1 GCA_026706755.1 Acidobacteriota bacterium
ACCATAATACATGGCTACAAACCGGGCCAAACACCACGCCAAGAATCCGATAAGCACATTAGATTCAGTCAATTACGGGAAATCGGCTACTGAAACTTCCGCCTAAGCACTCCCCGCGTCCGCGAGAATTCCAACTCCAGTGCAAAATCCCCACTCCTCGACGCCAGACCTGGCATCGCGAACCTCGTCACCTGCCTCTCTTTCGGCACATCATGCAACGGAACCTCGAACAACACCACCTTCTCTGGCAGCTCGCCAATCCTGCGCAGGTCCGGCCGCCGGTACACGTGCTTCGTAGAAACATCCACCACTCCAACTGGCCCCTCGTCACCCAAACCGCTAAGTCGACTCCCGCCGCCTCCCCCCTCCGGACTCGCCGTCTCCGTCAACGTGCGCGGCATCGCCGTCTTCCTCAACATAACACCGCCGCCAAACCCCCCTCTTCGACGCCGCTTCCCCGCCCGTTGCCGCTCTACCGCGCTTCGTTTCACATCCAGCGCCTCGCAGATTCCTAAGACCACCTCCTGCACGTCCGCCAACTCCCCAATCAAGTCCTGTCCACCCTTCGCGTCCAACACCTCGAAGGCTTCCTCAATGAGTTTCTGTCGAAGGGCGGCCATCAACGCGTCTCCCCTCAAACGAACCACTTCCACCCTCTCGCCCTTCCGTTCAATGGCGTCTGGCACCCTATCACGCACGAGCTTGTTATAATCTACTTCCTCGACGGTCGCCCCAAACAAATCCACACATTCGACCTGTACGTCTCGCCTTCTAAGTACATAGTACGCGTGCGAGAGAATCGATCCTGCCAACTCGACAACGATCCCCTCCTCCGCAGCCAGCGCGGCCAATTCCTCGGCAAACTTCGCATTTCTCACCAGCTCGGGGTCCTCCGGTGCCACCACCACTCGCTCGACACGTCCCCCAGAACGCACCGCCTCCTGTAGCCTCTCCCAGTCCCCCCTTCCAGCAATCCGGATGTCGCGAGCCGTAGTCAACTTCCTTCGCGGTGCCGCCCTCGGCGTACCCCGAAGCTCCGATTTGCCGTGAAACCATGGCAGAACCCCGTGCGGCGTGATGCGAGTGTCCGTGTCGACCAGCCACATCACGGCCACCGGGTGTTTCTCTCTGTCCGCAATCGCACGTGTCGTCCGCGCCATCTCAACAGTCCACTTCTGCCGTCGCACGCTCGATCTCCAATCGTAGGGCGCAACGGTTCGGTGGGCGATCCATGACCCACTCTCGTCGGCCGCAAAAAACAGCCCTTTGTATCGCCGCCGCGAGGTCACGTGCTCCGTTTCAAGATCGACTTCAAACGTGTCATGTGAGTACCAATACAATCCCTCCGGTACCCCCCAAAGTGATTCAAGCCTGACCATTCTCCCCTGCGGCTCAGCTCGCGAGCCGCTAGGGAATGGCTGGTGGGCTTGTTTCGAGACCGCGTTCGGGAGGGGGGACTGGAGGCGGGAGATTTGTGCCTGATAGCACATCACTTTCTTTCTCCCATTCGCTCGGTGTAACTGGTGTGTTTTGAACTAGCGTGAGCATCTCGGCCGTCTGGTTGAGAACAGAGTGCCAGAACGCATAGATCGCTGGGGACACCCGCTCCCGAAGGAGCAACGCCAGTGCAAGGCTTGCGCCTCCGGCATACGGTTCAACGTACGTAGGTGGTGTGCGGTGATTCAGGTCGAGGATCTGCTCGAATAGCCGCGATAGCCTCCACTTGCCACCCGGGTACCGCAGAGGCGAAGCGGTGCGTGTCACATCGAACCGGGCGTGGAAGCGCCACTCGGTGGCGCGGAGCGGCGACGCCCGGACGTTCTGTCGGGCGCTTCCGTGATCCGTTCTTTGGATCTGCTCGGTCCAAAGAGCGTATCGGCCACCTCGCCGAGCTTTGCGATTGCGCTGTCAGAGAAATAGCCAACCAGAAATGAGAATCCGACAACAGTAACTGAGCGACCAACAACACGTGGATCGAAGACCTGGAGCACGTTAGATTCTATTAGCGCAATAGCGGAGAATGCCAGACCCCCAGAAATGTGTGGCGTAAAGACACGCCACAGGCGGCGGTCCATGTGCCACTTTTGCCTAGCGACTGAGTGGTAGAGCCACTTCAAATCGAAAAGGACACCACCCAGCGTGCCACCCAGCCACGCTAGCGCGTACTTCAAGACGACGTCGTAGTCGCACGGTGGGATGCCTAGCGAAGCCTGTGGCCACCTCAACCAGAGGACAACCATCGCGAGCGGCACCAGCATGAGCAGCGAGCCGAGGTAGATTGCCTCGCACCGTATCTCGCGGCGGGCTTCGGCAGGGTACTTCGACGACCAGTCAAGGAGTTCGCGGTTGTCGGTCGGGTCAGCCGGACCGAAACCCGACGTCCCACTGTGAGGCACGCCGCTCATCACACGAGGTAGCGCTGGCTTAGCTAGTACGTGAGCATCGCTCAAGATCGAGCGGTTCAAAGCGCTTGATCGTTCTAGCGATCGTCTCGGTCTGCGGGTGCGTTCGCCAGTTGTATTCCGCCGGCCTACCGATCGCGCGCGCAATCACCTGGCGGAAGATCTGACCACCAAAGCGCTCGCCAACGGCGATCTGGCCGCTACCCTTGCGCTGTTCGACGTACAGGTAGTCGACGCCCGCGAGGTGAGCGCGCTGGCAATCGGCCCAGTTGGCGTGTGACCATACGGTTTCTGCCGCGACGTACGGTGCAGCGGCCTGCGCTAGGTCGAGTCGAAAGGGAACCAGATGCATGTGCGCGTGATCGACGCCACAACCTGCCGCAGCGTTCGGAGCGGCAGGGCCATGTTCAAAGGCGACAACGCATCCGTAGGTCAGTTCCAGAACATCCCAAACGCGGTCCTTGAGATCTGCGAACTCCATCGCGAGTTCGCTCGAGAGCGCCCCAAGGGAGATCACGTGAACCCTAGGAACGATAAGCAGCCAGCCTTCTACAAGGGACCCTAGAGACGGCATAACCACGAAGTGACTCGAAGCGAGTATCGGGCGGTCCCATTCAGAGGCAGGCGCGGCAACGCTACCGCACATCGCGCAGTCGCCGACTGAGCGACCGTTCGTCGAGATGCTGGTCAAGGCATCCTCCTTCGGCACAAGCGTGGCACGCAGCGTGCCGCCCACGTCTCCTAGGGCTTTCGGTCCACAGGCGGTGTCGACGCTGGATGGCGGTGAGGATGCTGCCTTGCTCGGCGACGGACGTCGCGCCTCCAACGTCTCGGCCAAGGGAGCACCGTGACGGGCCGAGCGCCCGGCTCTGCCGTTCCGGCGGGCCGACCGCGACCCGGCGGGCCGGCCGACCGCAGGCTGCGCGTACCTACACCCCGGCCGCAAGGGCGACAGCGAGGCGATCGAGGGTTCGGCTCCCATCACGAACACCGACCATCGCCTACGATATCACGGTGGCGAGGGTCGGTGACCGAATCTGGGAGCGTCTACGACAGCCGGCGCCCGCGGACGGAAAGGGCGTGCAGCGCCCTCTACCTGACGACGTCGACCCGGAGTCATCGCGCGTCTCCCCCTGTGGCCACGGCATCGTGCGCGTCCTCAACGTCACCCACCCTGCTCGGCGTAAGCGGCCGAGTCGGGCCGTCAGACCGTCGCGGTCTACGCACGACCGCCGGTCGTCATCGGCGAGACGATCGCCGTACGGATATGGCAGATCGACTCGCTAGGCGAGGCGATCTGACTGGGACGGGACTTCCGGATCTCACTCCCGACCGTCGGGTCGAGGGACACGAGATGCACGTTGCCGCGGACCGGCGCCACCGTTACCACTGCCATTCCTCGTCGTCGAAGGCAGTCGGACGCGGCGGCTCGAGCCACGGGTCGTCGCCGACGGCGCGCATCTCTCGCGCTGCGGCCTCCCAGCCCTTGCGCGGCCTCCGCATCGCCCGCACCACGAGTCGCCCCGGCTCGGCATGGAGCTCGACCTCGTCCGACAGGTCGGCCAACTCGAGAAGTGCTTTGGGGATGCGAATGCCCCCGGAGTTCCCGATTCGGACGATGCGGGTCGTGGTGACCATAGCTAGAATCGTAATCGCACCATCGGCCTGCTTTCCCCGCAGCCGATCCTGACCATACCACGGTAGGTCACACCGCGGTATGATGCCCAGATGAAGGTCGACAAGATGAGCGTCTCGTTCGACGCGGCCTTGGGCGACGACATCCGGAGAGCGGCCCGCGAGGCGGGTGTCGGCCTGTCGTCGTGGCTGGCCGGGGCGGCGGCTGCGAAGCTCCGCGCCGAGGCTCTGCGTGACTTCCTCGACGCATGGGAAGCAGAACATGGCACGCTGACCCCTGACGAGCTTGGTCGCGCCGAGGCCGAGCTCGGCCTCCGAACCCGAAGTCCGGCGACGTGAGCGCGCTCATCCTGGACGCCGGCGCCTTCGTGGCCGTGGAACGCGAAGACCGGGCGATGATGGCCCGCTTGGCGGTCGCCCGCCGCCACGCGGTCGATCTCCGCACGAGCGCCATCGTGCTCGGCGAGGTGTGGAGGGACGCGAGAGGGCGCCAGGCAAGGCTTGCCCGCTTCCTGCGCGGGGTCGATGTCCGCTCCGTGGACGAGCAGATGGGTCGCGCAGCCGGCGTTCTGTTGGGCCACGCAGGCACCAGCAATCCGATAGATGCAACGGTTGCGCTGGTAGCCGAGAACGGAGATCGCATTCTGACGAGCGATCCATCCGACATTCGACGTCTCGTGACCGCGGCCGGCACCCGGGCCGTCACCATCGGCTGCTGAAACCGCGACTTCTGCGAAACTCGATCGACGGACAGGCGGAAGCAAACCGCCAGGAGTCTGCGCCGCAGAACCGGCGGCGCAAGGATGTCTCCAGCGCGCAGACTCCCAACGCGACCGCAAGGTCGCGCCACCTCAGGCGGGTTCGGATGGCACGATGGCACTGCTGACGGTCCGGGAGGCGGCGGGACGGCTCGGCGTCGGCTACTCCACGCTCAAGCAGTGGATCTACCACGGCAGCGTCCGGACCACCCGGACGGCGGGCGGGCACTACCGGATCTCGGACGAGGAGGTCGACCGCCTCCTGGCCGGCCGCGGCGCGCCTCCCGCCCGCGGCCGGCGGCGGCGGAGCGGGGGCGTCCTGGTGTCGCTGAGCGGGCGCAACCGCCTCCGCGGGGTCGTTGAAGAAGTGCGGCGCGAGGGGCTGCTCGCGCAGGTCCGGCTGCGCATCGGCGAGCAGCAGCTCACGGCGGTCATCACCCGCGACGCCGTCGACGAGCTCCGGCTCCGGCGCGGCCAGGAAGCGACGGCGATCGTCAAGGCGACGGAGGTGATGATCGGGCGGGAGGACACGGTGGCGGACTCGGACGCGGTACGCGCGAAGCCGGCGGGGTCGGACCGGCCGGAATCGGTCGCGGCCGACCCTCTCCGATGGCCTCACCGGAAACGGGAGTGATTCCGCCCCGCGCCGCGGGCCGGTCGGATAGCATGAGGCGGCGGCCTCGTGCGGCCGCCGGAGGACGACCATGACGAAACCCAGGCGCTTGCGACGCAGGAGTTCCGCGCCGGCGCAACACCCGACCCGCCCGCCAGGGCGCGCGACCGCGCTCCTCGCCGCGACGCTGCTGACGCTGCTCGTTGCGCCGCCCGCCCTCGGTGGGCAGCAGGACGCTCCGCAACCCGAGGCGTTCGCCGCCGAGGGCATTCCGGCCGTCCCGCTTCCGGACGGGCCGCGCGAGTACGACACCGCCACGGGCCAGCGGATACGGGTGGTCGTCGTGGCCGAGGGCCTCACCTACCCCTGGGGGCTCGCGTTCCTGCCCGACGAGAGCATCCTCGTGACCGAGCGGCTCGGCACGCTGCGGCGAATCCGCGGCGGCGCGCTCGACCCGAACCCGATCGCCGGCGTGCCCGAGGTGTACAGCGAGGCCCCGCTGGCGGGGCTGATGGACGTCGCGGTGCACCCGGCATTCGGCGACAACGGCTTCGTCTACCTGACGTACTCGAAGCCGGTGGGGGACAGCTCGCGCGTGGCCCTCGCCCGCGGGCGCTTCGAGGGCGCGGCGCTCTCCGAGGTCCGCGACCTCTTCGTGACCGAGGGCACCACGGCGGGCGGCGCGGCGCGGCTCGCGTTCGCGCCCGACGGGATGCTCTACATGACGGTCGGCGGCGCCTTCGGCGGCATCCGCGCGCACGCCCAGGACCCGGCCAACCACGCCGGGAAGGTGCTGCGGCTGCGGGACGACGGCACGGCGCCCGACGACAACCCGTTCGCCGGCCAGGAGGGTCTCGCCCCCGAGGTCTTCTCGCTCGGGCACCGCAACCCGATGGGCCTCGCGATTCACCCCGAGACGGGCGACCCGTGGGCGAGCGAGCACGGCGTGATGGGCGGCGACGAGGTCAACGTGATCCTGGCCGGGCGCAACTACGGCTGGCCCGACGTCTCCTACTCGCGCGAGTACTTCGGGCTGCGCGTGGCGGAGCAGCCCTGGCAGGAGCAGTTCGAGCAGCCGGAAATCGTCTGGGTGCCCTCGATCGCGCCTTCCGGGCTGGTCTTCTACACCGGCGACCGGTTCCCCTCCTGGCAGGGCAACCTCTTCGCCGGCTCCCTGATGATCGGCCGCGTGGCCCGGACGGGGCACCTGGAGCGAATCGAGTTCAACCGGCAGGGCCTCGAGTCGCGCCGCGAGTGGCTGCTGGCCGACCTCCGGCAGCGCATCCGCGACGTGGAGCAGGGACCCGACGGCCTGCTCTACGTGCTGACCGGCGGCGCCTTCCTCGCCAACGACCTCGACGGCGGCGAGGCGGCGCTGCTGCGCATCGAGCCGGCCGAGTGACCTTCGGCGGCCTCCTCGACCCCGCCGGCGCCCGGCGCTTCCGCAGTCGCATGGCGCGCGGCGCTCTGCACCGGCGCCGGGCCACCGCGACGGCGGCCCCGGCGCCGACCGGGGCGAGTCGGGGCTCGATGTCGACGAGGGTGGCTGCATGCGCGGCCACGCAGCAACGAAATGAGAGACAGCAGTCAGGAGGATTCATGCGTTCGGTTCTCATCGTGACGCTCGCCACCGCGCTTCTCGGGCCACTGTCCCCGGCATCGTCCGCCCAGGAGGCGGCCCCGGACGGCGAGCTCGTCTACCGGCAGCACTGCGCGAGCTGCCACGAAGGCTCGATGCCGCGGCTGCCGACACGCGAGATGCTGCGCCAGCGCACCCCCGAGGACGTCGAGATCGCGCTCAGCACGTTCACCATGCGCCGCCAGGGCGCGGCGCTCACGTCGGCCGAGCGGCGCGCCGTCTCCGAGTACGTCACGGGACGGCCGCCCGGCTCCTATCGCGACCCGTTCGAGGTCATCCCCGAAGACGCCTACTGCTCGGCGCCCATCGAAGGCGATCCGCTCGGCGGTCCGGCCTGGAACGGCTGGGGCGCGGGGTTGCGGAACACGCGTTTCCAGGCGGCGGACGCGGCCGGCCTGGGCGTCGAGGACGTGCCGCGGCTGACCCTCAGGTGGGCGTTCGGCTTCCCCGGCGTCTCCGCCTCCGGCTCGCAGGCGAGCGTCGTCGGCGGGAGGGTGTTCGTCGGCAGCCGCAACGGGCTCGTCTACGCCCTCGACGCCGAGACCGGCTGCATCGACTGGATCTTCGAATCCGACGGCGGCGTCCGCTCGGCCCCCTCGGTCGGGCCGCACCCCGGCACCGGCGAGGCGGTCGTCTACTTCGGCGACGCGTTCGCCAACGTCTACGCGGTCGACGTCGCCACCGGCGACCAGCGCTGGAAGGTCCAGGTGGACGACCACGGCGACGCGATGATCACCGGCGCCCCGGCGCTCCACGACGGGCGGCTCTACGTCCCGGTCTCGTCGTTCGAGGAGGGCTCCGGCGCGATGCCGACCTACGAGTGCTGCACGTTCATCGGAAGCGTGGTGGCCCTCGACGCCGGCGACGGCAGCCAGCTCTGGAAGACGCGGACCATCCAGGAAGAACCGCAGCCGACGGTGCTCAACAGCATCGGCACGCAGCTCTGGGGCCCGTCCGGCGCCGCCATCTGGTCCGCCCCGACCCTCGACCCGGCCCGCAACCGGCTCTACGTCGCCACCGGCGACAGCTACACCGAGCCCGCCGCGCCGGAGAGCGACGCCATCATGGCGCTGGCCATGGACACCGGGCGCATCCTCTGGACGCAGCAGACGCTGCCCGGCGACGCGTGGAACATCGCCTGCTTCGAGACCACGCCGGAGGGCCGCGCGAACTGCCCGGAGGATGCGGGGCCGGACTACGACTTCGGGAGCTCCCCCGTCCTGACCACCGTCGACGACGGGCGCGAGCTGCTGCTCGCCGGCCAGAAGTCCGGCGTCCTCTACGGCCTCGACCCCGAGACCGGCGAGATCGCGTGGGAGACGCGGGTCGGCGACGGCGGCATCCTCGGCGGCATCGAGTGGGGCTTCGCCACCGACGGCGAGCTGACCTACGCCGCGAGCTCCGAGGCGCTCGAGAAGGGCCCCGGCGATGCCGGCGGCCTCACCGCGGTCCGCGCGGCGGACGGCGAGACGGTATGGGACGCCCCGCCCTTCCAGGACACGTGCGGCTCGCGGGCCGGCTGCAACACCGGCCAGCCGGCCGCCGTCACCAGCATCCCCGGCGTCGTCTTCTCCGGCAGCCTCGACGGCCACCTGCGGGCCTACGACACCGCCACCGGCCGCGTCATCTGGGACGTCGACACGGTCGGCGAGGTCGAGACCGTCAACGGCGTGCCGGCCCGCGGCGGCTCGCTGAACGGCCCCGGGCCGACGGTGGCGGGCGGTATGCTCTACGTCAACTCGGGCTACGGCGCCCTGGGATTCATGCCGGGCAACGTGCTGCTAGCCTTCTCCGTGGAGGAGGAGGAGCAGTAGCGGCAGCGAGAGGGAAGGGAAAAGGAGCAAGCGATGCGGATTCTGACACTCGGACTCGTCGCCGGTCTGGCGGCACTCGCTTCCCCCGCGGACGCCGCACAGGCGCAGCCGGTGACGACCTGCGAGGCGGAAGGGCCGGCGCGACCCGTCTGCACCTTCACCAACCCCGAAGACCTGGTGGCCCTGCCGGGCGACGAAGCGATTCTCGTCAGCGAGTACGGCGGCATGGAGGGCCACGTGCCCGGGGCGCTGGCGCTGCTCGTGCTGGAAACCGACGAGCGCCGGGAGCTTTTCCGGGGCGGCGCGGACGGAGCGGCCACGCCCGGCTGGGGGGATCCGGCCTGTCCGGGGCCGCTCACCGCCGCGTTCAGCCCGCACGGCATCCACCTGTCGACGCGCGACGATGGCGCGCTGCAGCTCCTGGTGGTGCAGCACGGCGGTCGCGAGTCCGTCGAGTACTTCGAGGTTACGGGGTCGGGCCGTGACTGGGCCGTGGAGTGGCGCGGCTGCGTCGTGGCCCCCGACGACGCCTGGCTGAACTCGGTGGCGGCGCTGCCCGGCGGCGGGTTCGTCACCACCCGCATGATCGAGCGCCCGGCCGTGATGACGGACCTCGCCACCGCCATCGCCGCGGCCGAACCGGGCGGCTACGTCCTCGAGTGGCTGCCCGACCGGGGCTTCGCCATCCTCGGCGGGAGCGAGAGCGAGATGCCGAACGGCATCGAAACGTCGACCGACGGGCGGCTCGTCTTCGCGACCGGCAGCGGCGAGGTGCGGCGCATCGTCCGCGCTACCGGCGAGGTCGAGGCCCGGGTGCAGTTGGGGGCGCTCGACAACCTGCGCTGGGCGTCCGACGGGCGCCTGGCGGTGGCGAACTTCACGAGCGATGCCCTCGAGGATTTCAGCCTCTGCGTGCAGCTCGAGAGCGGGGCCTGTCCGATGCCGTTCCGCATCGTCGCCATCGATGCGGAGTCGATGGAGATCGAAGAGCTCTACAGCAACGAGGGGCCGCCCATGGGCGCGGGGACCGTGGGGCTGGTCATCGACGACGAGCTGTTCATCGGCTCGTTCGCGGGCGATCGCATCCTGCGCGTGACGCTGGATCGGGAATGACGCGGCCCTTCCGGGTCGCCGCCCCGAGGCCGCCGGGCGCCATGCCCGGCGGCCTCCCCCGGGTGCGCCCCGATTCGATCGCGTAGTATGGGGCGCTCGCGGCCAGGCTCGCGCACTCGTGCCCGTGCCTGGGGTCGTCGACGCCTGGAGTGCTTTCCGTTGTCATTCGCGCCCGTCCGTCGCCTGGCCGTCTGCTTGTCCATCGCCGTCGCCGCCGCGTGCGCCGAGTCTTCCCTCGTGCCGCCGACCGCACCCTCGCCGCTCAACCCGCACAAGATCGGCGTGCTCGGCCTCGACTGCCCCGTCGGCCCGACGATGCAGTCTCCCGACGGACGCCCGATCCCGATCGAGTACCCCTCTCCGCTGGTCCGGGGCGGCGAAGCCCCGGTCGAGGTCACGTGCAGTCCGGCGTCCGGGACGCGGTTTGCGGTCGGTGGCACGCGGGTGACGTGCACGGCCCGCGACGGCCTGGGGCAGGGAGCGGCGTGCTCGTTCGTCGTTCGGGTGGAGCCCCCGCCGATGCTGGGAGTGAGCCGGATCCTGGCCTTCGGCGACAGCCTGACCGCCGGGGTCCTGCTGGGGGCGGTGGTGTCGCCCGCACAGTCCTATCCCGGGCAGCTCGAGCGGCGGCTCGGGACCGCCTACCGCGCCCAGACCATCCACGTCTTCAACGAAGGGTTGCCGGGGGAGCGGGCGGCCCAAGCCCCGCCACGGCTCCGTGCCGCGCTGGCGCAGCACCGACCCGAGGTGGTGCTGCTCATGGAGGGCACGAACGACCTGGGCCTTCCGGGCGAGGCGAGCGCGAACGCCGCCCTGGATGCGCTCGACGGCATGGTGCAGAGCATCCAGGAGGCCGGGGCCGAGCCCGTCCTGGCTACCGTCCCGCCCGTCCGCGCGTCCGCGGCTCCCGCGCATGCTGCAGCGATCCCCGACTTCAACCGTCGAGTACGTTCCCTCGCGGCAGCCTGGGAAGTGACTCTCGTCGACATCCACGACGTCATCACGAGGGGTAGCTGCGCGACCGGCAGCGGCGGGCCGTTGCCCTGCCTCGGGCCCGACGGCGTCCACCCGAGCGTCGAGGGCTACCGGCTGATGGCCGACGCCTTCTTCGATGTCATAGTCCGGCGGTACGACCAGCCCGCGCCGGCGCATGCGGGGCCGTCGGCGCTGGTCCCTGCCGAGGCGGCCCCGGTGACGGCCGACGGTGCCGGGGGAGGGCCGCGTGAGGACTGAGGGCCGCCGCGTGCAGCCGTTGCTGATCGCGCTGGCCGCGGTCGCGCTTGCCGGGGTGCCGGTGGAGACCGGCGCCTGGCAACCGGGCGCGGGTGCGGTTGCCGGGTCGAGCGCCCCCGGCAGCTCGCACGGAAGCCGCCCCGAGCGAACCGCGGCGCAGGGAGACGCGCCGTACGGTCCGGAGGGCCTGCCGACGTGGTTCTCGTGGTTCGCGGGGCGATTCACCGTGCACGTGAACGGTGCGTCTCAGGGCGGGAGCCGCCGCGTAACCGACAGCCTCGGTTTTCGTGCCTACGATGAAGATGCCCGACTCGAGTCCACTCACGTCATCGGCGGGGCGGGGCTGCTCGACGTCGGAGGCAGCCTGCGGCTGTGGGGCGGCCTGTCGGTCGGTGCGAGCTACGCGCAGCTCGCCACATCCGACCGAACGACGGTCACCGGCATGGTGCCGCACCCTCTACGGCACGGCGCGTTCCGCGACCTGCCGGTGCAGGAGCTGTCCTTCTCGCATCGCCAGCGCGTGACCCACGCCTTCCTCGCCTGGCGCTTACCCGTCGTCGGGCCCGTCGAGGCGTCCTTCTTCGCCGGCCCGTCGCTCTACAACGTGTCCCAGGGCGTCGTCTCGAACGTGACGGTCCGCGAGGCGGGTGGGCCTCCGTTCGAGACGGTGCGGGTCGACCTCGTGCAGACCGGCGAGCACGCGCGGAACGCGGTCGGCGGCCACGTGGGGGTGGACGTGGCGTACATGCCGACGCGCCATGTCGGCGTCGGCCTCGTCGTGCGCTACGCCACCGCAACCGTCGACCTTCCGGGCGCGCGTACGGGTCGCCTCCTCCTGCCGGTGGGCGGCGCTGAAGTCGGCGGCGGCTTCCGGTTTCGGTTCTGACCGAGTCGAATGCGAGAACCGGGGGTCTTCGGCAATCGACAGGCCAACTTCGGGGCGCTACGCGCCAGCGGCATTACGCTGCGCGGTCAGCGCGTACTGGAAGTCGGCTGCGGCAGCGGGTACCTCTGCGAATACGTGCGAGCGCTCGGTGCGTCGGTCGTCGGCTGCGACATCTCCCTGCCGGAGACGACAGTCGCGCCCTTCGTCCAGGCCGACGGTGTGGCGCTGCCCTTCCGCCAGAGCTTCGACGTCGTCCTGAGCTTCGACGTGTTCGAGCACATCCCGGACAGCGACCGGCACCTGCGGGAAGTCCGTCGCGTGCTGCGTCCCGGGGGGCACTACCTGCTCCAGACACCGAACAAGGTCACGAACTCGGTGTTCGAGACGATTCGCTGGCGAAGCTTCACGGCGTGGCGGTCCGATCACTGCTCGCTCCACACGTTCGGCCAGTTGCAGCGTCGCCTTCGATCGTTCGGTTTCTCGGTGCGGTTTCTCGACATTCCGGTCGTCAATCCGTACTTCCTCGACAAGATCAATAGCCATGTGGGCCCGCTCGGCGTGCGCGCCGTCAAGCTCGTCAATCCCGACCGGTTCCCCATCCGCTACCGCACCAACTTCTACGTCGTCGCGCAGGCCGAGCTCGCTCGCGAGGTCGATTGACGTCCACCTGGACGCCGAACCGGCGTCAGCCTTGTGCGGCCACCTGCGCCGCGAACCCCGAGCCCGCCCTGTCGCAGACGTTGAACACGACCGACGCGCCACCCGCTCGAGCGGCTCGATCTCATCGTGAACCTGGCCGTGGCGGCGACCCGGCCCCTGAACGAAGCCGCCCGGAGCTGGTCGTAGAACGGCGAGACGGCAGGCAACCGGTCGTCGGCGAGCCGCTCTCTTCGCTGCAGGCGTTGCCACGCCGTCGGAATCTCGCGCAGATGCGATCGCCGACGAAGTTGCCACGCCCGGTTCGAGAACACGTCGGTCAAGGCAACGCGAAGACGAACAAGTTGTTGGCCGCGC
>JAPOYG010000207.1 GCA_026706755.1 Acidobacteriota bacterium
CGAGCTCCTTCGGCGCGAAGCCGCCGAAGACCACCGAGTGGACCGCGCCGATCCGCGCGCACGCCAGCATGCCGATGACCGCCTCCGGCACCATCGGCATGTAGATGACGACCCGGTCGCCGGCGGTGACGCCCTGCGCGGCCAGCGCGCCCGCGACCCGCGCCACCTCGTCGCGCAGCTCCTCGAACGTGAAGCGGCGGACGGTGCCCGTGACCGGGCTGTCGTAGATGAGGGCGAGCTGGCGCCCGCGTCCGCGGTCGATGTGGCGGTCGATGCAGTTGTAGCAGGTGTTGATCTCGCCGCCCGCGAACCAGCGGTGGAACGGGGGTCGGCGATCGTCGCGGACGGTGTCCCAGCGCCGGTGCCAGTAGAGCGGTTCCGCCGCCTGCGCCCAGAATCCCGCCGGATCGTCCTGGCTGTGCCTGTATACCTGTTCGTAGACCGAAGCCATGATGTCCCGGATCCTACCGCAAGCCATCCGGACGCCCCGTCCGGCGGTTCGGGCGCTGCCGGCGTCCCCGGTGACGCAGATGGGATGCGGCTCCCGGTGGCGTGCTTCCGGCGATGCAGATGGGCAGGCCGCGCGGTTGGGCTTCGCGCGCGGACGGTCGGCTGTGATACGGTCGGTAGATCCATGCGTGCGCTCCGGACCCGCACCGTCGTCGCCGTCCTGGCGTGGAAGCTGGCCGCGCTGGCGCTGCTCCCGGCGGCGCTCTGCTGCCGCGCGGTCCTGGTCGCCGACGGCTCCGCGGTGCCCGCCTGCTGCGAGGGCGGCGAGCACGGGTCGATGTGTCCGCTGCAGCGCGCCGCCGAGTCCGCCACGGACGCCGGGGAGGACCGGGCACGCATGATAGGCTGCGGTTCCCTGGAGGACGCCCTCCTCGGTCTGCTCAGCCTGAGCGGGTTCACGCCGGACGAGACGGAGCGCCTCGCCGCTCCTGCGGCCACGGGCCTCCTCGCGTCGACGGGTGATTCCGCCGCCTCGTTCGTGCGCACCCCGCCGTCACCCCCGCCCCGCGCCTGAGCGCATTCTCACCTTTCCGTTCCCAGAAGCGTTCCGGTGTCGATAGTGCGTCGCCGGGCGTTGCGCCGGCGGGTACGCGTGCCCGCACTCGCGCCGCGCCCGCGTGCGCCGGCGGAGGTTTCATGGTGCGTTCTGCCCATCCGGGCGTGCGGCTTGCGGCCGCGCTGCTCGGCGTCGTCTCCCTTGCCGCTCCCGGTGCCGCGCAGGCGCCGGACGGCGTCACGGTCGCCGGCACGGTGACCGATGCCCAGGCGCTCGCGCTGCCCGGCACCGCGGTAGTGCTCGGCACCCCCGGCGGCGCCTTCGTCGACTCGGCGATCACGGACGGGGCGGGGCGCTATGCGCTCGCCGGGGTGCTGCCGGGCGAATACGTCCTGCGGGCGACCCTGGTCGGCTTCGCTCCCCGCGCGGTGACGCTCCGGGTGCCCGGCGATGGCCTCGGAGGGCATCTCGACGTCCCATTCACCCTCGACGTCGGGGCGTTCGCGCAGGAGGTGACGGTCTCGGCCCTCATGCCGGAAGTGGCGACGGAGTTCGTCGTGGCCGCGCCCGACATCGAGCGGCGGGTGTCGCAGGACCTGGCCCAGGCGCTGCGCAGCCACGCGGGCGTCACCTCCCTCCGCCGCGGTGCGATCAACCTGGATCCGTCCGTGCGCGGGCTCTACGCCGAGCAGATCGGCGTCTTCGTCGACGGGACGCGGACCTTCGCGGCCGGCCCGGCTCGCATGGACTCGGGGCTGAGCCATGTCAGCCCGCACGCCCTGCAGGCGCTGCGCGTCGTGCGCGGCCCCTACGCGCTGACGTGGGGTGCCGGCACGCTGAGCGCCATTCGGGCGGAGACCTTCAAGCCGGCGTTCTCCGGAGGCGGGCTGGAGCTCGGCGGTCGCACCGGCTACAACTACGGGGCGAACGGCCACGCGTCGGACGCCTTCGCGAGCCTGTACGGAAGCGCCGAGCGGATCCGCTTCGGCGTGCAGCACAACACGCGCAGCGGCAGCGACTACACGGACGGCAACGGCCGCCGCGTCGAGGGAGACTACGAGTCGTTCGACACGCGCTGGGTCGGCGGAGCCCGCATCGGCGGGCAGACGCTGGTCGAGTACAGCGGCGGCTTCCAGCGCCAGAACGACATCGACTATCCCGGTCGCATCCTGGACGCGACGTTCTTCGAGACGCATTCCCACGCCGTCGAGTTCTCGCACCAGGCGGGCCGCGGCGTCCTGCAGGAGCTTGCCGGGCAGGTCTACCTGAACGACAAGCGCCACCGGATGAACAACGACAACAAGCCGAGCGCGGTCCGCGATCCCCATCGCGCGCCGCCCTTCGCGATCCGCGTCGATCTGCCGGCCTCGGCCCGGACGCTGGGGGGGCGGTTCCACGCGGCGCTCGGCCGCGGTCCGCTGCGCTACAAGGTCGGCTTCGACGCCTACCGGCTGCGGCAGGACGCCCGGCAGACGATCAGCGATCGCGACACGGGGATGGTCCACCACGACCGGCATCCGGTCTGGCCGGACGCCGACCTGACCAACGCCGGGGCGTACGCCCAGGTGCTGCTCGAGCAGGGACGCAGCACCATCGGCGCCACCGTGCGCGTGGACCGCGAGCGGGCCGGCATCGGGCAGGTGACCGACTTCTTTGCCCGGAACGCGATTCCGGCGTACGGGCTGCACCAGGCCCAGGGGCGCTTCCACTGCGTGACCGACCTCTGCGGACGCGGCAGCGCCAACGAGGCGCACGGCGGCCACGAGGCAGGCAGCGGCCAGTGGCCGGGTGGCGGTCATGAGTCGGACGGCGGCCACGGTGCGGCGATGCTCGTCTCGGGCGACCGGTTCGCGCAGGCGAACACCAACGTCAGCGCCGCTGCCAACGCCAGCCTGCGCCTGGCCGACGGCTGGCTGGTGACGCTCGGCGTCGGCCGGGCGGTACGCAGCCCGTCCGTGCTCGAGCGCTACGCGGACCGCTTCCCGGCCGTGAAGTTCCAGACGGCGGCCGAGTTCGTGGGCAACCCGGCCCTCGTGCCGGAGAAGAGCGTCGAGGTCAACGCGGGGACGACGCTCTACGCGGGACAGGCCAGCGTCGAGGTCGACGTCTTCCTGCGCCGCGTCGACGACTACATCACCGTCGCGCCCGATCCGAACCTCGCCCGGCGGCTGCCGCTCAGTCCCGATCGCGTGTTCCGCTACGTCCAGGCCGACGCGGCCCGCTTCGCCGGCGTCGACCTGCGGGCCCGCTCGGGCGCCGGGCCCTGGGTGGACCTGCGGGGAAGCTGGTCGTTCGTGCACGCCGAGGACGTGCTGTTCCGCGAGCCGCTGTTCGGTGTGCCGCCGTTCGAGCAGCGCTACGCGCTCGACATCCACAACCCGTCCCGGACGCGCTGGTTCGAGGTGCTGGTCACGAATACCGCGGCCCAGGAGCGCGTGGCCGCCTCCCGCTTCGAGCTGCCGACCGCCGGCTGGACGACCATCGACCTGATGGCGGGCGCCGAGCTGGTCGAGGGGCTGACGCTCCGGGCCGGGATCCAGAACCTGACCGACGCGTTCTACGTCAACCATCTCAACTCGCTCAACCCGTTCACGGGGCAGCGGATTGCGGAAGTCGGGCGGACCGCGTATGTTGGGGCGGAGGTCGGGTTCTAGGAGCTTGCGCCGCAGAACGCAACGGAGTGAGTCCTGCGGCGGAAGCTCCTGGGAGGTGGGGGCTGGGGCCGACCCGGAGCTTGGCGACGGGTTGGCGGCGCTGAAGGGGGAAGGGCAGCGATGATGCAGAAGCGGAACGCGGTCGTGTGGGCTCTCGTGCTGGTCGTCGCATCGGTCGCCGTCGCGACCGCGCACCTGCGGGTGCAGAAATCGATGCCGGAGGCCGACGCCATCCTGGCCGCGTCGCCGGGACACCTTCAGGTCTGGTTCTCGCAAGCGCCGGATCCGGCCATCAGCCGGTTGACGCTCGAGGGCGCCGGCGGGGAGATCGCGGTCGGCGAGACCACGGTCCACGACGACAAGTCGCTGAAGGCGATGCTGCCGGCGGCACTCGCCGGCGGCGACTACACGGTGAAGTGGCGGACGGCCGGCGACGACGGCCACACGCAGCGGGGCGACTTCGCGTTCACCGTGCTCGCCGCCGACTGACGCTCCGGCCCACCGGCCCGTCGGCGCTGCCGCCGAAGCCGGCGCGGTGGGGTTCGGCAGGGTCACGCAGACTCGTGATGCCGTCCGGTGAGGCCATCGCCCTGTCCTGGTTGGCCGCGGCGACGTGGGTCTCCGATCTCGGGCTCATCGGCCTCACCGGCGCGGTCGCCTGCCGGCCGCTGCTGGTCGATTCGCCAACCCTGGAGCGGCGACTGATCGTCATCGCTGCCGGCTCGGCGGGCGTCATGCTGTTCGGCGCCGCGGCACGGCTCCATGCCCAGACGTGGTCCGTGTTCGGGCTCGACGAGGCGGTCACGCTGGAGCTGGTGCGGACCATCGCGGTCGAGAGCCGCTGGGGAGGCCGCTGGCAGCCGCAGGCCGGGCTGGCCCTGGCGGCCGCGGCCGGGGTGGTCTGGTGGGCGCGGCAACCCCGCGCGGGATGGTGGGTGGCCGGCGCGGCGGCGGTCGGGGCGTGGGCAGCGCTCCCGCTGACCGGCCACGCCATGAGCGCGGCGTCGAGCCTGCCGTGGATCGCACAGGTCGCGCACGGGTTGGGGGCGGGCCTGTGGATCGGCACGCTGGCCGCGGTCGTCGCCTTGGCGCTCGGTCTCGCCCGCGACCCCGCCGCGCACCCGCGCATCGGGGTCCTGGTGCGACGCTTCTCGCGGCTGGCGATTGCCGCCGTCTTGGCCATCGCGCTGTCCGGCGTCGTCACCGCCGTCTTCTACTTCGACGCTGTCGCGGAGCTCTGGTCGACGGCCTACGGCCGGACCCTGTCGCTGAAGGTGGGGCTGTTCGCGGCCGTGGGTGCGGTGGGCGCCTACAACTGGCGCCGGTTGACGCCGCGCCTCGGCGACGCCCGAGGCACGGCCGCCCTGCTGGTTTCGGCGCGCGTCGAGCTTGCCCTGGCGACCGTCCTCCTCGCCGTCACCGCCGTCCTGGTCCACCTGGGGATGCCCGCCGGTGCGCCCTGACGACGCACTTGACAGATTCGTTCGGGCCGGGCCACTGTTGTAGAGAACCGACAAGAGAAGGCGGCACGACATGATCACCCCCAAGTCCGAGATGGCGCCCAAGGGGCAGACCCGGCCCGCGGCTCGCCGGGAGCCGGCGAGCCCGGGCCGGTCGGTTCTACGACCGGTTGATCGTGCCGCGAGCCGGGAGGTCTCACGAGCGCCGGCCCCGACGCCTTCGCCGCGGATGCCGGCGGCGTCCCACGCGCCGGGCAAGGGCGCCGTTCCGCGCCCCCGGCGGTTCGGCGAGTCCGCGATGGACATTGCCAGACCGGACCTCGCGCGAAAGAAGAAGATCCGCCAGGGGGCGTACGGGGTCGTCGCGACGGTGGTCATCGTGCTGATCACGTTCGGGGTGCAGCAGCTCCAGCCGGCGGCCCCGCGCGTGGACCGCAACACGGTCTACATCGACACCGTGCAGCGGGGCCCGATGGTGCGGCAGGTGCGGGGCACGGGGACGCTGGTGCCGGAGGAGATCCGCTGGATCCCGGCGACGACGGAGGGCAACGTCGAGCGGATCGTGATCGACCCGGGGGCCGAGGTGACGCCGGAGTCGGTCATCGTGGAGCTGAGCAATCCGGAGCTCGAGCAGCAGGCGCAGGAGGCCGAGCTGAACCTGCGGGCGGCCGAGACGCGCTACGAGAACCGGCGGGTGGAGCTGGAGAGCGACCTGCTGCTGCAGCGCGCGACGCTGGCGAGCGTGGAAGCGGCGTTGACGGTGGCGCGCCTGGAGGCGGCGGCGGACGCGGAGCTGGCGCAGGACGGGCTGGTGTCGTCGCTGCAGCTCGAGCGGAAGCAGGCGACGGAGCGGGAGCAGGAGACGCGGTTCGCGCTGGAGCAGGAGCGTCTGCGGATGTCGGAGACGACGATGGCGGCGAAGCTGGCGGTGGAGCAGGCCGAGGTGGACCGGCTGCGGGCGTTGTGGGAGCTGCGCCGGGACCAGGTGGCCGACCTCCGGGTGCGGGCCGGGATGACGGGGGTGTTGCAGCAGGTGCCCCTGGACGAGGGCCAGCGCGTGACGGCGGGAGCCAACCTCGCGCGCGTGGGCGACCCGACGGTCCTGAAGGCCGAGCTGCGGATAGCCGAGACGCAGGCGAAGGACGTGCAGATCGGTCAGGTGGCGTCCGTCGACACGAGGAACGGCGTGATTGCCGGTCGCGTGGTGCGCATCGATCCGGCAGTGGAGAACGGGACGGTCACGGTGGACGTGACGCTGGAAGGGGAGCTGCCGCGGGGCGCGCGTCCGGACCTGACGGTGGACGGGACGATCGAGCTCGAGCGTCTCGACGAGGTGGTCTACGTGGGGCGGCCCGTGTTCGGACAGGAGGAGAGCACGGTCAGCCTCTTCCGCCTGAACGACGAGGAGGGCGGCGCGTCGCGGACGCGCGTCCGGCTCGGGCGGGCGTCGGTGAACACGATCGAGGTCCTCGAGGGGCTCGAGCCGGGCGACGAGGTCGTGCTGTCGGACATGTCCGCCTGGGACGAGTTCGACCGGGTCCGCCTCGACTGACGGCCGGCGGGACCCTTCGACCGACCCCACGGCGGGCGTCGCGGCGGCCGTCGCACGGGAGCGCGTCCCGAGCCGCTTCGCCGCGCTCGCCGTTCAGACCTCGTCCGGCGTCGTACGGAGGGCCGCCGCCATGGCGACGGTCAGCCGCTCCCAGCCGGCCTTCTCCTCGCGGAGTCGCCGCCGCCCCGGCCGGGTGAGGCGATAGTACTTCGCACGGCGCCGATTCGCGCTCTCCCCCCACTCCGATTCGATGAGCCCCTGGTGCTCGAGTCGATTGAGGGCCGGGTAGAGCGAACCCTGCGGCACGTTGAGCGCCTCGCCGGTGATCTGACGGATGCGGAGCAGCACTCCGTAGCCGTGCTGGCGCTGCAGCGAGATCGCCTTCAGGATCAACAGGTCGAGGGTTCCGGGCAACAGCTCCGTCGGCTTTCGCGGCATGGACTCTCCCTGCGCTGCAGGAGCCTACCCATACCGGCCCGCTAGGGCAAGAATGACCGGTCGACGGTGAGTTTCGTGCTCGGCTGGCCCTCGCGATCCAATCGACGCCGCGGTCGGTGGCCGGGAATCCGGTCACATCGCTCCGGAGCGCGATCGCGTCGGGACGGACGGCTTCGAGCAGGGCGCCGCAGCGGAACTCCACGGCGTTGCTTTCTGCAGCGCAAGCTCCTAGGCTGGGCGCCATGACCATGCCCCTCTCGCGACGTCACTTCCTGCAGGCGGCCGGTGCGGGAGCCGCCGTCTGGGTGCCTGCGCCGGTCAAGGGCTACTCCGGGGCCGAAATGTCCGCGTTCGCGGCGCAGGGAGGGCCGGCCCTCTCGTCACTGGGCGTCTCGGTGCGGGACCTCGACACGCCGGCGCTCGTCGTCGACCTCGACGCGCTCGACGCGAACCTCGCGACGATGCAGCGGACCATGGAGCGGAACGGCATCGGCAGCCGACCCCATGCCAAGACCCACAAGTGTCCCGCGATCGCCCGCCTCCAGCTCGAGACCGGGTCGGTCGGCATCTGTGTGGCGAAGGTGAGCGAGGCGGAGGCGCTCTTCGAGCACGGGATCGACCGACTGCTGATGACGACGAGCAACGTCACCCCGTTCAAGATCCGCCGGGCGATGCACCTGCGCAAGTGGTGTCCGGCGTTCGTCCAGGCGACGGACACGGCGGCGAACGCCCGCGACCTGTCGGAGGCGGCGGAGGCGGCGGGTGTCGTGGCGGACGTGGTCGTCGACGTCGATCCGGGGGGGCACCGCACCGGAATCACGCCGGGCGAGCCGGCGCTGGCCCTGGCGCAGCTCGTCGACCGGCTCCCGGGCCTGCGCCTGCGGGGAATCCTCTGCTACGACGGCGGCTCGCAGCACGTCACCGGCTTCGAGGTGCGGCAGGCGCAGACGCTCGAGCGGCTGGCGGCGGCGGCCGACACCTGCGAGCGGATGCGGCGGTCGGGGCTGAGCACCGAGATCTTCAGCGGCGGCGGGACCGGCACCTACAACATCGACCACCAGACCCCCGGCTTCACCGACGTGCAGGTCGGGAGCTACGTGTTCATGGACGCGCAGTACCTGGGCATCGGAGGCGCCGACGACCCGGAGGTCTACCGCGACTTCCAGCCCGCCCTCACGATCCTGACGACCGTGCTGAACGCGCAGTACGAGGGGCGCGCGACCACCGACGCCGGCGCCAAGGCGTGCACCATCAACCGGCCCTGGTCGATCGTGAAGGGCGAGCGGGGGATGAGCTACACCTCCGGCTCGGACGAGTTCGGCTCGATCCGCTACGGCGACGACGCCAGCCGGACCTACGCGGTCGGCGACAAGCTGGAGCTGATCGTGTCGCACTGCGACCCGGTCGTGAACCTCTACGACCGGATGTACGCGGTCCGCGGCGGCATCGTCGAGGCGGTGTGGGAGATCGCGGCGCGCGGCCGCTCGACGTAGAGCCTGCGCCGGAGTCCGGTCCGGCGGGGCGTCGCCAGGAGTTGTCGGGCGGCGAACGGCCGGCCGGGTTCGGCGGGCCCCGTGTGTTCCCGGGGGGCTGGTTCCGGGGCTCGGTTCCGGTATAATTGGCACGGCCATGTGGACGAAGTTGATGAACAAGCCTCGCAAGAGGCCCCCCAAGCGGATCGCGGTCATCGATCCGGAGCGTTGCTTCGGCGCGTTTGCCTGCTCGATCTGTCAGGCGGCGTGTCCCGTGGAAGACTGCATCGTCGAGGAACCGGACGTCTACGGACGGATGGTCTGCGCCGTGCGCATCGACAAGTGCATCGGCTGCGGGCTGTGCGTGACCCTCGGCAACCCGACCGCCCCGCAGCCGCGCGACTTCGGTTGCCCGCCCGACTACGACGCCATCGACATGCAAGACTACACGGACGTCGTCGAGGTGCTCGAGGCGGAGCTGGGCGACGCGGCGCAGACGGCGGCCGCGGAGCAGCCGGCCTAGCGCGCCCTGACGGCGCGTTGGGAGCTCTGCGCGAGGTAGCGGCACGCCGAATCGCGCGTTCTCCTGCGCAGCCTCCTGGCCCGCCGCGCCCTTCTACGGTGCAGGCTCCCGGGAGCTTGGGCCCTCCAGGGCAACCAGCGGGCGCCCCGGCTGCACCAGATCGCCGTGTCGGCAGTGGACGGCCGCGATGCGTCCCGCGCGCGGCGCGCTTACGACCAGTTCCATCTTCATCGCCTCGAGGCGGACGACAGGGTCGCCTGCCGACACCTCGTCCCCGGGGCCTACGAGGACGGCGGTGACCGTCGCCGGCATCGGCGCCGAGAGGCGGGTGCCGGCAGCGCCTCCAGCGCCGGCAGCGTCGGTTTGCGAGGCCGGGCCGTGCGAGGTTGCGGACGCCGGGCCGGCGACGGGGGCGGCATGCGCCGGCACCCGGCCGGCCGGCTCGATCTCGAACGACTCACCGGCCGCCGCGGCCCACGCGCGCTCGCCGTCCACCGCCACGTGGACCGCATGGCGCGCCTCGCCGACGGTGACGACGAACTCCGATTCACCCGCCGGCGACACCTGAACCGCCACCCGCCGGCCGTCGATCTCCACGACCGTGTCCGACACCACCCGGACGCGGCGGGTCGAGCCGCCGCCACGGAGAAGGAGCTCGCCGGGCGTCGCCGCCGCCGGCGCCGGGGGCGTCGTGGGGTCACCCATCAGAGCCGCCAATCGGGAAGCCCCACCCAGGGGTCGACCTCCGCTCCGGCCGCGACGGCGGGCGCGCCGGGCGGCGGACTATGAGGCCCCTGCCGCAGCGCCCGCGCGGCGGACGCCGCCACGGCCGCAAGGACGGACTCGTCGGCGCCGCTCGCCACGAGCGCCGCCCGCTCTTCGTCGACGAACCCGACGCCGACGGCCCCGCGCGCGAATCGCGGGTGCTCGAGCACGCGCTGCAGCAGGGAGAGGTTGGTCCGGACGCCGAGGACGACGTAGCGCCGGAGCGCGGACAGCGCCCGCCGCCGAGCCGCGTCGCGCGTCTCGCCCCACACGGCGAGCTTGGCGAGCAGCGGGTCGTAGTGCACGGGGACCTCGCTTCCCGGGCCGACACCGCTGTCGACGCGCACGCCGGGGCCGGCCGGCTCCCGGCAGGCCAGGATGCGCCCCGCCTGCGGGCGGAAGTCGGTGGCCGGGTCCTCGGCGCACACGCGGCATTCGATCGCATGCCCGCGCGGCTCGCGCCGCGCCGGGGCCCAGTCGCGGCGGCCGGCCGCGATGCGAAGCTGCACGGCCACGAGGTCGGCGCCGGTGACGAGCTCGGTCACCGGGTGCTCGACCTGCAGCCGGGTATTGAGCTCGAGGAAGTAGAAACGCGCGTCGTCGCCGGCGCCCTCGACCAGGAACTCGACCGTCCCCACGCTGTCGTAGCGGGCGGCCTCGGCCAGGTCGACGGCGGCCGCGGTCAGCCGTTCGCGGGTCGACTCGGTCAGGTCGGGCGCCGGGGCCTCCTCCACCACCTTCTGGTGGCGCCGCTGCACGGAGCAGTCGCGCTCCCCGAGGTGGACGACCCGGCCCTCGCCGTCTCCCGCCACCTGCACCTCGACGTGCCGCGGCCGCTCGAGCCGCCGCTCCACGTAGAGCGTCCCGTCGCCGAAGGCCGCCTCGGCCTCGCGCCGGGCCGCCGCCGCCTCGGCCGCCACCGCCGCGTCGTCGTCGGCCTCGCGCACGATCCGCATGCCTTTCCCTCCGCCGCCCGCCGACGGCTTGAGGAGCGCCGGGACGCCCGTCCGCCGTACCGCGGCCACGATGCCGGCCGGCGACTGGTCGGCGGGCTCGACGCCCGGCACCGTCGGCACGCCCGCCTCCCGCGCCGCGCGCCGCGCCTCGATCTTCGAGCCGAAACGGGCGATGACCTCCGCCGACGGACCGACGAACGTCAGCCCCGCGTCGGTGCAGGCGGCGGCGAAGGCGGCGTTCTCCGAGAGGAATCCGTAGCCGGGATGCACGGCGTCGGCGCCGACGGCTCGCGCGGCGTCGATCAGGCGGTCGATGGAGAGATAGCTGCGGGACGCCGGCGCTTCGCCGATGGCGATCGCCGCATCGGCCTCGACCACATGCCGCGCGTTGCGGTCGGCCTCCGAATGGACGGCGACCGTCGCGATGCCGAGCGTCTCGCAGGTCCGGACGATTCGGACCGCGATCTCGCCGCGGTTGGCGATCAGCAGGCGCTGGAACATCGGCAGCCGCTCACGGGTACGGAGGCGCGGCCCGCATCGCGCCTCACATCCGGAAGACCCCGAAGGTGGACTCCGGGATCGGCGCGCGGTGCGCGACGGCCAGGCCCAGGGCCAGCACGTCGCGCGTGCGGGCCGGATCGATGACCCCGTCGTCCCACAGGCGCGCGGTGGAGTAGTAGGGCGATCCCTCGCGCTCGTACCGCTCCCGAATGGGCCGCCGGAGCGCCTCGAGCTCCGCTTCCCCCAGCGTGCGTCCCTCGCGCGCCGCCTGCGACTCCTTGACGCTGGCCAGGACCCCGGCCGCCTGCTCGCCCCCCATCACCGAGATGCGCGCGTTGGGCCACATCCAGAGGAAGCGCGGCTCGTAGGCGCGCCCGCACATGCCGTAGTTGCCGGCACCGAACGAGCCGCCGACGATGACCGTGAACTTCGGCACCGCGGCGTTCGCCACCGCGTGCACCAGCTTGGCCCCATCTTTCGCGATGCCCGCCTGCTCGTACTGCCGGCCGACCATGAACCCGGTGATGTTCTGCAGGAAGACGAGCGGCACGCGGCGCCGCGCGCAGAGCTGGATGAAGTGCGCGCCCTTCAGCGCCGATTCGGAGAAGAGCACCCCGTTGTTGGCGAGGAATCCGGCGAGGATTCCGTGCACGCGGGCGAAGCCGGTGACGAGCGTCGCTCCGTAGCGGGCCTTGAACTCGTCGAACCGGGAGCCGTCCACGAGGCGCGCGAGCAGCTCGCGGACGTCGTAGGACCGGCGCGGGTCGGCCGGCACCACGCCCAGGATCTCGTCCGGGTCGTACGCCGGCTCCTCCGCCGCCGCGATGTCCGGGATGCCGCGGTCGCCGCGGGGCAGCGTCGAGACGATGGTGCGGGCGATGCGGAGCGCGTGCGCATCGTCCTCCGCGAGGTAGTCGGCGACGCCCGAGAGGCGCGTGTGCACGTCGGCCCCGCCGAGCTCCTCCGCCGTCACCTCCTCGCCCGTGGCCGCCTTCACCAGGGGCGGCCCACCGAGGAAGATCGTCCCCGCCCCCCTCACGATCACCGTCTCGTCCGACATGGCCGGCACGTAGGCCCCGCCCGCCGTGCACGACCCCATGACCACCGCGATCTGCGCGACGCCCGCCGCCGACATTCGAGCCTGGTTGAAGAAGATGCGGCCGAAGTGGTCGCGGTCGGGGAAGACCTCGGCCTGGAGCGGCAGGAACGCGCCTCCCGAGTCGACGAGGTAGATGCAGGGAAGCCGGTTGTCGAGCGCAATCTGCTGGGCCCGCAGGTGCTTCTTGACCGTGACGGGGAAGTAGGTGCCCCCCTTCGCGGCGGCATCGTTGGCGAGGATCATCACCTCGCGGGCCGAGACGCGGCCGATGCCGGTCACGAGGCCGGCCCCGGGCGACCGGTCGTCGTACAGTCCGCTCGCGGCGAGCGGCGCGACCTCGAGGAACGGCGAACCGCGGTCGAGCAGGTGGTCGACTCGCTCCCGCGCCGTGAGCCGGCGTTCCTGCCGGCGCCCGGCGGGCGCAGCGGGCGCAGCGGCTGCTTTGCGTACGGCGGCGAGACGCTCGTCGAGGTCGGCCACGAGCCGGGTCATGGCGTCGCGGTTCGCGTGGTACTCGGGGCTGTCGATGCGGAGCTGCGAGCGGATGACGTCCATCACGGCCCGAGGCGGCCGGCCAGCATGGCGGGATTATAGACCCGCGTGCGCCGCCGGCTCGCGGTTTGACCCCGCGCCGCGGCGCTCCGTATGATGGCGAAGGCCGCCGCGC
>JAPOYG010000317.1 GCA_026706755.1 Acidobacteriota bacterium
TCGTAGGTGTCGACCACCGCGTCGAGCTCGGCCGGGTCGATCATCTCCTTCTCGATGAGGATCGACTCGAGCGCCCGCACGCGCAGGGCGATGTCGTCCGGAACCACCTGGTGATCGTGATCGTGATCGTGCTCATGCTCGTGCATGGGATGCCCCGTGGCGCCAACCGCTCCCGCGCTGCCCGCCATCCCCGCCCCGGCGGCGCCCGCGGCACCTGCAGCGGTGTCCCTAAGGAACTTCCGCCGGCCTACGCCCTCCGACTGGGAGTCTCCCATCACCGGTCCTCCTGGCGCTGGCGCCCTGTCGGGCGCGTCCGTACAACCCGTTCCCTCGCGGTCGGCCGCGCACGACCCTCCGGATGCGTACCGCTACTCGGGCAGAGCAAGCGCGATGAGCTCCGGCACGCGTCCGCCCCCCACCGTCAGGGCGATGTACTGACGGCCCTGCCACAGGTAGGTCATCGGGGTGCCGATGGCGCCCCCCGGCAGATCCACCTGCGCGAGCTCCTCGCCCGTCGCCTTGTCGAGCGCCACCAGGCGCGGCCCGTCGTTCGTGCCGCCCGCGGTCAGCGCGTAGATCAGGATGTCCGGTGTCAGCAGCGGGCCGGCGCGGCTGCTGTCGCCGCCGAGCGGCGGGAGGTCGAGGTCGCGCAGCAGGCGGTGGTTGCGGTAGCGGTCGCCGTTGCCCATCGGCTGCATCCAGACGTGCTCGCCGGTGTTGAGGTCGATGGCCGTCATGCGCGAGTAGGGCGGCTTGAAGAGCGGCAGCCCCTGCGGCATCTGCGGCCGCGTGCGGGTCGGCCCGCGGCGCTCGATGACGTCCAGCGTCGCCCCTTCGCCCGGTTCCGGCTCGCGGTACTGCATCACCGAGTACGCGTTGTTCGACGGCACGTACAGGATGCCGGTCTCGGGATCGAACGCCGCCCCGGACCAATTGGCGCCCCCGCCGGCGCTGGGGCGCTGGACCGTTCCGTCCCACATCGGCGGCGTGAAGATCGGGCCCAGGCGGTAGCCCTCGACCGCCTCGATGGCCATCTGGCGGATCTCCGGCGTGAAGTCGACCAGGTCGTCGACCACCGCCCCCTGGTACTCGAACGGCGCCGGCCGGGTCGGGAACGGCTGCGTCGGCGACGGCCGCTCGCCGGGCACGTTGGTGTCGGTTGCGACCGTGCGTTCCTCTATCGGCCAGATCGGCTCTCCGGTCTCCCGGTCGAAGACGTAGGTGAAGCCCTGCTTGCTGATCTGCGCCAGGGCCTTCACCGGCCGTCCGTCGACCACCACGTCGACGAGGTTCGGCGCGGCCGGGAAGTCCCAGTCCCAGAGGCCGTGGTGCACGGCCTGGAAGTGCCACTCGCGCTCGCCGGTGTCCAGGTCGAGGGCGACTACGCTCTCGGCGAAGAGGTTGTCGCCCAGGCGATGCCCGCCGTAGTAGTCGGGCGCCGGGGTGTTGGTCGGCAGGTAGAGCAAGTTCAGCTCGGGATCGGCGCTCATGAACGACCACACGCCGACCTTCCCCGTCACGCGCCAGGAGTCGCCCTCCCAGGTGTCGTTGCCGTACTCGTCGCCCTGCGGGATGGTGTGGAACGTCCACTTCGTCCGCCCGGTCCGCACGTCGAATCCGCGCATCCAGCCGGGCGGCGCCTCCCGGGTGATGTTGTAGGACGAGATGGACTGCGGCGTGATGACGGTGTCGCCGACGACCAGCGGGGCCGACTGCACGGAGTAGAGCAGCGCGTTCAGCCAGTCGCGGTCGCCGCGGCCGGCGCGCGGTATGCCCTCCGTCAGGTCGACCCACCCGTCGACCCCGAAGTCGGGACACGGCCGGCCGGTCTTGGCGTCGACGCAGATGAGATAGCCGTTCCCGGTCCCGAACAGGATCCGCTCGTTCTCGCGCTCCGGGCCGTCCGACCAGTAGGCGACGCCGCGCTGGTTCCAGCGGGCGGTCATCGTGGTCGTCCCTTCCTCATAGGTCTTCGGGTTGTAGACCCAGAGCGTCTCGCCGGTCCCGGCGTCGATCGACGCGGCCTGCGACGTCGGCATGTTGATGAAGAGACGGCCGCCCACCATCAGCGGCGTCGCCTTGAGGTTGGTGACGTAGGGCGGCTGCGCGTCGCGCCAGCGGTCCGGGTCGCGGCGCAGCAGCTCCTCGAAGATGAGTCGCGAGTCTGCCCACCACTCGCCGCCGTCCGGCGTGTCGATGCTGAGGAACGCGTCGGCGGACAGCCAGCGCCAGGCGATCTCGAGGTCGCCGAAGTTGCTGCGGTCGATCTGGTCGAGCGGCGAGTACTTCGTGCTGCCGAGGTCGCCCCCGTAGGTCGGCCATTCGCCGTTGGCCGGCGCCCCGCGCTGCGCGAGCGCGGGTGTGCTCGCGAGGGCGACGAAACCCAGGGCGGCGATGGCCAGTGTGACCAGGGCCGGGAGAACGGTCCTTGCCGGCCCGCGCCGCCCGTGTCGTGTGCTGTCGCGCATGGAATCCTCTTCCTGAGTGACCTTCCGGAGTCGCCGCCCCGAGCGGCAACCGAAGCCCTCCGGACGTGGCGCCATCATAGCGCAGCCTTCTACGACCCCCAGCGGTAGTTGAGGCGGGCGTAGTAGTAGCCGCCGCTCAGGCCCCACGGCGTGAACTGGCTGTAGGGAAGGCCGAAGCGGGCGGCGAACAGGTCCATCCGGTCCGAGAAGGTGTCGAAGACGTTCGGACTTCCATTGCCATCATCAGGAATCCGTCCATGCACGTCCAGAATCATCCGTTAAACACTGAATAATGGTCATTTACACCACATACCTGGCCTTGACGCGATCAACTGCCGACCTGTAGAATCCCATAGATTCCACCGATTAACGAGGGGAGAGACGGTAGGCATGACACTCCAGACTCGACCGCCAAAGCCCGCGCCCCAAGGCCGGCATCCCCACCACGCCCTCTCGTCTACCTTCGTCCGAAACGTCGCCCAGGCCGGCAGATACTGCGACGGCAATGGCTTGTACCTCGAAGTCAAGCCGACCGGCACCCGGAGCTGGATCCAACGGCTCGCCATCCGCGGCCGACGCCGGGAACTCGGACTCGGCGGATTCCCGCTCGTCCCCCTCAAGGAGGCCCGCGCCCAAGCCCTCGCCAACCGCAGGCTCGCCCGCGCCGGCGGCGACCCGCTCGCCGAAAAGCGCCGCGCCAAGAGCATGCCCACCTTCGCCGAAGCTGCCGAGCGCGTCTGGAACCAGATGCAGCCCGGCTGGCGCAGCGCCAAGCACGGCCGCGCCTGGATGTCGAGTCTGGCACGTTTCGCCCTGCCGCGCCTCGGCAAGATGTCGGTCGCCGACATCACCAGCGCCGACGTGATCGAGACGCTCCGGCCCTTCTGGCACCGGCACCCGACGACGGCGCGGCGGGTGCGCCAGCGCATCAGCGCGGTCATGGAATGGGTTGTTGCGATAGAGCTGCGCTCCGATAACCCGTGCGACCGCATCGGGGCGGTCCTCGGTCCTCAGAACGATCTCGTGCGCCACATGCAGGCGTTGCCGCATCGTGAGGTTGCAGCGGCCATCGAGACCGTGCGGGTGTCCCGCGCGACTCCCACCGTCAAGTTGGCGTTCGAGTTCCTCGTGTTGACGGCGGCTCGATCCGGCGAGGTGCGCGGGGCACTCTGGACCGAGATGGACTTGGCGAATCACGTGTGGACCATCCCCGCCACGCGAATGAAGGCGAAGCGCGAACACCGCGTGCCCCTGTGCGACCGTGCGGCGCAGGTTCTCGATGCGGCGAGGACGCTCGACGGTAGCGGCAGCCCGCTCGTGTTCCCGATGCGGAGCGGCAAGCCGATCTCCGAGCCGCGACTGGCCCAGTTGCTCCACCACCACAAGATCGCGGCCGTGCCGCATGGCTTCCGATCCTCGTTTCGGGACTGGGCGGCAGAGGAGACCGACCACCCCCGGGAGGTCATCGAGGCGGCGCTGGCCCACGTCATCCAGAACAAGGTGGAGGCCGCCTACGCGCGGTCGGACCTGTTCGAGCGGCGGCGGCTGCTCATGGACGATTGGTCGGCGTATCTCGGCCGCAACGGCCGGTGACGCGTCCCGCCGCCAGACGGCGCTACCGGCTCGGGCCATAGTCCCGGTCGGGTCCGCTCCGCCGGCCCTGCTGCTGGATCAACTCCACGGCCCGCGCAACGTCTCGGCGAGCGTCCTGTAGTCCGCGTCCAAGCATCTCAGTTGCCCCGAGAGCTGCTCGATTCGCCGCCGCAAGGTCTTGTTCTCCGCGGCCTGCCGCTCGAAGCGCTGCTGCAAGGCTTCGACCTGCTCGGAGTGCCGCTGCTGTTCCGTCTCGAACTGCCCGGACAACTTCTCCAAGGCCCCCGCCAACTGCTGTTCTAGCTCGGTCATACAGTCGCCTCACTCGCTCGACAGCTTCAAGGCAGGCCGTCCGCCCACGGTCCAAAGCCGAGTGTCCAGCGTGCCCGCTGGGAGCACCACGAACCGCTCGCCGTCGATCTCGCGCAGCGTCACGCCCCAAGTCGTCTTCTCGATCCGGGCCAGCGTCGCGCGGGCCTCCTCGATGTCCACGCGGAGCACCGTCAACACCTCGATCTGCTGCTCGATGGTGCTCCACAGCCAGCGTGTCCCCGCCCAGCTCCCGCCGACAATGCCGAGCGAAAGGCTCAGGCCGACCACCAGCGGCCCCAGCCACGCGCGCCGCAGCAGGGCGCTCAGCCGTCCGACCGCCGACGACGTATCGGCTTCGATGGTACGCAGCGCGGCGTCGACGACGGCGCTCAAGCTCCCGCCGAGCCGCCGCAGCTCGCTCGCCGCCGTCTCCTCGATCTGCCGGTGGTCCGCCTCCAGCCGGCGGCGGAGCCGGGATGTCAACTCGTTCGGGGTTGAAGTCATGCTCGTACAACGCTCCCTTCAGCCGCCAGCGCTTCCCGCTCTCCGGGTCGCGGGCGGTCACGTAGTCCCTGCCCTGGCGCGGTACTTCGAGTCCCGCGTCTTCGAGAGCGGCGACGACATCGGCGCGGCTCTGCACGACACCGTGCTCGACGCGCTGGACCAGGTAGTCCCGGATCACTTCGCGCGGGTCGGCCTCCACCTCCAGGCCGGCCCGCAGGTTCGCCGCCTCGATGTAGGCGCGATGGCCGGGTTGCTGCGTCCTGGCCCGCGCCGGGTCGTCGGGCCGGCTCCAGCCGTGCTCGTGGTTGAAGGCATCGCGCAGCGGGTCGAAGGTCTTCTGCCAGCCGGGCGGCGCGATGTTCAGGCTCTTGCCTGTCTCCAGGTCGCACCGTGCCGTGAGGACGTGCACGTGGACGCCGCCGCCGTGCTCGCGGTGCAGCACGGCCGTCCACGAGTAGCGGTCCAGCTCCAGCCCCGCCCACGCCGTCTTCTCGAACTCGTCGAGGACCGCGTTGATCTGCGCGTCGGTCGGCCGGTCCTCCCGCGCCCACGCGATCACGATCGAGCGGTACTTGTGCTCGAACTCCAGCGAGTCGGCGACGGCGGCCACCATGTCGGGGTCCCCCCGGAGCACCTCGATGCCCTCGCGCCTGTTGCCCAGCGAGTCGCGTTCGCCGACGAGATAGTCGGCCGCCGCGCGGGCCGAACCCGTGCCGCGCCGGAGGCACTTAATGTGCATCGCCGCCGTCTCCGCCGATGCGGGCGACCTTGCGCAGCTCGCGCTCGAACGCGACGAGGTTGGCGATCACCTCGACGGCCTCGACGGTCGAGGCGTGGCGGTTGGCCCAGCGGGCGAGCTGGTTCAGGTTGTTGCCGATGCGGGCGACCTGCCGGGTGCGCTCGCGCTCGATGTCGGTCGACGCGACGGTCCACGTCCGCGTCCGCGCCATCGCCTGCCGCAGCAGGTCGGACAGCGGCACGCCGACGGCCGCCGCCTTCGCCCGCCAGTCGGCCAGCTCGGCCGGCGACACGCGGGCGTGCACCCTGACGCTGCGGCGGTCACGCACCGGCGCACCGCCAGGATGGAGCGGCGGCACGGCCCGCCGCTCTCCCGCGAGTCCCGCAGGGCCGCGGGATGCCGGGGGTTCGAAGGGGGCGCGCAGCGCCCCCTCGCCAGCCCCAATGTACGCACATTGGGTCGGCTGGCTCCTGACACCCAAGGGTCAGGAGCCAGCCTTTCCCGTGCGCCGTTTCCGTCGTCCGTGAGCTGGTCATTTCGAATCTGCCGAGCGGTCTAGATCCTCATGTGCGGCTGGGTTTCCGACTTGAGGTTCCCGCGACGTCGTCAGCCCCGGTCGCTCTGATCGGATGGACCGGGGTTGTTGGGATCTGGCGGGTCGGTGGGATTCGTCGACGTGGTTCCGCTACGGACGGCACTCGTCGAGTGTAGCACGGAGTTCATGTAAACTACTGATTAGTAATGCTTTACGGAAATGGACATCTCTGGACCGTACGAGTGCAGATGGGACCGCCCAAGCATCCAGGACGAGGTGTCTTTGCATCGCAAACCGTCCGGTGCCTTTCGGAGAGGGAGCGTTTGGGAGGGCATCGTCGTCTAAAGGCCCATCCTGGACGAGCGTGCGCGGAGCCGGCGTCAAGGCCGTAGCCCCGCGGAGCGGGGGGGCGAGCGGAGCGAGGCCGCCTTGACGCTGGCGAGCACATGCTCACGCTGGCTGGCCCGACGATGCCCGGTGATTGAATAGGAGCGAACGAGCCGCGCAAGCGGCTCGCGCCTGCCCGGTGGAGCGTGGCGAAGGCGGGACGCCCCGTCGCGGATCGGCAGGCGCGGGTCCTACCGGTGCGGTCTACATACCGTCGGCATCCGCGGCGGCACCGAAGATGAAATCCGACTCGCCGAGGTCGTCGATTTTGAAGTTCTGCAGCGTGATCGAGCCCTCTTGGCCGGGAAACGTGATCACGACGGCTCCGGGCCGCTGCGTCACGTTGAGGTCGGAGTACTGGCTGACGCCGGTGACGCCGGTGAGGTCGATCTTGTTGTCCCCTCTGCTGGGACGGAAGTCCCAGATCGCGTCGTCCCCGTCCCCCGAGGCATAGACGAACACGTCGTCGCCGGTGCCGCCGTGCAGTTGGTCGTTGCCGGTGCCCCCGATGATCCGGTCGTCGCCAGCGCCGCCGCCGATCAGGTCGTTATCAGCGCCGCCGTACAGGGTGTCGTTGCCGGCGTAGCCCTTGATGTCGTCGACGCCGGCGCCGCCATGTATCTCGTCGTGCCCGTCACCACCATATAGGTTGTCGTGGCCGCCGCTGCCGACCATGGGCGAGTCGAAGCGGATCCAGCTCTTGACGTCCTCCAACGAGAGGTGCCCACTAAGCCACCTCACCGAGACCTGCCCGCCACCAAAGTCGCTGAGGTCGATATCAACCCACGAGGACTCACGCGCACCCACATAGTGGCTTATTTTGATTCGGCTCTGGAGTTCCTCCCAAGTGATCTGGTGACCCAAACCCGTGATGTCGACGATGTCTTCGGAAGGATCGAAATCGTAGATGTTGCCCGACTGACCCAACCCGAACTCAAAGGTGTCCGCTACGCCCGGTCTCCCGTCCATGTTCTTACCCCCCTGTCCGAGAGTGCATGCCAGCACGAAGACGCCAACCGTCCGCCGCCACCCTCCCCAAGGTGCCGCGCTGGACGCTCTATTCGCAGCGCCGCGCGAGCACGGCCGAGGGCCTCATTAGGCCCGACCCCGACCCGGTTCTACCCGTACAAGCCGGCACCTTATCGGCCGGCCGGCGGGATGTCAAGGTCCGCCGCTGCCCTCAAGCGCGAGCCCGGTGTGAGACACTATCCGAGCACGTACTGTAGAGATCCGACGGCATGTCAAGGGGATCCCACGGCGGCGGTGCGGCGAGCGGCGACGGCTTCGGTGAGATCCGTGCGGCGCTATCGGAGAGCCACGGTCTGCTGGTCTCGTGCGGAGTGTTCAGCGTGTTCGTGAACCTGCTGATGCTGACCGGCCCGCTGTTCATGCTCCAGGTCTACGACCGCGTGCTGGCGTCGCGCTCGGCGGCGACGCTGGTGACGCTGGTGACGATCGTCGCGTTCCTGTTCCTGGTGATGGGGACGTTGGACCATGCGCGGGGGCTTGTCATGACCCGCGTCGGCGCCGCGTTGCAGACCCGTCTCGACGCTCGCGTGCTCGGCGCGGTCCTCAGCCGCTCGGTGTCGGCGGCGGAGCGGACGAGCCCGTCGACGGGGCTGCGCGACCTGGAGACGATGCAGCGCTTCGCATCGGGCACGGGGCCGTTCGCGTTCTTCGACGCGCCGTGGACGCCGGTGTTCCTGTTCGCGCTCTTCTCGTTCCACTGGACGATCGGCGTCTTCGCGGTCCTGTCGGGCTGCCTCCTGTTTGGCATCGCGCTGCTGAATCAGACCCGGACGCAGGCGCTTCAGCAGGAGGCCGGGCTGGCGGCGGCCGGCGCCGGCCATTTCGCCGAGCTGGTGCGGGCAGGCGGCGAGACCGTGCGGGGCCTCGGCATGCAGGATGCGGTGGTTGCCCGCTCCGGCCGCCTGCGGTCGGTGGTGCTCGACAAGTCGCTGAGCGCGTCGGACCGCAACGGCTTCTACCGGTCGGTCACGAAGACCCTGCGCCTGTTCCTCCAGTCGATGATGCTGGGGCTGGCGGCGTGGCTCGTCATCCTCGACACGCTGACTCCGGGGATGATGATCGCCTCGTCGATCCTGCTGGGGCGGGCGCTGGCACCGATTGATCAGGCCGTAGGGCAGTGGCCAATGTTGCAACGCGCCGTGGCCGCCCGCCATTCCCTTGCCGCCCTGCTGGCCGAGACGCCGCCGGAGGCGAAGCGGACGCCGCTGCCCGTGCCGCGCGCCCTGCTGGAGGCGCAGGTGCTGACTGTGGTTCCCCCGGGGACTCGGGTGCCGGTGGTCCGGGGAGCATCGTTCCGGCTGGAGCCGGGTCAGGCGGCCGGCATCGCCGGTCCGTCCGCGTCGGGCAAGTCGACGCTGGCCCGTGCGCTGGCCGGCGTGTGGCCTCCGGTCGGCGGCTCCATCCGCCTCGATGGCGCGGAACTCGACCAGTACCACCCGTCGGTGCTGGGGCACCACATCGGGTATCTGCCGCAGGAGGTGGTGCTGTTCGACGGCACGGTGGCGGAGAACATCGCGCGGCTCGACCCCGAGCCGAACGCCAGTGCGATCATCGACGCGGCCAAGCGCACCGGCGCGCACGAGATGATCCTGCGGCTGCCGGGCGGGTACGACTTCCAGGTGGCGGCGGGCGGAGCGGCGCTCTCTGGCGGGCAGCGGCAGCGGATCGCCCTGGCACGAGCCTTCTACGGTTCGCCGGTGGTGGTGGTGATGGACGAGCCGGACTCGAACCTGGACTCGGCGGGCACGATGGCGCTGGCCGGCGCGGTCAAGGCGCTGAAGGCCCGCGGGGGTGCGGCGGTGATCGTGGCGCACCGTCCCGGCGCGTTCGCGCAGTGCGACACGGTGTACCTGATGGAGTCGGGGCGGCCGGTCCCGGCTTCGGCGGGCAAGCAGAAGGCGCCGGTGCGGACCCTGGAGCCGGGCGCCCGCAAGCGGCCGGCTCGCACGGACGGCGGCGTGCCCGCCGGCCGGCCCCCGAAGGCGGAAGGCGCGGCGTCCCGGCCCCGGCCTGCCGAGCCGGTCCGGGGAGAGGTCGGTTCATGACCGGGCCGGCCGCCGCGATGACTCCGGAGCGCTTCTCCGCGAGCAGCGCCCTGGCGCTCGGCTTCGGAGGCATCGCCGCGCTGGCCATCGGGCTCTCCGGCTGGGGCGTGTTCGCCTCGGTCGCGGGCGCCGTCATCGTGATGGGGCAGGTGGAGGCCGAGACGCGGGACCAGGTGGTCGAGCACGTCGCGGGCGGCACGGTCAGCCAGATCCTGGTGCGCAACGGGGACCTGGTGGCGAAGGACGCCGAAGTGCTGCGGTTCGACGACACGGCGCTGCGTTCCGAAGAAGCGATGCTGGATGCCGAACTGGTCGAACTCGCCGCGCGGCACGCCCGTCTCCAGGCGGAGTTTCAGGGCGCCGGCCGAATCGACTGGTACCCGGAGCTGACGAAGCGTGCCGAGCACGACGCCAGCGTACGGGAGGTCATGGCCGGCCAGGAGCGTCTCTTCACCGCGCGGGTTGCCGCCCGCACGGCCGAAGCGACCCGGCTCCGTGAGCGTATCGGGCAGACTCGGGACCGGATCCGGGGGCTCGACGCGCAGGCCACCGCGGTCGACCAACAGCATGCGTCGCTGATGGGTGAGCTTGCCGGCAAGCGGACGCTCTACGACCGGGGCCTGCTGCGGCTCGACGACTTGCTCGCGCTGGAACGCGAGACGCAGCGGCTCGCAGGACAGCTCGGCACGATCTCGGCCTCGGTGGCGAGTGCGCGCGGGCTGATCTCGGAGCTTGAAGTCGCGATCGTGCAGATCGACACGCGCCAGATTGAGGAAGCCGAGGCGGAGGCCCGTGAGGTCCAGGCGCGTGCGAACCAAGTGCACGAGAGTCTCGCCGCGGTGCGCGAGCGCTTGGCGGAGCTGGTGGTCCGCGCGCCGGTCGCGGGCGAGGTGTTCGACATGGCGGTGTTCACGCCGCGCGAGGTCGTCCTGCCCGGAGAGCCGATCCTGCGCATCGTGCCGGAGGACGCGGCGCTGGTCGTGCTTGCGCAGCTTGCGCCGATGAACGTCGATCAGGTGTATCGGGGGCAGGAGGCGGTGCTGCGGTTCTCGGCCTTCCCGGCGCGGACCACGCCGACCTACGAGGGGCGGTTGACGCGGGTGTCGGGGCAGGCGGTGCGCGATGAGCAGAGCGGTCTGTCGTGGTACGAGGTCGAGATCGCGATTCTGGACCCCCTCGGGGCCGAGGACTCTCCCTCGGCCGGCAACCCGGTCTCGCGTCTCGCGCTGACGCCCGGCATGCCGGTCGAGGTGCACATCCGCACCGGGGACCGCTCGCCGCTGAGCTATCTGGCCAAGCCGCTGACGGACTTCTTCTCTCGGGCGTTCCGCGAGGACTGAGGACGCCGGGTTCTGCAAGGGAGCCACAGCGGTCATGGATGGCGCGGAGCTGAAGATCACGATCGCCAACGACCTGCGGGAACTCGCCGGTGTGGCGGCGCAGATCGACGAGTTCTGCGCCGCCCGAGATATCTCGACGCACGTCGCATACGCGGTGAACGTATCGGTCGAGGAGCTGCTGACCAACACGATCAGCTATGGGTACGGCGATGACGAGCCGCACACCATCTACGTGATGGTGACTGTGGACGCAGGTGCTGTCGTCGTCGAGATCGTCGACGACGGCGTCGGGTACGGGGCTTCCAGCCTCCCGGCACCCGATCTGGAGAACGTCCTCGGCGAAGGGTCGCTGGAGGGGCCGGGCTTCTTCCTGCTGCATCAGGTGATGGACAGTGTCGAGTTTCGGCACGAGGACGGCTACAACGTCGTGACCTTGCGGAAGGAGGCCGCCGACGGCGGCGGGGAGGCCGGCTAGAGGACGCGCGTGTCGAGCCGTCAGCGAGGCGGACGTACGATGGCTGACCGCCCCGCTCAATGTTGAATACTGAAACTGGCGAGGGGGCGCTGCGCACTAGCGGTGGGCCGATGGCCGACAGGCGCGAGTCTACCGGCGGCGCCTACATGCCGTCGGCATCCGCGGCGCCAGCGAAGATGAAATCCGACTCGTCGAGGTCGTCGATCTTGAAGTTCTGCAGCGTGATCGAGCCCTCTTGGCCGGGAAACGTGATCACGACGGCTCCGGGCCGCTGCGTCACGTTGAGGTCGGAGTACTGGCTGACGCCGGTGACGCCGGTGAGGTCGATCTTGTTGTCCCCTCTGCTGGGACGGAAGTCCCAGATCGCGTCGTCCCCGTCCCCCGAGGCATAGACGAACACGTCGTCGCCGGTGCCGCCGTGCAGTTGGTCGTTGCCGGTGCCCCCGATGATCCGGTCGTCGCCAGCGCCGCCGCCGATCAGGTCGTTATCAGCGCCGCCGTACAGGGTGTCGTTGCCGGCGTAGCCCTTGATGTCGTCGACGCCGGCCCCGCCGTACATCACTTCATCAGGGTCACCACCCCACAGGTTGTCATGGCCATCGGTGCCTTGGAGGTCCAGCACGAAAAGGCGCGCGAGGTTCTCCTCTGCCGAGTCGACAGTGCCATACATCCTTACGTCGAGCGTCCCGCCACCCCACTGGCGGAGGTCGACCGTCATGTGCGTCCACGGTGTGCCGTCATCAAACCTCTCGTGCGACACCGCGATGCAATTCTTGAGGTCATTCCAGTGGATGTTCTGCTCGAAACCCGTCAGATCGATGGTGTCCTGCGAGGCATCGAAACGGTTGACGATCGTCCTCGAGTTGCTCCCGTGGATACCCTGACCCGTACCCTCGTCGAACCTGAAGACATCCGCCCCACTCGTCCCTGATGGCACTGTACCCTCCTTATGCCGCCCCGCCGGCACCAATCCGACGCTGCCCGTACAGATCGGGATCATACTGGACGACCAGCAGGTTGTCGACACCCCCCCCACGGCTCGGATAACGGTGCCGGAGGGCGGTGACAGGCGCGGCTTCGGCCACCGCCTGGATCGCCCCCCGTCGTCCGGGTGGTCGTCGACACAGTAGCCCCAACGTCCGCGACCGCTGTTCCGCCGGACAGTTCCCGCGAACGCACGCGGATAGCCTCTGCGAGCGGCGTATCAAGTCGCTGGCGTGCCTCCTCCGCTGCGCTCCGGCCCCAAGGGGTGACACGCCGCTCGCGCCGGCTCTAGGCTGGTTATGGCCGTCCGTATCCGTCCGGCCATCGACCATGGCCGATCCTCCACTGCGGCGGACCCTCGGCACCGACACACTGACCAAGGGCGGATCCTGAACCGTTCACGGATGGTGATCGCGGTCCGTTGGAATCGCTCGCCGAACGCGGGGCGAAACGAGGGGAAGAGATTCGCAGGAATTCCGTAACTGCTTGCTCGTAAAGCAGTTAATGGAGTATAGCGTCAGACGTTCTGGCCGCCGACCGCCAGCGTGACGCCCGCGGTGAGCGGGACCGTGGC
>JAPOYG010000415.1 GCA_026706755.1 Acidobacteriota bacterium
ACGGTGACGGTCGTGGTGATCTACCTGCTGCTGAACGCCCTCTACGTCTACGCGATGCCGCTTGCCGAGGTCGCGAGCGTGGATGTCCGGGTCGTCGACGTGGCTGCCGACCGGCTGTTCGGACCGGCCGTCGCCGCGCCGATGGCCGCGGCGTCCGTCGTGATGATCGCGGCGACCATCAGCGCGATGGTGTTCGCGGGTCCGCGCGTCTACTTCGCAATGGCGCGCGACGGGCAGTTCCTGGCGTCCGCGGCGCGCGTGCATCCGCGCTTCCGCACGCCCGTAACCGCCATCGTGGCCCAGAGCGCCTGGAGCGGCACGCTCGTCCTGGCCGGGACCTTCGAGCAGCTCCTCGTCTACACCGGCTTTGCGGTCGTGCTCTTCTCGGGGCTGGCCGTGGCGGCACTCTTCGTGCTCCGGTGGCGGCACCCCGACGCCCAGAGGCCCTTCCGGGCGTGGGGCTACCCCTATGCGCCGGCGGTCTTCGTGGCCGCCAGCGCGGCGATGACGGTGAACGCCGTCTGGCGGGAGCCCGCCGCGTCCGGCGCGGGCCTGATCCTGATTGCCGCCGGCCTTCCCGTCTACTACTGGTTCCGCCGGCGAGCCCGCACCGGAAGCCGGGCGCCGGCGTGAGGACGGAACCCTGAACCGATGAACGATCCGGCTCCCTGCACCGGCCGCGCCCGCGCCCGCAGCACGACCGTGCTTGCCGTTCGCCACCAGGACCGCGCGGTGATGGCGAGCGACGGGCAGGTGACGCTCGGCACCACGATCGTGAAGCAGCAGGCGCGCAAGATCCGCCGCCTCTACAAGGACCGGGTCCTGGCCGGGTTCGCCGGGTCCGCCGCCGACTCGTTCGCCCTCTTCGCCCGCTTCGAGGCGAAGCTCGATCAGCACCGGGGCCACCTGCACCGCGCCGTCGTGGAGATGTCCCGCGACTGGCGGACCGACCGCGTGCTGCGGCGCCTGGAGGCGATGCTGCTCGTGGTCGACGCGTCGGAGACCTACCTCCTCTCCGGCAACGGCGATCTGATCGAGCCGGACGACGGCATCGTCGCCATCGGGTCGGGCGGACCCTACGCCATGGCTGCCGCCAAGGCGCTCGCGCGGCACGCCGATCTCGACGCCCCGGCGATCGCCCGGGAGGCGATGGAGATCGCGGCCGGCATTTGCATTTATACGAATGCCAGTGTCACGATCGAAGAGCTCTAGGGTGCCCATCTACCTCCCCGCCGCGACGGCGACCACCATTGATTCGCTGACGCCCCGCCAGATCGTCGCCGAGCTCGATCGCTACGTGATCGGCCAGGCCCGGGCGAAGCGCGCGGTGGCCATCGCCCTCAGGAACCGGATCCGGCGGCAGAAGCTGCCCGCGGAGCTGGCCGAGGAGGTGGCGCCGAAGAACATCCTGATGATCGGACCGACCGGAGTGGGGAAGACGGAGATCGCGCGGCGACTCGCCCGCCTCGCGCAGTCGCCCTTCATCAAGGTCGAGGCGTCCAAGTTCACCGAGGTCGGCTACGTCGGCCGCGACGTCGAGTCGATGGTGCGCGACCTCGTCCAGCTCGCGGTCGACATGGTCCGCGAGGAGCGGCGCGTGGAGGTCCGCGAGAAGGCGGAGGCCAACGCGGAGGAGCGCCTCCTGGACCTGCTGCTGCCGCCCGCGCCGCCCGTCCGCACGGGGGGCGCGCCGGACCCGGAAGCGGCCCGGGCCGCCCGGGAGGCCGGGGCGCGCACCCGCGAGCGCTTCCGGGAGCAGCTCCGCAGCGGCGCCCTCGACGGACGCGTGGTCGAGGTCGCGGTGCGGGAGAAGTCGTTCCCGTCCTTCGAGATCATCGCCGGCTCGTCGATGGACGAGATCGACATCAATATGAAGGACATGCTGCCGGGCCTGTTTCAGGGCCGGAGCCGGAAGCGGCGGATGAAGGTGCCGGACGCGGTCGACTACCTCCGGCAGGAAGAGGAGCAGAAGCTCGTCGACATGGAGAGCGTCAGCCGCGCGGCGGTGGAGCGCGTTCAGCAGGCGGGCATCATCTTCATCGACGAGATCGACAAGATCGCCGGTCGGGAGGGGGCGCACGGGCCGGACGTCAGCCGCGAGGGAGTCCAGCGCGACATACTGCCGATCGTCGAGGGCACCACCGTCAACACGAAGCACGGGATGGTGCGCACGGACCACATCCTGTTCATCGCGGCGGGAGCCTTCCACCTGGCGAAGCCGTCGGACCTCATCCCGGAGCTCCAGGGACGCTTCCCGATCCGGGTCGAGCTCGAGCCGCTCGAGACGGCCGACTTCGTGAGAATCCTGACGGAGCCGCGCGGAGCCCTCGTCACGCAGTACATGGCCCTGCTCGCCACCGAGGGGATCGACCTCCACCTGACCGACGATGCCGTGCACCGCATCGCCGAGTTCGCCTCCACGGTCAACGAGCGCAGCGAGAACATCGGAGCCCGGCGCCTCCACACGGTCATGGAGAAGCTGCTCGACGAGGTCTCCTTCGAGGCGCCGGACATGCTCGACAAGCGTGTCGTAATCGACGCCGCCTACGTCGATCGGATGCTGGCCGACATCGTCAGGAACGAAGACCTCTCGCGCTACGTCCTGTGACCCGCCCGCACTCCGCCGGCCGTGCCGTCGCCGCCTGGCTGCTCGGCGCCGCCGTGGCGGGGTGCGGGGCGAAGGCGCCGCCCCTGCCGCCGCTCATCATCGCGCCCGAGCGCATCGGAAGCATGGAGGTCACCCGGCTCGACGGCCTCGTCTACGTCGAGTTCGAGGTGCCTTCCTCCAACACGACCGGAGACGGGCCGGCCGACGTCGTGCGGGTCGAGGTCTACGCCCTCACGACCCGGCCGGCCGAGGGCGAGGAGGAGGAGTTCGGCGAGGACTGGCTGGAAGCGGCGACCCTCGTCGACACCATCGTCGTCCGGCCGCCGCTGCTGCCGGGCATGGAGGTGGAGGCGGCGGAGGGCGAGGGCGAGCCCGGAGCAGAGGGCCAGGCGGGGCCGGTGAGCCAGGGCGACGAGGTCACTGTCGTCGAGCGCCTCGGCGCGGAGGCGTTCGTGCCGATCACGGTCGGCGAGGAGGAGGAAGACGAGGAGGACGACGAGCAGGACGAGGAGGAGGACGACGAAGGCGAGGATGCGCGCCCACTTCTGATGCCCTACGTCGGACCGCCCTTTCCGCCCCCCGTCATCCGCAGCTACGTCGCGTTCGGCGTCTCGTCGCGCGGCCGGGAGGGAGGTCCGTCGAGCATCGAGTCGATCCCGCTGGTCGACGCGCCAGGTCCGCCCGGGCCCCCGGCCGTCGAGTACACCGCGGCGAGCGTCCGCGTCACCTGGGAGGCTCCGGACACGCTCCGGATGCCGGTGCAGGATCCGAGCTACGCGGTCAGCGACGATCCGGATGCGGAGCCCCTGGAGCCGCCGCTCTCGGCAACGCCGATCATCGAATGGGGGGAGCCGTCGCGCTACGTCGTCTACGACGTGGCCGGACTGGGCGCCGGCCTGCCGTTCCCAAGACCCGAGCGCCTGCGGCCGCCGGGTCGCACGGCGTCCTACTCCGACTCGGACATCACCTTCGGCGAGACGCGCTGCTACGCCGTCCGCGTGCTCGATGCCGTCGGCGATCTCGAGATCGAGGGGCCGGAGTCGCCGGCGACCTGCGTCGTGCTGACCGACACGTTCGCTCCCGCCGCGCCGACCGGCATGGTCGCCGTGGCCGACGACGACGCAATCAGTCTCGTCTGGAACGCCAACTCCGAGTCGGACCTGGCCGGTTACCGGGTCTTGCGCGGGACGGCGCCGGATGCGACACTCCAACCGCTCGGGCTCGAGCCGGTCGAGCGGACCACCTACCGGGACGCTCGGGTCGTGCCGGGCCAGCGCTACTGGTACGCGGTGCAGGCGGTCGACACGGCCGTGCCGCCGAATCTCAGCCCACCGTCGCAGCGCATCGCCGAGACGGCACGCTGACCGAAATCCCATGGACCTCCTGTATCGCATCGCAGAAGCCGGCTCGGCCCGCTTCGCCCTCGAGCGGGCCGGCGAATGGCACGTCCTGGAGGGAGATCCCTTCGGCGCCTACGGCGCCGGTCCGCGGATCGAGCGCGGGGCGGCCCGCGTGCTCGCCCCCGTTCAGCCGTCCAAGATCGTGGCCGTGGGCCTCAACTACCGGGACCACGCCCGGGAGATGGGGAAGCCGCTGCCGGCCGAGCCGCTCCTCTTCCTGAAGCCGCCGTCCGCGGTCATCGGTCCCGACGCGGCCATCGTCGTTCCCCCCGGAGCGGGGCGCGTGGACTACGAAGCGGAGCTCGGGATCGTCATCGGCCGCACGGCCCGGCGCGTTCCCGCGGCACGGGCCGGCGAGCACGTGCTGGGCCTCACGTGCCTGAATGACGTGACCGCCCGCGAGCTGCAGGCGCGCGACGTGCAGTACACGCGCGCGAAGGGCTTCGATACCTTCGCTCCCATCGGTCCGGCCGTCGCGGTGGGGCTCGACGGGCGGGCCCTCGATGTCGAGTCGTACGTCAACGGCGAGCGCCGGCAGGCGTCGAACACCCGCGAGCTGATCTTCCCGCTCGACCGGCTCGTCGAGTTCGTCTCCGCGGTGATGACGCTCCATCCCGGCGACGTCATCGCAACGGGCACGCCGTCCGGCGTCGGCCCCCTCGTGCCGGGCGACCGGGTGACGGTGCACATCGAGGGCATCGGCGAGCTCACGAACCAGGTGGTGGCGGGCTGAGGCCCGGCGCGAGGAGATCGCATGAAGCTCTTCGTCGACTCGGCGAACGTTGCCGCCATCGAGGCGCTGATGCCGCTCCGGATCATCGATGGGGTCACCACGAACCCGTCCCTCCTGGGCCGGGAGCCCGGCGATCCGCACGACACGCTGCGGCGGATCTGCCGCCTCGTCGGCGGCCCGGTGAGCGCCGAGGTGGTGGCGACCGACGTCGACGGGATGCTGAAGGAGGGGCGCCGGCTCGCGGCGCTCGACGAGCACATCGTCGTCAAGGTGCCCTTCGGAAAGGCGGGCGTCGCCGCCTGCGCCGCCCTCGCCGCCGACGGCATCCGGGTGAACGTCACCCTGGTCTTCTCCGCCGCCCAGGCTCTGCTCGCGGCCAAGGTGGGAGCGACGTTCGTCAGCCCCTTCGTCGGCCGGCTCGACGACGTGGCGACGGCCGGCATGGACCTCGTGGGCCAGATCGTCGAGATCTACGAGAACTACGACTACACGACGTCGGTCCTGGTGGCGAGCGTGCGGGGGCCGCTCCACGTCGTCGAGGCGGCGCGGCTCGGCGCCGACGCCTGCACCTGCCCCCCGAAGGTGATCGACGCGCTCTTCGGGCATCCGCTCACCGACATCGGCCTCGAGCGCTTCCTGGCCGACTGGCACAAGGCCCGCGGCGAAGGGACCTGACACGCGCATGGACAAACGGGCGATTCTGGCCGAGTACGAACGGCAGGCGGAGCTCGGCGGCGGCGAGGCGCGCCGCCAGCGGCAGCACGACGCCGGCAAGCTGACGGCGCGCGAGCGCATGGATCTCTTCTTCGACCCCGGCACGTTCCGCGAGACCGACAAGCTGGTCACCCACCGCTGCCGCGACTTCGGCATGGAGACGCAGCTCGTGCCGGGGGATGGGGTGGTCGCCGGCCACGGGGAGGTGGACGGCCGCCCGGTCTATGCCTTCGCGCAGGACTTCACCGTCTTCGGCGGCTCGCTGTCGGAGACCAACGCCGGGAAGATCGTCAAGGTCATGGACCTCGCGGTCCAGAACGGCGTTCCCATCGTCGGGCTCAACGACTCCGGCGGCGCCCGCATTCAGGAGGGGGTCGCCTCGCTCGCGGGCTACGCCGACATCTTCCTCCGCAACACGCTCGCGTCAGGCGTGGTGCCGCAGCTTTCGGCCATCATGGGCCCGTGCGCCGGGGGCGCCGTCTACTCGCCGGCCATCACCGACTTCACGGTCATGGTGGAGCGCACGAGCTACATGTTCGTCACCGGTCCCGAGGTCATCCGGACCGTCACTCACGAGACGGTCTCCAAGGAGGACCTCGGCGGCGCCATGACGCACAACGCGAAGAGCGGCGTCGCCCACTTCGCGGTGGCCAACGATCAGGACTGCCTGGCCCTGCTGCGCGCCCTGCTCGGCTACCTCCCCTCCAACAACCTCGACGATCCGCCGCGGGTCGAGACGGCGGATTCGATCGACCGGGAGGACGCCGCGCTCGACGCGCTGGTGCCGGAGCTCCCGAACCAGCCCTACGACATCCTGGACCTCATTCGCTCGATCGCCGACGACGGCGCGTTCCTGGAGGTCCACCGGCACTACGCGCGGAACATCGTCGTCGGCTTCGCGCGCCTGGGCGGGCAGCCGGTCGGCATCGTCGCCAACCAGCCGGCCCACCTGGCCGGCGTGCTCGACATCGATGCGTCGGTCAAGGGGGCGCGCTTCGTCCGCTTCTGCGACGCCTTCAACATTCCGCTCGTCACGCTGGAGGACGTCCCCGGCTTCCTGCCCGGCACGCAGCAGGAGTACGGCGGCATCATCCGCCACGGGGCCAAGCTGCTCTTCGCCTTCGCGGAAGCGACGGTCCCGAAGCTCACCGTGGTCACCCGCAAGGCCTACGGCGGAGCCTACTGCGTGATGGCGAGCAAGCACATCCGGACCGACGTCAACTTCGCCTGGCCGACGGCCGAGATCGCCGTCATGGGCCCCGAGGGCGCGGTCAACATCCTGTACAAGCGCGAGCTCGACGCCGCCGATGACGCCGAGGCCCTGCGGCGGGAGCGCGTCGCCGAGTTCCGCGACAAGCTGGCCAACCCCTTCGTCGCCGCCGGCCGCGGCTTCCTCGACGAGGTGATCGCGCCCCGGACGACGCGGCGGCGCCTCATCCAGGCGCTCCGCAGCCTGGACGGCAAGCGCGACCGGAACCCACCCAAGAAGCACGGCAACATCCCGCTGTAGACCGTCAGGCGGCAGGATGAGCCTCGGACTGACGCCGGCCGGGCATCTCTGCTGGGCGCCCGGCGGCGGCGACCCGCTCCCATCCGGTCTCGCGGGGCTGCAGCCCAGGTTCGCCTCCGACTGGCGCGAAGCGCTCTTCACGCTGGCGGCGGGGCGCATCGACACGGCGTCGGTGCCCGCCGCGCGCTTCTGGCAGCAGATCGGCGAGCAGCACCTGACGGCGCTGTGCCAACTGCCCGCGCAGGAGACGCGCATCGAGGTCGAGCCGCCCGGGCCGGCCGACTGCGCCCGGTGGATCCTGGCCGCCCCGCCGATGCGCGGGGGCGAGTATCTCTCCGAGGAGGCGCTCGGAGGCATCTGGACCGGCCTGACCGAGTGGGTGGGCGAGGCTTCGGCGGCGGCCGGCGGGCTCGCGGCGTTCCTGCGGGCGCGGGCCCCGAGCTGGCACCAGGTGGGGCGGGTCTGCTTCCACCTGGCCGAGAACCGGAACGACGAGGAGCGGCCGTTCGCGTTCCTGGCGACGTATGCCGCAGGCTTCGGCGCGAGCGGGAGGGTGAGGCACCTGCCGCTGCGGCGGGCGCTGGCGGAGTACGCCGGCGCGAAGAACCGGGCGGCGCTCGTCAAGCTGCTGACGCCGATCCAGCGGGCGGCCGAGACGTGCGACTGGGTGCGGGAGCTGGCCGACTCCGGCGACGTCTACCAGCCGCTGGCGTGGACGCCGGAGCGCGCCTATCGGCTGCTGCGGAGCGTGCCGGCGCTCGAGGCCGCCGGCCTGACGGTGCGCCTGCCGAACTGGTGGCGCAGGCGGCCCCGCCCGCGGGTCAGCGTGACAGTCGGGGCGAAGACGCCCTCGATGGTCGGCGCCGACGCGATGCTGGACTTCGACGTGGCGGTGGCCGTCGGCGGCGAGCGGCTGTCGCCGGCGGACGTCGAGGAGCTGCTCGCCGCCGACGGCGACCTCGTGCTGCTCAAGGGCCAGTGGGTCGAGGTGGACCGCGACCGGCTGCAGCAGGCGATCGATCACTGGGAGGCGGTGCGGGCGCAGGCGGGCGACGACGGGATCTCCTTCATCGAGGGAATGCGCCTGCTCGCCGGCGCGTCGGCCGATCTCCGGCACGAGGACCAGGCGGAGGTCGAGCGCCCCTGGGTGCACGTCGACGCCGGCGAGGGGATGCGCACGTTGCTGGCGGGCATGCGTCAGCCGGGCGGGCTGGATCCGGTGACCGTCGGCGGGGCTCTGCGGGCCACGCTGCGGCCGTATCAGCGTGACGGCGTGGCGTGGCTGCGGCTGTTGACGGGGCTCGGCCTCGGCGCGTGCCTGGCCGACGACATGGGGCTCGGCAAGACCATCCAGGTGCTGGCCCTGCTGCTCTGCGGCCGGGGCCGCGGAACATCCCGGCTCGGGCCGTCCCTGCTGGTCGTTCCGTCCTCCCTGCTCGGGAACTGGCGCCGCGAGGCGGAGCGGTTCGCGCCGTCGCTGGTGCTGCGCTTCCTGCACCCGGCGGAGACGGACCGCGAGACGCTGGCGGACATCGCGTCGGCGCCGGCGAGGCAACTGACCGGCGTCGACCTCGCGGTGACGACCTACGCGATGCTGCAGCGCCAAGCCTGGCTGGCGGAAATCGAGTGGAGGCTGGTAGTCCTGGACGAGGCGCAGGCCGTGAAGAACCCGGCCACCCGCCAGAGCCGGGCGGTCCGCACGCTGCCGGCCCGCGCCCGCGTCGCGCTGACCGGCACGCCGATCGAGAATCGCCTGGGAGACCTGTGGGCGCTGTTCGACTTCCTGAATCCGGGCCTGCTCGGCTCCCGCCGAGTCTTCCAGTCGTTCGTGAAGGAGCTCGAGTCGCGGGACGAGCAGCCGTTCGCGCCCCTGCGCCGGCTGGTCGCGCCCTACATCCTGCGGCGCCTGAAGACGGATCGGAGCATCATCGACGACCTGCCCGACAAGACCGAGACCACCCGCGACTGCCACCTGACGCGCAAGCAGGCCGGTCTCTACGAGCGGGTCGTGCGAGCGATGCAGCGGGACCTCGAGCGGGTCGACGGGATCGAGCGGCGCGGTGTCGTGCTGCGCGCGCTCCTGCGGCTCAAGCAGGCGTGCAACCACCCCAGCCAGCTCTCCGGCGACGGGGACTACCGGCCCGCCGACAGCGGCAAGTTCGCGCGCGTGGCCGAGGTCTGCGGGGAGCTGGCCGAGCGGCAGGAGCGGGCGCTCGTCTTCACGCAGTTCCGGGAGATCATCGACCCGCTGGCCGAGCACCTCGGAACGGTCTTCGGCCGGCCCGGCCTGGTGCTGCACGGGGCGACCGGCGTCCGGCGGAGGCAGGAGCTGGTCGACCGCTTCCAGCAGGACGACGGGCCGCCGTTCTTCGTCCTCTCGCTCAAGGCGGGCGGCACGGGGCTCAACCTCACCGGAGCGTCGCACGTCATCCACTTCGACCGCTGGTGGAACCCGGCCGTCGAGAACCAGGCCACCGACCGCGCCTTCCGCATCGGACAGCGGCGCAATGTGCTGGTCCATCGCTTCGTCACCCGCGGCACGATCGAGGAGCGGATCGATCGCATGATTGCCGACAAGCGGCAGTTGGCCGATGATCTTCTCGACGGAGAGGGCGAGGTCAACCTCACGGAGCTGGCCGACGACGAGTTGCTCGACCTGGTGCGGCTCGACGTCACGCGCGCGAGTCCGGCCCTCCGGGACTGACGGCAACCCGAGACGGACGGCAACCCGAGACGGACGGCGAACCCCGATGGCGCACTGGTATCCGCGATACGTCCCGGTAGGAGTGCGGCGCGCCCGGGCCCTGCGCGAACGGCTCAGCCTGCGCTCGCGCGGCGTCGAGGTGCAGCCGGTGGATATCCGGGGGCGCGTCATCGCCCGCAGCTTCTGGGGCCGGCGGTGGTGCGAGCACCTGGAGTCGTTCTCGGACTTCGAGAATCGCCTGCCCCGCGGTCGCACCTACGTGCGCAACGGCGCCGTCTACCACCTGGCCATCGCCCCGGGCGAGGTCGAGGCCCGAGTTGCCGGGAGCGACCTCTACCGCGTCACGGTGGGCATCCGGACGCTCGGGCGACCCGCCTGGAAGGCGATCAAGGCCGCCTGCGCCGGGCAGATCGGGTCGGTCCTGGAGCTGCTGCAGGGCCGGCTGTCCGATCACGTCATGGAGGTGGTGACCGACCGCGACACGGGCCTCTTCCCGAAGCCGGGTGAGATGGATCTCGCGTGCGACTGCCCGGACCGGGCCACGATGTGCAAGCACGTCGCGGCCGTGCTCTACGGCGTCGGCAGCCGGCTGGACGGCAGACCCGAGCTGCTCTTCCGCCTCCGCGGGGTCGACGAGGCCGAGCTGATCGCCGCCGACCTGACCCTGCCGGGCGGAACGGCGACCGCCGACACCCTGGAGGACGGCGACCTCGGGGACATCTTCGGCATCGAACTCGATGCGGAGCCTGCCGCGCCCACGTCCAGCGCGACGCCGCCGGAAACCCCTGCGCGCGTGCCGACGGCGACACCGCCGCGCGCCGTGCCGAACGCGACGCCGCAGCAGACCGCCACGCCCACGGGAGCGGCGATCGCCGAACTGCGGGCGTGGTGCGGATTCTCGGTCGCGGAGTTCGCCCGGCTGCTGCAGGTCTCCGCGGCGACCGTCCGCCGCTGGGAGGCCGTGCCCGGACCGCTCACCCTGCGAGCCCGCACGCGCGAGGCGCTCACCGAGCTCCGGCGGGAAGCCGGCGATCCGGAGCCGTGAGGCCGGCGCGCGCGCGAGCCCGCCTCAGGCGGTGTCGGGATCGCTGCGCCGTCCTGCTAGACTGAAGTCTGAGCCTGCCCGGAGGCACGGGAGTCATCCCCGTTCATGAAGGTCCTCATCGCCAACCGCGGCGAGATCGCGGTCCGCATCATGCGCGCCTGCCGCGAGTTGGGGGTCGCCACGGTCGCCGTGCACGCCGACTGCGACCGGCTGGCGCCGCACGTGCGCTACGCCGACGAGGCGGTGGGGCTCGAAGCCGACGAAGCGGTCCACAGCTACCTCCGGATCGACAAGCTGATCGACGCGGCCCGCCGTACCGGGGCCGACGCCGTGCATCCCGGCTACGGCTTCCTGGCCGAGAACGCCGACTTCGCGCAGGCCGCGGTCGACGCGGGACTGTGCGTCGTCGGTCCGCGGCCGGACGTCATCAGGCTGATGGGCGGCAAGACGGCGGCGCGGGAGGCGGCGGGGCGCGCCGGCGTGCCGATCGTCCCGGGGAGCGGCGGCCCTCTGCCCGCCGACGCGACCGATGAGGACCTCCGCCGGACGGGGGAGGAGATCGGCTATCCGCTCTTCGTCAAGGCGGTCGCCGGCGGCGGCGGGAAGGGCATGCGCCTGGTGCGCCCCGGCGCGGACATCGTCAACGCCGTCCGCGGGGCGGCGTCGGAGGCGACGGCGGCCTTCGGCGACGGCGCCGTCTACCTGGAGCGCGCCATCGAGCGCGGGCGCCACATCGAGGTGCAGCTCCTCGCCGACGCGCACGGCACGGTCGTGCCCTTCGTCGAGCGGGAGTGCTCCATCCAGCGGCGCCACCAGAAGCTGATCGAGGAGACGCCGTCGGCGGCAGTGGACGACGCGACCCGCCGCGCCCTCGCGGACGCCGCCGCGGCGCTCGCGCGCGAGGTCGGCTACACGAACGCCGGCACCATCGAGTTCCTGCTGGACGGCGAGGGGAAGTTCTACTTCCTGGAGATGAACACGCGGCTGCAGGTCGAGCACCCCGTGACCGAGATGGTGACCGGGCTCGACCTCGTGCGCTGGCAGCTCCGTATCGCCCGCGGCGAGCGGCTGGCCATCGATCCCGAGCGCGCTCTCGCGCCAAGAGGTCACGCCATCGAGTGCCGCGTCTACGCCGAGGACCCGGACGCCGGGTTCCTGCCTTCCCCCGGGAGGCTGTCGGCGCACCGGCCGCCGGGCGGTCCCGGCGTTCGAGTGGACGCGGGCGTCGAGCCCGGCTTCGAGGTGCCGGTCCATTACGACTCGATGGTCTCGAAGCTCTGCGTCTGGGACGAGGACCGCCCCGCCGCCATCGAGCGCATGCTGCGCGCCCTGGCCGAGTACGAGGTCGGCGGGGTGCCGACCACCGTGCCGCTGTTTCGCTGGATCCTGCGGCTCGAGGACTTCGCCGCGGTCCGCTTCGACACGACGTACCTCGACCGGGCGTTGGCCGAGCGCGGCGGGGCTCCGTTCGTCGACCCGCCGTCCGACGGCGAGGAGACGGCGATCCTGGCCGCCGCCGTGCATACGGCGCTCCGGGCCGGCAACGGCGACCGCGGCCGTCCGGAGGCCGAGCGCAGCTGGCGGCGTGCGGCGCGCCTCGAGGGATTGCGCTAGGAGTCCGCGCCGTAGAAACGGGGCGGACTCCTGGAGGGTTGGTTGGGCACCAGGCGGAGGCCGCAGCGCGACCTGGCGGTCGCGGCGACGAATGGTGGGCTAGGCGATGAGGGTCGAGATCGCGATCGGGGATCGGTTGCGCGAGGTGGCGGTCGAGGAGGATTCCGGGCACCCCGGACGCTTCCGGGTCACCTGGGACGGGGTGACCCGCCTCGTCGATGCCCGGATCGTGGAACGGGCCGGCCGCCAGGCGCTGCTCTCGTTGGTGCGGCTCGACGGCGCCGCCAGCAGCCGCGAGGTGCGCTGCGTCGAAACCGGAGCCGGTGGCGAGCTGGCGGTCCACGCGGGCGGCGTGGTCTGGCGGACGGTGGTCAACGGCCGCCGTGCGGCCGGGGCGGACGGCGCTGCGGCGGGTGCCGATGGGGAGGTGCGGGTCACCGCGCCGATGCCCGGCAAGGTCGTCCGCATCCTCGTCGCGCCGGGTGACGAGGTCGCGGCGCGGCAGCCCATGATCGTCGTCGAGGCGATGAAGATGGAGAACGAGATGTCGGCCTCCCGGGCCGGCACGGTGAAGGAGATCCGGGTGGAGGAGGGCATGTCCGTCGACGCCGGACGGGTCCTCGCCGTCGTCGAGTAGGAGTCCG
>JAPOYG010000361.1 GCA_026706755.1 Acidobacteriota bacterium
CGGGAAGCCGGAGCCGACCTCCTCGTAGCGGATGCGAACGGGACCGTTCTCATAGAAGGACATGGCCGCTCCGGATTGGCCGGTCTGCCCTGCAAACCCCCGCGTGGCGGCCATGACGGTCGCCGCCGCGCCGGTCTTGAGTATCGTGCGTCTGATCGTATCCACCATTGGAGACCCCCTGCTGCCGGCCCCTTGTCCAGGAGTCTGCGCCGTAGAACGTGCCGTGGGGCACTCCGTGCCCGCGCAGACTCCCAACGCGCCCGTCAGGGCGCGCTGGCACATGTCGAGACGGTCCGTCTGCCGTGCAGCGTCTCAAGCCTATCACCCTGCCGGCCAAGGCACCCTGCCGCCCCCGGCGCCCCGTCGCCGCGGCCCTGGGGTGCGGGCACCCGACGTCTCCGTTCCCGGCCGCCGGGGAAGAGCGTTGAGCCCCCGGGGGCTCGGACCAGGGCGACGTCCGCCTTCTCGATCGGTCAGCGCGGCGAACGGTGCGCGGGGTAGATTCTGGTAGCTTCGCGCATGCGACCGCCAGCTGCTTCCGCCGCCGCGCGCGCACGGGCCGCCAGTGCACGAAGAGACCCCGACGCCCCGAGGGTCCACCCCAGCGCCCTGATCGCACACGACACGCGGATCGCGCCCGACGTCGCAATCGGCCGGGGCGCGCTCGTGGGAGTCGGCACCCACCTGAGTGCCGGAACGGAAGTCGGCGACGACGCGGTGGTCGGGACCGGCGTCGAGGTGGGCCCGTTCTGTGTGATCGGCGCCGGAGCGACGGTGTCGGACGGCGCCACCGTCGAGCATGGCGCCGTGCTGATGCCCGGGGTTCGGATCGGTCCCGGCACGACGGTGGGGAGCCGGACAGTCGTCGACACGGGCGCCATCCTGGGAGCAGGTTGCGCCCTGGGAGCCGACGGCTACATCGGAGCGAACGTCCGTATCGGGATCGACGTGCGTGTCGGGTCGAGGAGCGTCGTCGGTGAGGGCGATGGACGCCGTCGGCAGACGGAAGAAGGCGAGGCGCGGCGGACGACGACGCTCGGAGACCGGGTACGCCTCGGAGAGGGTGCGCGGGTGGGGTCCGGAGCGGCGATAGGCAACGGTACCGTCATCGACGACGGGTGCAGCATCGAAGGTGGGGCACAGGTCGGCTGGCAGGCACGCGTGGCGGCGAAGGTACGAATCGGCCCGCAAGCGGCGGTGGGCGATCGGACGAGGCTCGAGGCCGAGTGCGTCGTCCGCGGAACGGTCGGCCGGAACTGCCGACTCGGCCGTCAGGTGAACGTCGAGAGCGGCCAGGACGTGGTCGACGGCACGACAGCCAGGGCGGGTGAGGAACTCGCTCCGCGACGAGCGGAGGCGACGCTGACCGGACCGAGTGCGCCCCAGGCATCGCAGCGGATCCCGAACCGGGCGGAGACCGTCGCTGGCCGCCTGCGGGCCGCGCTGCACGCGGTCCGTGCATGGACACGGGGACACGAATAGGCGCTGCGTGGCGTCGAGTTCGTTGTCTCCGACCACGCCGGGCTGGACTTGTCAGTGGCGGTGGTCGCCTCCGGGTCTTCCGTGAAGCGGTTCGGTTCGCCAGGACTCGGACCTCGGGTCGAGGCTCTGCCGCCAGAGTTCACCGGGGGCGGGATGGACCGCGCGGCGCCGCCTCGAACAGCCAGATGTCGCCCGCCTGCACGAGCTCGCGGCTGATGTCGTACGTGTACTTGTCGGCGATCGAGGCGGTAATGCCCTCGAGGATCGGACCCGACTCGATGCGCCGGAGCTGGCGCTCGTAGCGCTTGCCGTCGATGCGCAGCACCGCCCGGCCGTCGCGCTCGGCCTGGCGCGGCCAGCTCTTCCACAGGCGGCCGACCGCGCTGCGCATGTAGGCGGAGAAGACGTACAGCTTGCCGTCGTGCTCGCCGACCCAGATGGTGCGGGACCGCGGCGGGTCCTCCAACTGCAGCTCAATGGTCGCGATGTCGTTGGTGAAGCTCCAGTCCGGCTCCGGACCGGCGTACAGTTCGCCCGACACGAGCGGGCCGCCCGAGAACACGAAGTCCGAGCCGTCCGAGAGGCGTTGCTTCGCCGCCGCGGTGAGGACCGCGGTGACCGGGATCAGCAGGAGGCAACCGGCAACTATCAGCACCCGGGTCGCTACATGCATGGCTCGCCCAGTCTACCACCGCCGGCGCGCCCCGCCGTTCTCACTCCGCTCGACCAGTGCGGCCCGATGTGTCCGGGGCCACCCGGATGACGGGTATGATGCGGTCGGTGAACCGACCGAAGAGCGGCCCGACGGGGAAGCGAAGATGAACCGCTACGGTGCCTGACGGTGAGTCTCTTCTCGGTGCTGGCCAGTACAGCGCTTGGCGCGGGCGGGATACGAACCCACGCGGTGCGCGGCGGCCTGCACCTGCGTCCCCGGCTTCCTGCCCGCTCGCGGCTGGTGCTGGCGCTGGCGCTGGCGCTGGCGTTGCCCTGGGCGGCGGCGCAGACGCCGGCCGCGCAGGCGCCCGCCGCGCCGCCAACCGCCGCGCAGCCGCCTGCCGCCGCCGACGCCGCCGGGCGGGCGGTGGTCATCCAGGGTCCGCCGCCGCCGGAGCCGCCGGCCGTCTTCACGCGTGACGCCGCCGGCCGCATGACCATCCGGGCCATCCGCCTCGCCGAGCCCCTGGACGTCGACGGCACGCTGGACGAACCCTTCTACCGGGACGTGCCCGGGCTGACCGACTTCGTGCAGATCGAGCCGGTCGAGGGCGCGCCCGCCACCGAACGGACCGAGGTATGGCTGGCGTTCGACGACGACAACGTCTACATCAGCGGCCGTTGCTGGGACTCGGCGCCGGAGTCGCGCTGGATCGCCAACGAGTTGCGCCGCGACAGCTTCAACATCGCCCAGAACGAGTACATCGACATCGTGCTGGACACCTTCTACGACCGCCGCAACGGCATCAATCTGACGGTCAATCCGCTCGGCGGCCGGATGGACGGGCAGATCACCGACGAGCGCGACTACGCCGCCGACTGGAATCCCGTCTGGTCGGTGCGGGCGGGCCGGTTCCCCGGCGGCTGGACGTTCGAGTCGGCGATTCCGTTCAAGTCGCTGCGTTACCGTCCGGGAAGGGCGCAGGTGTGGGGGTTCAGCCTGACCCGCAGGGTCCGCTGGAAGAACGAGCTGTCGTCGCTCGTCCCGCTGCCCATCTCGCGCGGCATCATGCTGATATCGCAGGCCGCGACCGTGGTCGGCATCGAGGCGCCCGACGACGGCGGTCGCGTGCTCGAGATCAAGCCGTACGCCATCGGGGACCTGACGACCGATCGCGGCGCCGTGCCGGCGCTCTCGAACGCGGTGCACGCCGAGGCCGGGCTCGACGTGAAGTACGGGCTGACGCAGAACCTGGTGGCGGACGCCACCGTCAACACCGACTTCGCCCAGGTGGAAGTGGACGAGCAGCAGGTCAACCTCACCCGCTTCGGCCTGTTCTATCCCGAGAAGCGCGAGTTCTTCCTGGAGAACCAGGGGGTGTTCGCGTTCGGCGGAGCGGCCAGCAACCTGTTCGGGACCGCCGGCGTCAACGTGCCGATTCTGTTCTACAGCCGCCGCATCGGCCTGGAGGAGCACGGCGGCGTCGCGGCCGAGGTGCCGATGGAGGCGGGCGGGCGGCTGACCGGCCGGGTCGGCCCGTTCAGCGTCGGCGCGCTGCACATCCGGACCGGGAACCAGCCTCGGACCGACACGGTCGCCACGGACTTCTCGGTGGTGCGTGTCAAGCGCGACGTGCTGCGCCGCAGCAGCATCGGGGCCCTGGCGGCCCGGCGCTCGGTCTCGCGCCGGGGCCCGGGGGCGAACGAAACGTACGGCGTGGACGGGACCTTCTCGTTCTACGACGACCTGAACATCAACACCTACTGGGCGCGCACGGCCACCGCCGGGATGCGGGACGAGCTCAGCTACCGGGCGCAGCTCGACTACGCCGGCGACCGCTACGGCGTGCAGCTCGAGCGGCTCGTGGTCGGGCGCGGCTTCAATCCCGAGATCGGGTTCCTGCGGCGGGACGACTTCGAGGGCAGCTTCGGCGCGCTGCGCTTCAGCCCGCGGCCCGCGGGGATCGAGGCCATCCGGCAACTGACCTGGGAGGGCCGCGTCGACCACATCGCGGATCGCGCCGGCCAGCTCGAGACGCGCGAGCAGATCGCGAACTTCGGCGTCGAGTTCGAGAACAGCGACCGGTTCGACGTCTTCTATACCCGCAGCTACGAGTTCCTGAAGCAGCCGTTCCGAATCGCGCCGGAGGTCGTGCTGCCGGTCGACGGCTACGACTTCCAGCAGGTGGAGCTGAGCTTCGCGCTCGGCGGACAGCGGCCGTTCGCGGGCTCGCTCGGCGTCGTGCGGGGCTCGTTCTACGGCGGGGACAAGACCACCGTCAACCTGGCCCGGGGACGGCTGGAGATCACGCCGCGGCTGTCGCTGGAGCCTAGCGTCTCGTTCAACTGGATCGACCTTCCGCAGGGCCGGTTCTCGACCGAGCTGGTGACGACCCGGACCACGTACACGCTGTCGCCCCTGATGTTCGTCAGCGCGCTCGTGCAATACAACTCCAGCAACGCGTCGCTCGGCGCGAACGTGCGCCTGCGCTGGGAATATCAGCCGGGCAGCGAGCTCTTCGTCGTCTACAACGAAGCGCGGGACACGCTGCGGCCGGGGCGTCCCGAGCTGCGGGACCGCGCGCTCATCATCAAGATCAACCGCTTGTTCCGGCTGTGAACACCGGCCGACCGTCTTCCAGGACACCCTCCGGCACCGGCGGCGCGCGCCAGACCTGCCATGAAGCCGAGACGCGTTCCAACTGCAGCATGAGCAGCCCCTCGCTCCCGGAGGTCGCCGGCCGTTCGAAGACGTGCTGCGAATTCTGCGGGAGCAGGATTCTGCCGGCGCACTATTGTCGTCGGCTTCTCATTCTGAACCTGAACCCCTTGTCTGGAGCAAAGGAGGGAAAGAGTATCCAGCGGTCCGTCCTCAGCTCGTAGGTCGGCGGATCCAGCTCCATATCGGCCTCGTGCAGCAGCGTCGCGACAATCAAGGGCAGTTGCGTTTCGGCGAACCCGCGGCCGGCGCAATGATGCACGCCGACGCCGAAGGGCGCGTACACTCCGGGCTGCCTGTGCTCCTCGCGCCCCGGAAGGTAGCGGTCGATGTCGAACCGCTGCGGATCGGGAAAGTACTCCGGCAGGTCATGCGTGACGAAGAAGGCGAGAAGCAGATCGGCGCCCACCGGAATCCGGTGTCCGGCGAAGTCGAACGACGTGGTCACCTTGCGTTGAATCCCCGGGACCGGCGTGTACATGCGCAGCGCTTCCAGCATGATCCGGTGCAGCACGTCCAAGTCGCGTACCTGCGACGCGTCCGGCGTACCGTCGGCGAACAGCGCATCCGCCTCGGCCTGCGCGCGCTCCCGCAAGGCGGGGTCCTTCAGCACGACGTAGAGCATGCAGGCGCCGATGCTCCCAACGGTCTCGACGCCGGCGAACAGCGGCAACAGTGCGGTGAGCGGCAGGTCACACTCGGGGAGGAACGTCGGGTCGGCGCGGTGCAGGGCCAGTATGTCGTCGATCGCGTTGGCCTTGCGGGCGCGCTGCTGCAATTGGTGTCTCGTCAGCCACCTGTCCGACAATTCCGCCGCGCGGCCAAGTGCCCGCCGCAGCCGGGGCGTCTTCGGCCATCGGGGCGTGTGCAGGAAGCCGCGCGTCACGGCCTCCTTGAGGACGAGGCGCACGTCGTCGATGTACTCCCCGGTTGACGACTGCGCGACGATTGCGCTGGTCGTCTCGCTGACCAGGCCGAGGATGGCAGCCAGACCGGGCACCGGCGCGTTCAGGGGCATCGCCGCCACGGACCGCCGGATGACGTCCACCGCTTCCGGAATCTCGGATTCAATGAGCTGGCGGGAGAGCCCGTCCCTGGTCTCGCGGCGCATCCGGACATGGTCCTTGCCGTCCATGTTCAGCACGAAGCGCGAGGCGCCGAACTCCGCACAGAGCGGATCCCACATGTCGGACGTATGCAGATGCATGCGCTCCGAACGCGACACGAACAGGTTGGCTTCCTGTCCGGCCAGGGCGACGAAGTCGCGCGTCAGCGTCCTGACCTCGAAGACCGGCCCGAGGCGGCGGTACTCCCGCACGAAGAACGTCCTTGGGTCGCGCGCCACGGCGAACGTGCTACCCACCAGCGGCCAGCCGCGGGCCAGTGGCAGACCGGCGGCGCCGTCGCGCGCCGCGCGGGCCGTGGGTCGCGCCATGCGCACCAGCGTCGCCACCGCCCGACCGATCAGGTCGAGGCGGCTGATGATCTCGATCCGTCTTCCCGCCTTGACGAGTTCCTCCGTCGTGAGGAGCTTTCGCCACACGTCGCAGGCATCGACGAGGCTGACTATCACGATGTCCGCCGGGTCCGGGATGTCGTCGGTGAACAGAGCCCGCATGATGCGCAGCCTGACGTGCTCCTGCGCCGCTCCGTTCGTCGATGGATAGCGCCGCGCGTGCGCCACCTCCGGCGTCAGGAACAGGAAGGCGTCGTCGCCGGGCTCGCGGAGAATGCCCCGGGAGACCAGCCGCGCAATCGTCCGCTCGCGGATCTCGCGCCCCCGCCGGGCCGTGCGTTCCACCCAGTACAACGCGTCGTGCGTTTCCTCCGCACCGACGATGTCGGCCAGGACGGGATCGAGCACGTCGTCACCGAGCGGCGTCGGGTTGCCGGGCGTGAGGCTGTCCAGATCGGTATCGATGCGATTCGCCAACTGCAGGTCCATCAACACCGCGCCGGCGAGAACCAGATGCTCGGTCCGTTCGGTCATGGGGAGGAGCGTGCCGTGCTGCTCGTCCAGGAGAAAGAGCAGGAACTCCTCGGCGGCAAGCAGCATCACTCGGGCTCCCGTCGGATCCTCGATGCGGCGCCGTATTCGGGTGTGCGGTCCGCGTCGCCACTTGACGTCTCGAGCGCCCTGTTCTCGACCCGCAGCCGTGCGCGGAGCACCAGCAGATTCAGCACGGAGACCGCGGCGGCCAGGACCCAGGCACGGAACATCAGTGGCACCACGGCCAGTTCGCCGCAGACGATGAGGTAGTTGGGATGCCGCAGGTAGCGGTACGGACCGCTGCGGATCGGCGCCGCGCCGGGCAGCACCACGATGCGCGTCGTCCAGCGCGATCCCAGCGTGGCCATCACCCATACGCGCCCACACTGCAGCAGAACGAAGACGACGAGCAACGGCAACGACGCCGCCGTCCGGGGATCGATCGTTGCCGGCAGGGCGAGCAACCAGCCGGCGTGCAGGGCGACCATCGCGGGGTAGTGCCCTCGGCCGACTTCGACGGCGCCTCGAGCCAGAAGCGAGCGATGATTGCGGCGGGCGAAGCCCAGCTCGGCCAGTCGTTGAACCGCGAGGAGCCCGACGATGACGTACAAGGCCGGCATCAGTCCGACTCCAACACCAGGTACCCGATCGAGAAGCCGGGCCCCAGCCCGGTCATCAGATACCGCCGGGTCCTTTCGCTTCGCCCATTGTCGGCGGCCGAGGTCATGAGGACGCGCTTCAGGATGAAGAGCACGGTGGCCGCCGACATGTTGCCGTAGTCGCGCAGAATCTCGCGGGAAGCGGCGAGGCCGCCGGACGGGAGACGGAAGGCGTCCTCGAGTGCCTTCAGCACCTTGGACCCGCCCGGGTGGCAGATGAAGTCGTCGACGTCGGCGAGCTCCAGGCCGACGGAAGCGAGGAACTCGTCGGTGACGCCGCGCACCCGGTGCCTGGCGAAATCGGGAACGCCGCGCGACAGCTGCAACTCGAGACCTTTCTGCGTGACGTGCCAGCCCATGACGTCGAGGCTGCCGGGCCACGTGTGCTCGCCCCAGGCCTTGATCGCGGGTCCCGGTCCGTCCGTGGTCAGCACCGCGCCCGCCGCGCCGTCGCCGAACAGAGCGGTGGCGACGATGTTGGCGGTCGTCTGATCGCTACGGCAGAAGGTGAGGGTGCAGAGCTCGACGACCAGGCACAGGATGCGACTGCCGGGCTGGGCGCGCGCGCAGGCGGCGGCGCGCGCCAGCCCCAGCGCTCCACCCGCGCATCCCAGGCCGAACACCGGCAGGCGCTGCACGTTGCGCCGAAAGGGCAGCTCCTCCATGAGCCGGACATCCAGCGCGGGCACGGCGATGCCCGTCGACGAGACCGTGACGAGGGTATCGACGTCGCTGCACGCCAGGCCCGCGACGGTCAGGCTGTCGATGGCCACCTGCTTGAGCAGGTCGATCGCCCTGTCGATGTAGAGATCGTTCTTCAACTCGAAGCTGTGTGCCTGCTCGTACCAATGCATGGGAGCAGCGGCGTACCGCGTCTCGATCTCGGCGTTCAGGAAGAGCTGCTTCAGACGGCCTCGCCTGGATGCCGGAATGTCGAAGGAGCGTTGGAAGAAATCCATCGCCTCGTCCTGTGCGACCCGGTGGGGCGGCACCGCGGTGGCAAGCGAAGCGATTCGCGGCCACGCCTGGCTGGACCCTGTCGTCATCGCGTGATCTCCGTCCGCGTCGGGTCGCGGGAAGCGAATCGCGGGCGGGCGTCGCCGCGGTCGGACGCGAACAGCCACCGAGTCAGCCTGCTTCGCTTGAGACTGCGTCTTCCGAGCGCCGCGGCACCCAGGCTCCAGATGACGGACCGCAGCAGCCCGCCCCACTGAATCGGATCGAGCCACGACCGCAATCCCGCCGTCCACAGGAGCGCCAGGCGCAAGGCGGCCATGTGTCGGAACATCCGAAACAAGGAGCGCGGGATCTCGTCGTCGCGGCAGTGCGCAAACCAGGAGTAGTTCATCGCGAAGGCTGAATGCACCCTCACGCCCGCCCCGACCGAACGCGAGGGCTGCCGCGCGGCCGCCCGAGCGATGAGCGGCTCGAAATCGCTCAACTGCCGGCCCAGCCCGTGTGCGGGCCGCCCCAGACGGGCCATCATCGCCGCCCCCACGGCATCGGCGTGGTACCCGTTGAGCAGCAGAGGCAGCGCCATGTGGAAGAAGGTGATCACGTGGAGGTGCATGCGCAGCCGGCACTCGTAGCCTGCCTGCATGACGTCGTACAGCCGCGCGACCTGTCGTTCCCCCAGTGTCTGGAAACCGGCGTAGGCTCGGTCGAGCCGGTTGACGAATCCTTCGGTCAATCTGCCGGCTCGGTCGCGATGGATAATGGCCCCCACCTGCTGAATCGCCATGGCCACCAGTGCGAGACCGGTGCTGTACAGAGGATCCACCGTATCGGCGGCGTCCCCGACAAGAAACCAGCCCTGGGAGGAGTATCGCTGCCGGGCGCGGTACATGTAGTTCCGGTACCGGTTGGTGTCGACCACCGTCCCACTCCGGACCAGGTCTCCCAGGATCGGGTGCTCGTGCGCCACCCGGTCGAGGAACTCCGGCAGGGACGTCACGGATTCGGGGAACAGGTCGGGCCGGCAGGTGAGCCCGACGCTCATCATCTGCCTGGACTGTCCGGCCCGCACCGGAATCAGCCAGATCCAGTTGCCGTGTCCGAAGAAATGATGCGTGGCATAGTACGAGTCGGGGCGGCGGGTATCGCCCGTGACGGCGTCGATGCGATCGAGAATGGACGCGTCGAAATCCGCCAGGCGGAACCAGAACGAGCTGCGCTGGTGCGGGACGCCGTCGCCGAGGTGCAGTTGCCGCGCCAGCAGTCGGCGCCGTCCGGTGGCGTCAATCACCCAGCGGGCCGTGTGCGTTCGTACCGTCCCGTCGCTGCGGCGCACCGTGATCCCGTGGTGCGCGTCGGAGCCCAGCTCGACGCGCACCACCTTGCCGTCGACATGTTCCACGCCGTTGTCGTGGTTCAGTTGTTGCAGCGCGTCATCCAGCGTGAACCGGTTGACGAGAAACGACGGGAGCGGCGGATTGGTGGGGACGGCGTCCACGACATAGCGCGGGTCGGCGGGAGTCGCGGGATCCAGCTTGTAGTAGAACGTGAGGCCATACTTGGGAAGCTGCTTCTCGACCAGATGCCGTCCGAGACCGATCTCCTGAAGGAGCTGCGTGCTGAACTCGACCAGCGACTCACCCACGATCGGCAAGGTACGGGCCGCCGGTCCAACGACGTTGACGCGCAGGGCGGGCATGTGTCGCGTGAACCAGGCCGCCGCGAGGTTGCCCGCGATGCCGTTTCCCATGATCAGCACGTCGTAATCCACTCTCGCCACGCAAACTCTCCTCGAACCGGCGTGCCGTGGGCTCCACTTCCACGGGAGCCTGCAAGCCGGTCCATGCGGTCGCACGCAGAGCGACGTCAGCCGGTGGTCACGATCCGGGACATGCACGCGAAGGTCGGCGAGTCGACGGTGGCACGGGCTCGTCGTCCTGCAAGGCCGGGATCGCCCCGAGCACACCGGGAGGCTTGAGAACACTTCGACGGCCGCCTGCGCGCCGACTGTCGCCCAAGCGATCGAACACCTTGCAGTATAGCAGCACGTATGCGAATATGATGCGAACTATGGGCGTTGACAGGCGAATAGAAGGCGCATTTTGGCGCGGGTTCTGATACCGCACCCCCTGCCGAGCGATACACGAGTCAGGTGCCGAGCGATGAGCAGTCCCGATGACACCCCGGCCGAGAAGCCCGCGACCGACGCGGCACGCCTGTCCGCCCTGAGCCGGGCGTTGCTGCGCACCAGCGCCAGCCTCGACCTGGAAACCGTCCTGCAGGAAGTGGCCGACGGCGCCTGCGAGCTCACCGGCGCGCGCTGCGGCTGCATCGTCACCGTCGACGAATCGGGAACGCCCGGGGACTTCTTCACCTCGGGCCTGACCGAGGACGAACACCGCCGCGTGGCCGCGTGGCCCGACGGCCTGCGGCTCTTCGAGCAGCTCCGCACGCTGCCGGGGCCGTTCCGGATCCCGGACTTCGCCGCCTTCGTGCGTTCGTTGGGAGTGACCTGGGACGTCGTGCTGTCGAGCGCCTGCATGAGCACGCCGTTGCGCCATCTCGGCGTCGACGTCGGGAACTTCTTCCTCGGCGACAAGGAGGGCCAGGCCGAGTTCACCGACGAGGACGAGGAGGTGCTGTTGCTGTTCGCGGCCCAGGCCGCCGCGGCGATCGTCAACGCCCGCACCTTTCGGGCCGAGCAGCGCGCCCGCGCCGACGTCGAGACCCTGGTCGAGACCTCGCCGATCGGCGTTGTGGTGTTCGATGCGCGAACCGGCCGACCGGCATCGTTCAACCGTGAGGCAAGGCGCATGTTCGAGGTCCTGCGCGTTCCCGGCCACCCTCGCGAGCACGTGCTCGAGGTGGCGACCTGCCGCTTCGCAGACGGGCGCGAGATAGAGCTCGACCGCTTCCCGCTGGTCGAGACGCTGAAGCACGCCCAGGCGGTGCGCGCCGAAGAAATGGTGGTAGCGACCCCTGGCGGGCGCAGCATCCGCGTGCTGCTCAACGCGACCCCGATCCGTGCCGAGGACGGCACGATCCGGTCGTTGGTGGCCACCGCGCAGGACCTGGCGCCGCTCGAGGCGCTCGACCGGATGCGGGCCGATTTTCTGGGGATGGTGAGCCACGAGCTGCGCACGCCGCTGGCCGCCATCAAGGGCTCGACGACGACAGTGCTGGATCCCGTGCAGAGCTTCGGTCCGACGGAGACGCGGCAGTTCTTCCGCATCATCGACGAGCAGGCCGACCGCATGAGCGCGCTGATCGGCGACCTGCTCGACGCGGGGCGGATCGACGCCGGAACGCTCTCGGTCGCGCCCGAGCCTTCGGCGCTGGGCGAGCTGGTCGAGCAGGCGCGGACGGCGTTCCTCTCCGGCGACAGCCGGCACACGGTGCTCATCGACCTGCCCGCGGACCTGCCCCGCGTGATGGCCGACCGGGGGCGCATCGTGCAGGTGCTGAACAACCTGCTCGCCAACGCCGCGCGGCACTCCCCGGAGAGCGCGCCGATTCGCATCGGGGCGAAGCGCGACGGGATGCACGTCGCGGTCTCGGTCTCGGACGAGGGGCGGGGGATTGCGCCGGAGCGCCTGCCGCACCTGTTCCGGAAGTACCCCGCAGTCGGCGACGGTCAGCGCGGCGTCGGGAGCGGGCTGGGGCTCGCCATCTGCAAGGGGCTGGTGGAGGCGCATGGCGGGCGTATCCGGGCCGAGAGCGCCGGGTCGGGTCAGGGTGCGCGCTTCACCTTCACGGTGCCGCTGGCCGGGGAGGCGGCCGGCGCCGCCGGCGAGTCACCCGAGCGGCGCGCGTCGCCGGCGGGGGACCGGAAGGAGCCGCGCATCCTGGTGGTGGACGACGACCCGCAGATGCTGCGCTACCTGCGCGACGCGCTGCTCGGGGCGGGCTATGCCCCGCTGGTTGCCGCCGACCAGCGGGAGCTGCCCGAGCTGCTGAAGGCCGAAAAGCCCGTCCTGGTCGTGCTCGACCTGATCCTGCCCGGAACGGACGGCATCGAGCTGATGGAGACCGTACCCGGTCTCGCGGACCTGCCGGTCATCTTCATCTCCGCCTACGGACGCGACGAGACCATCGCGCGGGCGCTCGAGGCCGGCGCCGAGGACTATGTCGTCAAGCCCTTTTCGCAGACGGAGCTCACGGCGCGCATCGCCGCGGCGCTTCGCCGGCGCGCGGAGCCCGACCTGTTCGTGCTGGGGGAACTGGCGATCGACTACGTCCACCGGCGGGTCACGCTCGGCGGTCGCCCGCTGGACTTGACGGCCACCGAGTACGAGCTTCTGCGCGTGCTCTCGCTTGGCGCCGGACGGGTCGCGACCTACGACGCGCTGCTGCGCCGGGTGTGGAGCGGGCGGAGCCACGCCAATCCGAAGCTCGTGCGCGCCTACGT
>JAPOYG010000171.1 GCA_026706755.1 Acidobacteriota bacterium
GGAGCTTGCGCCGCCGAACTCCACTTGCGTTGCTTTCTGCGGCGCAAGCTCCTAGGATCCGGCAGCGCAGTGCTTGGCCTGGTCCCCACCGAGCTCTTCTTCACGAAGGGCGTCGGAGAACACCGAGAGAAGCTCACGTCGTTCGAGCTTGCCCTCCGCTCCGCCGGGATCGCGGCCTGCAATGTGGTCCGCGTTTCGAGCATCTTTCCTCCCGGGTGCAAGATCCTCTCCCGCGACGAGGGCGTCCAGCGTCTGAGCGCCGGGCAGGTGACGTTCGTGGTCATGTCCGAGTCGGCGACCCGGGAGCCGCACCGCTTGATCGCGGCCAGCATCGGCGTCGCCGTTCCCCGCGACCCCTCGCTGTACGGCTACCTGTCGGAGCACCACAGCTTCGGCGAGGACGAGGAAACTGCCGGCGACTACGCCGAGGACCTGGCGGCCGAGATGCTGGCCACGACCCTCGGCCTGAAGTTCGACCCGGACAAGAGCTGGGACGAGAACAAGGAAGTCTGGCAACTGTCCGACCAGATCGTCCACACGCGGAACATCACCCAGACCGCCGTCGGCCACCGGCAGGGCTTGTGGACCACCGTCGTCGCCGCCGCGGTCATGGTCGGCTGAGCCCGCAACCTCCGTTTCCCCTCTCGGCCGTCGGGCGAGCCGGCAGACCCGCCGGCCTCGGCCGGCGTGGACCGTTCCGGGGTGGCAACATCCTTGCTCCCTCCCACGGTCGCAGGCGTTGGCGCGAATCGGCGGCCTCGTTCTCCGTCGCGGCGCCCGGCGCGGACACCCAGGAATGCCCGCTCGACTCGGCGAACTGCTGGTGGCCCGGAAGATCGTCAGCCCGGATCAGATCCAGGCGGCTCTTGCATCCCAGAAGGTCAACGGCGGCCGGCTCGGTCTCAACCTCATCGAGCTGGGCTTCGTCACCCGCGAGGAAGTCGGCGCCCTGCTGAGCAGGCAGTACGGCGTGCCGTCGATCTCCCTCAGCCGGTTCGACATCGACGCTGGCGTGATCGACCTCGTTCCGGCCGACCTCGCCCGCGCGCACCAGGTCGTGCCGATCGACCGCTCCGGTCCCACGCTGGTGGTGGCCGCGGCTGATCCGGCGAGCTCGCGCGCCCTGGGGGAGGTGGCGCGGGTCACCGGGTGCACGGTCAAGCCGGTGGTGGCGGCCGAGGCGGAGATGCTCGGGGCTCTCGCCCGCTACTACGAAGGGACTGCTCCCCGCGCCCCGGCCGCGGGCCGCACCGACCCGCAGACCGACCGGGCCGGCAGGGCGGAGGGGGAGCCCTCGGCGCGCGGGGAGGCGTTGCCGCGCGAAGCCCGGCAGACCGTCACGGCGTCGGAGACGCCCGGGGACGAGGCTCCCGTGGTGAGGTTCGTCAACGTGATCCTGGCCTCGGCCATCCAGCAGGGGGCGAGCGACATCCACGTGGAGCCGTACGAGGACGACCTGCGCATTCGGTACCGCGTCGACGGCGTGCTGCGGCATGCGCTGGCGCCGCCCGCCGTGATGCGGGAGGCCATCGCGTCGCGAATCAAGGTGATGGCGAAGCTCGACATCGCGGAGCGCCGGCTTCCGCAGGACGGCCGCATCCGGATCCGGAGCGGCGAGAGCGGCGCGGAGCGGGAGATCGATCTCCGGGTTTCGTGCCTCCCGACCCTGTTCGGCGAGAAGATCGTGCTCCGGCTGCTCGATCGCACTCACCTGGCGCTCGACCTCTCCCGCCTGGGCCTCGAGCCGGAGGCCCTCGCCCGTTTCGAATCGAGCATCCGCCGCCCCTGGGGCATGGTGCTGGTGACCGGGCCGACCGGCAGCGGCAAGACGAGCACCCTCTACTCGTCCATCTCGCGGATCAACACCCCGGCCACGAACATCCTCACCGCCGAGGATCCCGTGGAGTTCAACCTGGCCGGCGTCAACCAGGTGCAGATCCGCGAGAGCATCGGCCTGACATTCGCCGCCGCGCTGCGGGCGTTCCTGCGGCAGGACCCCAACGTCATCCTCGTCGGCGAGATCCGCGACGCCGATACGGCCGAGATCGCCATCAAGGCAGCGCTGACGGGGCACCTTGTGTTGTCGACCCTGCACACCAACGACGCGCCGAGCACCGTCATCCGGCTCGTCGACATGGGCATGGAGCCGTTCCTGGTTGCCGGTGCGGTCACGCTCATCTGCGCGCAGAGGCTGGTGCGGCGAATCTGCGCGGGCTGCAGCGAGCCGGATACGCCGCCGGCCTCGGCGCTGGCCGACGTGGGCTTCGACGAGGCGGAGGCGGCAGCCGTGGCTCCGCGGCGCGGTCGCGGGTGCGACGCCTGCAACGCCACCGGGTATCGCGGGCGGGTGGGTCTGTTCGAGGTCATGGACGTCAGCGATTCGGTGCGCAGCCTGATTCTCGCGGGCGCGCCGGTCGGCGAGCTGCGCGGCCAAGCCGTCGAGGAGGGCATGGTCACCCTGCGCCGGAGCGGGCTGCGGAAGATCGCAGCGGGGGTCACCACGGTGGACGAGGTGGCGCGGGAGACCGTTCGCTGAAGGGCGACCCGATGGCCATGACCCTGCCGGATCTCCTCGTCCGGGTCGCCGAGAGCGGCGGCTCGGACCTGCACCTCTCTCCCCACGCGCCTCCGCACCTGCGGATCGACGGGGAGCTCGAGTGCCAGGAGGACCTCGAACCGCTCTCGGAGTCGCGGGTCCGCCATCTCGTGTACAGCCTGCTGACCGACGACCAGCGGGAGCGCTTCGAATCCGGAATGGAGCTCGACGCCGGGCTCGACGTCCCCGGGGTGGGGCGGGTGCGCTGCAACGTGTTTCGACAGCGGGGCGCGGTGGCGGCGGCCTACCGGCTGATTCCCGGTGACATCCCGGATCTGGAGCGGCTCGACCTGCCTCCGGCCGTCGCCGGCTTCGCGCGCCTGCCGCAGGGTCTCGTGCTGGTGACCGGAGCAACCGGAAGCGGGAAGAGCACCACGCTCGCCGCGCTGGTCGACCGCGTCAACCGCGAGCGCCGGGCACACATCCTGACGATCGAGGATCCCATCGAGTACGTGCACCCGCACCGGCGCTGCCTGGTCAATCAGCGAGAGGTGCAGGCGGATACCCGCAGCTTCGCGACGGCCCTGCGGGCCGCATTGCGCGAGGACCCCGACGTGGTGCTGATCGGCGAGATGCGCGATCTGGAGACGGTGGAGGCCGCCCTGCGCATCGCCGAGACGGGCCACCTCACGCTGGCGACGCTGCATACGAGCTCGGCCGTGCAGACTGTCACCCGCATCATCGACGTCTTCCCGCCGCATCGGCAGGCCCAGGTGCGAACGCAGCTCTCGCTGGTGCTAGCCGGCGTCGTCTGCCAGACGCTCGTACCACGGGCGGCGGGACCCGGCCGGCTGTGCGCGGCCGAGGTCATGACGCCGACCTTCGCGATCCGCAACCTGATTCGGGAAGACAAGCTGCACCAGGTGTACTCCGCGATGCAGGCCGGCCAGGATCGGCTCGGCATGCAGACCATGAGCCAGGCCCTGGCGCGCCTGCATGCCGCGGGACACATCGCGCTGGAAGAGGCGTTGGCGCGATCGCCGCATCCCGACGAAGTGCGCCAGCTCCTCGGCCGGGACGACGCTCCGCGGCACTCGAGCCGCGGGCCTGCCCGCTGGCGCTCCGGCGCGGGAGGGACGCCGTGACCCGGGCGCTCGGAGCCCGGCTGAGGCCGCCCGGCCCGGCGCAGCGACGGGGGTGGGTACACGGTGCCGGGGGAGGCGGCGCAGCGCACTCCCCGCGGGCTGCACGGCGCGGCCGGCCGTTCCGCCTGCCGGCCTGGCGACGGGAGCGCGTGCCCGGCCGCAGCCTCGCCGTCTTCACCCGTCAGTTCGCGACGATGGTGGATGCCGGCGTCCCCCTGGTCCAGTGTCTCGCGGTGCTCGGGGAGCAGGAGAGCCACGCCCGCCTCGCCCTGGCGATCCGCGCCGTCCGAGCGGAAGTGGAGGGCGGTTCCGGTCTGGCCGATGCCATGCGCCGCCACCCCGCCGCCTTCGACGGCCTCTACACCAACCTGGTCGCCGCGGGCGAATCCGGCGGCATCCTGGATGCAATCCTCCAGCGGCTCGCGTCGTGCATCGAGACCACCGTGAAGCTGCGCGGGCAGGTGCGATCCGCCCTCGCGTATCCGGCCGCGGTGGTGGCGATCGCGGCAGCCGCCGTCGGGGTGATCCTCTGGACGGTTATTCCGACCTTCGCCGCGCTGTTCGAGGGCATGGGCGCTACGCTGCCCTGGCCTACCCGGACGGTCATCGCGGCCAGCGACTCGCTCGTCGTGCTCTTCCCGGCGGTCGTGGCGGCGCTCGTCGGCGGCGCGGCGGCTCTGCGATGGTTCCGCAGGACCGAGCGAGGGCGGCGCGCAAGCGATGCCGCGCTGCTCCGCATGCCGGTGGTGGGGGCGATCCTGCGCAAGATCGCGGTGGCGCGGATCTGCCGCACCCTCTCGGCGCTGTTCGGCTCGGGAGTGCCGATTCTTGAAAGCCTGGCCATCACCGCCGGGACGGCCGGCAACGCGGTGATCGAGGAGGCCGTCATGAGCACGCGGGCAGCGGTGGAGCGCGGCGAGTCGATGTCCGGCCCCCTGCGCGCCACCGGCGTGTTTCCGGTCACGGTCGTGCATATGATCGACGTGGGAGAGACGACCGGCACGCTCGACGCCATGCTGGCGAAGGTGGCCGCCATCTGCGAGGAGGACGTCGATGCAGCGGTCGCGGGACTGATGACGCTGCTCGAGCCGATCCTGATCGCCCTGCTGGGTCTTCTGGTCGGAGCCATCGTCGTTGCCATGTACCTGCCGATCTTCGATCTGATCGGCAGACTGGCCGGTTGAGGCTCGGCGCGGGAGGTTCCAACGCCGACACGGGGACGGAACAGGAGGAGAGCATGCGAGAAGGGACCGGGAACCAGGGATTCACGCTGATCGAGCTGCTGATCGTCGTTGCGATCATCGGCGTCATCGCCTCGGTCGCGGCGCCGGGGCTGCTGCGCGCCCGCATGGCCGGCAACGAGGCGTCGGCAATCGCGTCGCTCCGCGCCGTGAACGCCGCGCAGTCGATCTTCGCCGCAAGCTGCGGCAACGGGTTCTACGCTCCCAGCCTGTCCGTTCTGGGGACGCCCCCCGCTGATGGCGGCGACGGCTTCATCGGCACGGATCTCAACGCGGATCCCTCGTTCAAGAGCGCGTATACCATTACGCTGACCGGTGGTTCGGCGGCGACCGGCGCCCCCGCTTCCTGCAACGGGGTCGAGGCGGGCGGACTGGTCACGAGCTACTTCGTCGGCGGCGAGCCGCAGGATGGAGGCGGGGTGCGCCACTTCGGCACGAACCAGGGCGGCACCATCTACTTCCTCAGCGGCACGCCCGTCCCGGTGACGCAGCGCGGGGCCCCCGAGGGCGCTGCGCCGATACAGTGACGCCCACCGGCGAGCGGCGCTCGAACGGCCGCCCGACGGAAGGACGCGCGCGCCGGCGAAGCTCCCGGTGCCCTGTCGGGGCGCGGGAGGGTGGGAGAGAGGAAGCATGAGTAGCCGATCCCGACGCTGGATGGCGGTTCTGGCCCTCGCCGGCCTGGGGGCGGCCGCCGCTTCCACCTTCGTCCATGCCCGGATGGTCAGCGATCCCGCGTACGTCAGCTTCTGCGACGTCAACGCCCGGGTGAGCTGCTCGCAGGTCTACCAGAGCCGCTACGGGAGCGTCGCCGGTGTTCCGGTCGCGCTCGGCGGTGTCGTCTGGTTCGCAGGCGTCCTGCTGCTTGCGTTCGCGAGCGCCCGCGGACCGGCCGCCTCGCGCGACAACGTCGACGGCTACCTGCTGGTCTGGTCGACGATAGGACTGGCCGTCGCCATGTACATGGCGTACGCTTCCTTCTTCGTCCTCCAGACCGTCTGCCTGCTCTGCCTCGTGGTCTACGTCGCGGTCGTCGGCATCTTCCTCCTCGCGGGGTCCGCATCGGCCACGCCCGTGTCCCGGCTTCCCGTCGCCGCCGCGGCCGACCTCGGCCACCTGGCGCGGCGCCCGGTCGGTCTCGCGCTGGTGCTGGCGTATGCCGCGGCGACGGCCGCGGGGGCGGCCTGGTTCGCCCGCACGGACCGCGTCCCGGAGATCGCGGCCGCGGCCATGGGCGGCGAGACCGGGGCGGCGGCGCCCCCCGTCGACCAGCAGAGCGAGTTCGAACGCTTCTGGGAGTCACAGCCGCGCATGGACCTCGCGCTGCCGGCCTCGGCGCCGCCCCCCGGCGCGGCGGTCGTCGTCGTGAAGTTCAACGACTACCAGTGCCCGGCGTGCGCCAACACGGAGCGGATCTACGCGCCGATATTCGCCAAGTACGCGTCGAGTCATCCGGGACAGGTCGCGCAGGTCACGCTCGACTTCCCGCTCGATCCGGCGTGCAACGACGAGACGCCCAATGGCCAGCACGACTCCGCCTGCGAGGCGGCGGTCGCGGTGCGCCTGGCCGCGGCGGTGAGCCCCGAGGCGCGCGAGCGGATGGCGGCGTGGCTGTACGGGAACCAGGCCGGACTGGAACGGGATGCGATCCTCGAGGCCCTCGAGGACATCTCCGGGGTGGACGCGGCGCGATTCGACGCGCGCTACGAGGCCGAGATCGAGCAGGTGAAGCGCGACATCGCAATCGGCGCGGCGCTTCCCGTGCAGGCAACGCCCACCTACATCATCAACGGGGTTCTCCTGCGCGGCGGGCTCGCCCCTCGGTTCTTCGACGCCGCCCTGGCCTACGAGCTCGCCCGCGCGTCGAGCCTGTCGCCGTCGGCGACGGAGGAATCTCGCGGCAGCGAAGCTGTCGACGCTCCGTCCGAGGGGCGCTAGGAGTCTGCGCCGTAGAACGGCGCGGACTCCTGCAGGGCCTCTCGCCCGCGCAGACGCACCGGCCCGACCCGGTGGCGCAAGGACGCCGCCCGGCCCGCCCTGGCGGCGCGCCGTGAGTCCGCGCGGGCCCGCAACCTGCTGCGCCGCGCCAGGGTGCTCGCCACGCTGGCCGCGGTGGCCGTGCGTCCGGCGTTCCCTCGAGCGTTTCGCACGCGATGTCCATCGCCCTCATCGTCGCGCTCGGTCTGGCGGTCGGGAGTTTCGTCACGGTGTGCGTGCACAGGCTGCCGAGGGGCGAGTCCGTCGTCACGCCCGGTTCGCGCTGCCCGGCGTGCGCGCGGCCGATCCGGTGGTCCGACAACGTTCCGCTCGTGGGCTACCTGCGCCGCCGGGGGCGCTGCCGGGCATGCGGGGCGCCCATCTCGCCGCTCTACCCGCTCGTCGAGCTCGCCACCCCGGCCCTGTTCCTCCTGCAGTACGGCGAGCTCGGCTGGCAGCCGCTCCTTCCGGCACGCCTGGCCTTCACGTCGGCGCTGCTCGTCCTCGGCCTCATCGACCTGCACCACCGCATCCTGCCCAACACCATCACGCTCCCGGGCACGGCGCTCGGGCTCGCCCTGAGCGTGGGCCTCGAGCCCGGTCCGGTCGACGCGCTGGCCGGCACGGCCGTCGGCGCCGGCGTCCCGCTCGCGCTCGCCGTTCTCTACCATCGCCTCCGCGGCGTCGAGGGCCTCGGGATGGGCGACGTGAAGATGCTGGCGATGATCGGTGCGTGGCTCGGCTGGCAGGCCGCCCTCCTGACGCTGCTCGCGGCCTCCGTCCTCGGCTCGCTGGCCGGGCTCGCGCTGCTCGCGACCGGGCGGGGAGACAGCCGCTACCCGCTGCCCCTTGGGTCGTTCCTGGCCGTGGCGGCCTTCGCCTCCACCCTCGTGGGCGACGAGCTGATCGCCTGGTACGCGACGTTCTGCTGACCCGGCGATGCCGGGCGCGCGCGGCAAGGGCTGCAGCCGCCCTCCCGCAAGGCCGGCGGCGCAGGCCCTGCCACCCTGCCGCGGGCGCGGCGTCGCGGTTCGTACCACCCTCCGCCGCCGGGTTTCTGCCCCGAGGGCTCGGTCGAGCGCGGCTCGGTTCTTGCTTGGCAGGGCGGTCGTGAGGAACGGCTCAGCCGATGGCTTCACGCTGATCGAGACGCTCGTCGCGGTCGCCCTGCTCGCGGGACTCGCGGCCGGGCTGGCGCGTGTCGTGGTGGTCGCGCGCCGCGCAGTCTCCATCGGCGCCGCCGACTCCGTCGCGACAATGGCCGCGACGCAGAAGCTCGAGGAGCTCCGCTCGCTCGAGTGGAGCTTCGACTCGCGCTCGGGCGAGCGGGTCACGGACACGACGACCGATCTCGCGCAGCCGGGGTCGAGAGGGGGCGGAGTCGGTCTCCGCCCCTCGCCGGCGGGGGCCATGGAAGCCGCGCTCCCTGGCTACGTGGACTACCTCGACGCCGGCGGCGGCTGGATCGGCACGGGCGCCGAGCCGCCGGCCGGCACGGCGTACATACGCCGGTGGGCCGTGGCGACGCACGAGTCCAACCAGGACCTGCTGGTGCTGCAGGTGGCGGTCATCGACCGCCGAATCTCGTCCGCGGAGCCTTCGCGCGCCGTTCGGCCGCACGATCCCGGCGTGCTCTGGATCGCCACGCTGCGTGCGCGCGCGCCCTGACGGGCGTGAAGGGAGAATCCAGGTCGCGAATCCGCTGCGCGGGAGGTCGGGAAGATGCTGCTCGAGTCCGTCGTATCCATGGCCATCGTCGTTGCGTTGCTGGGCGCCGTCTTCAGTCTGCTCGACCCGGCCCAGGGGACGCTGGCCGCCCAGCCCCAGGCCGCCGAGATGCAACAGCGGGCCCGCGCTGCATTCGTCGAGTTGCACCGCGATCTGCTGATGGCGGGCAGCGGGAAGGGGCCCGGCTCCCGGACCGCGCTCGCCTGGCTGCGCGCTCCCGTCGCGCCAGGGAGGGTGGACGGCTCCGCCTCCGGGACGCGGCGCTCGGAGGAACCCGGGTTCACCCTCTTCTACGCGCCGCCCGGCCCGGCCGGAGCGCACCTCGCGGCCGGGTTGCCGGCCGGCGTTCGAGAGGTGGAGGCGGCGCTGGTCCCGGGCTCGGGTTGCCTTCGCCCGCCGCGCTGCGGCGTCGACGGTCCGGGGAACGCGCTGGTGTTCGACCGGCGCGGCCGTTCGGAGCTGGTTCGCGTGACGCGCGCCCGCGGGCCCACGGTCACCCTGCGCCGCCACGGCGCGGGTGGGGGGAACGCCTTCCCGGCGGGTGCCTCGATCCTGTCCGTCGCCGTCCGAGGCTACGTCCTCGATCGCCGCCGCGGCCAACTGCGCAGGCACGGCGGCACGGCAGTCACGCTGCCCTTCGTGGACGGCGTGGTGGACCTGGACGTGCGCTATTTCGGCGGGCCGCTGCCCGCGCTGACCCCGGCTTCGTCGGTCGGCGACGCCATCCGGCGCGTGGCGGCGCCGTGCCTGGTGGCCGCGGCGGGGGGTGGCCGGCCGGCCGTTCCGCCGCCGTCGATTCGGGAGTTGCCCGCGGCCGAGCTCGTCGACGGCCCGTGGTGCGGCGGCGGCGTGCCGTTCGATGTCGACCTGTTCCGCGTCCGGCGGGTGCAGGTGACCATCCGCTTGCGCGTTGCGGACGACGCCTGGCGCGGACGCAGCCTTCTGGGCTCCGGTCCGCCGCGGTCGTCGCTCCGCCGCGGGTCCGTCCCGGATCGGACCGTGCGCTTCGACGTAGCGCCGCGGGCCCTGGGGACCTGGTGAGCAGCGCCGGCCGGTTCGCGAGCACTGATGGGATCGCGCTGGTCGTGGCGCTGATGGCCTCGGTCGTGCTGCTGGGGGTCGTCGGCGTGCTCGTGCCGTTGGCCACCACCGAGGTGACGATTGCAGCTCACCACCGGCGTGCCGTCGAGGGGCTGTATGCTGCCGAGGCAGCCCTCGCATGGACGGTCGGGGAGCTGGCCCCGGCCCCCGCCTGGCGCGCGGCCCTGGCAGGACGGCGATCCGGATTGTGGGCCGGAGCCCCGGAGTTCCGCCTCGCCGACGGTTCCCGTATTCTGCTCGACGAGCGCACGGCGGCCCTGCGGCGCGACGGGGCCGGCCCCGGCCGGGCCGGTCGCGGGCTTCCCTGGTCGCTGTTCGCGCACGGGACGCTGGACGGCCTGATGACGCTTCCCGACGGATATGGCGAGTGGCGCGTCGCCGTCTGGCTCGCCTCCGAGCCCCGCTCGCCGAACGGCGAGGTCCCGGAGCCCGGCCGCGCTCTGGCGGTGCATGCTGCCGCGTTCGATTCCGGGCTCGGCCATCGCGCCGTGCAGGCCGATCTGGTCCGCCTGGTTCCGCCGCTCCCGGCCGAGGATGCGGCGTCCGGATTCGTGCAGGTGCTCTCCTGGCGCATCGTGCGCTGACGGGCACGCCCCGCGCGCGACGGCAGAACGGCGTGCCCCGGGGCGTGTCCGCGGGACCGATCAGGAACGCATCCCGATCGCCCGCAGGGCGTGCGCGAGCTCGGCCTCGGTCACGTCGTTCACGATCTCCGTGGCGCCGATCCGGGTGGGGAGAATGACGTGCAGGGTGCCGCGGAGCACCTTCTTGTCGCGCCGCGTGGCCTGCACGACGTCCGCGACGGACAGGTCACGCACCGACGGCAGGGGACCGAGCCGGGCGATCAGGGCGGCCAACGCGTCCCGGTCCGCCCCGTCGAGGGCGCCGCGCCGGACCGCGAGGTCTGCCGCGGCCAGCATTCCGTAGCCGACGGCCTCCCCGTGACGGAAGCGGCGGTAGCGGGTGACTGCCTCGATTGCGTGACCGGCGGTGTGTCCGAAGTTGAGCAGGCGGCGCAGGCCGCCCTCCCGCTCGTCCTTCGAGACGATGTCGGCCTTGATGCGGCACGACGCCGCGATGACGGGGACGAGCGCCTCGGGCTCGCGGGCGAAGATGGCGTCCAGGTCGCGGTTCACCCGCTCGAACAGGTCGGGGTCGGCGATCACGCCGTACTTGATGACCTCGTAGAGGCCGGCCCGGAACTCGCGGCGGGGCAGCGTCCGGAGCAGACGCGGATCCGCGATGACGGCGAGCGGTTGATGGAACGCTCCGATGAGGTTCTTGCCGAGCGCGTGGTTCACGCCGACCTTGCCTCCGACGGCGGCGTCGACCTGCGCCAGCAGGGTGGTCGGAACCTGCACCAGGGCGACGCCGCGCAGGATGGTGGCGGCGGCGAAGCCGGCCATGTCGCCGATGACTCCGCCGCCGACCGCGACGACGGCGGCGGACCGGTCGGCTTCGGCGAGCAGCAGTTCCTCGTAGATGCGCGCCACGGTGCGCGTCGTCTTGGACCGCTCTCCGTCCGGCACGAGGATGACGTGCACGCCGGCCAGCGCCCGCTCGATGGCACCGCCGTGGGCGCGCCAGACCGTCGGGCTCGACACCAGGAAGCGGCGGCCGGTCGCGCCGGCCTCGTCGAGGAGATCGCTCAGGTCGTCCGTCAGCCCCTCTCCCACGTGCACCGGGTAGGAGCGGGAGGGGGTCTCGACATCAATCCGCAGGGCCCGCATCGCGGCTGCCAGCATAGCAGCCGCGGCGGGTCGATATAGACTGTGCCGCGCGGAGGCGCCGGACTGCCCGCACGACGGGCGCGGAGTCGCGCCGCACCGCGCGCGATGCTGGACGCCGCGCGAGCGCGACTCCCGACGCCCGTGGGCGGCAACGAGAGAGACAGAGTAATGGCGGCCAAGCAGGGTGCGTTCGTGACGGAGATTACGCCGCGGTCGGAGGACTTCTCCCGGTGGTACACCGACGTGATTCGCCGCGCCGAGCTGGCGGACTACTCGCCGGTGAAGGGAAGCATGGTCATCCGGCCGTACGGCTATGCCGTCTGGGAGCTGATGCAGGCGGAGCTCGACCGGCGCTTCAAGGCGACGGGCCACGTCAACGCCTACTTCCCGCTGTTCATTCCGGAGAGCCTCCTGCGCAAGGAGGCCGCCCACGTGGAGGGATTCGCGCCCCAGGTGGCATGGGTTACCCGCGGCGGCGACGAGGACCTCGAGGAGCGGCTCGTCGTGCGCCCCACCTCGGAGGCCATCATCGGCACGATGTACGCCAAGTGGGTCCAGTCGTGGCGGGACTTGCCGATCCTGATCAACCAGTGGGCCAACGTCGTCCGCTGGGAGAAGGTGACGCGCCTGTTCCTGCGCACCACGGAGTTCCTCTGGCAGGAGGGCCACACCGCGCACGAGACCGAGGCCGAGGCGGAGTCCGAGGCGCTGCGCATGCTCGGCGTCTACCGGGAGTTCGTCGAGCAGGAGCTGGCGATGCCGGTGCTCGACGGGCGGAAGACCGACAGCGAGAAGTTCGCGGGCGCCGTCCACACCTATTCCATCGAGGCCCTGATGGGCGACGGCCGCGCCCTGCAGGCCGGCACGTCGCACCACCTGGGGCAGAACTTCGCGAAGGTATTCGACATCAAGTTCCAGGCCCGCGACAAGTCGGTGCAGTACGTCTGGCAGACGTCGTGGGGCATGACCACCCGCCTGATCGGCGGGGTCATCATGATCCATGGTGACGACAGCGGGTTGATCCTGCCGCCGCGCATCGCGCCCCACCAGGTCGTCGTCGTGCCGATTCCGAGGGGCAACTGGCGGGAGACGGTGCTTCCCCGGGCGCAGGCGATCGCGGACGAGCTGCGGGCGGCCGGCACGCGGGTCATCGTCGACGACCGCGAGGAGTACTCGCCGGGGTGGAAGTTCGCGGAATGGGAATTGCGCGGCGTGCCGCTCCGGTTGGAGATCGGCCCGCGCGACATCGAGCGCGGGCAGGTCGTCCTGGTGCGGCGCGACACCCGCGAGAAGCTCCCGACGCCGATGGAGGGCCTCGCCGAGCGCGTTCGCACCTTCCTCGAGACGCTGCAGCAGGATCTCTTCGAGCGGGCGCGGCGCTTCCGGGACGAGCGCAC
>JAPOYG010000514.1 GCA_026706755.1 Acidobacteriota bacterium
TCGGCCCCGACCTCGTCGGGAAGATCCGCATCTACAACCCCGAGATGGACCAGTTCTACCTCTCCTACGCGGTCTACCTGCTGGAGGCGTTCCTGGCGGGCACGACCGATCCGCCCTACGGTGGCGAGGTGGTCCACGGCCGCCCCAGGAAGGGCCACGGCTGGTCGCCGTTCACCAACGCGGAGCTCGTGCGGCGCATGGCGGCACACATCGCCGGCAACGCCCCGGCCGGCGCGCCGAACGCCTGGTTCGCGGCGCCCTGAGATGCGATCCCGGAGACGGCAGGATGACCGACGCGCCAACCGACTGGGAGCACCTCTTCCGCCGCGCCCGCGCCGTGGCGCGTCACGCCTACGCGCCCTATTCCCGCTACCACGTCGGCGCGGCGGGGCTCGTGGACGACGGACGCGTCGTCGAGGGCTGCAACGTGGAGAACGCCTCCTACGGGCTCGCGCTGTGCGCCGAGTGCTCGCTGGTGTCGGCGCTGCACTCGAGCGGCGGCGGCCGGCTCGTGGCGGTCGCCGTCGTGGCGGGGCGGGACGTGGAGGACCTGCAGCCCGGGAAGCCGTGCGGCCGCTGCCGGCAGGTGCTGTACGAAGCGGGCGGGCCGGGCCTGCGGATCAACGAGCGCTACACGCTCGGAGACCTGCTGCCCGACCCCTTCGGCGCCGACGCGCTCACTCCGTAACGATGAACGTGACGTCCTCGTGGGTGGTGAGCCCGCCGTCGTGCGCAATGCAGCGCAGCACGTACGTACCGGGCTGGCTGAAGGTGGCCTGCGCCACCCACGTGTTGTCGACCGGCGGCTCCGGCGTCATCCAGCCGGCGCCCCACGGGGAGTTGGAGTTCGCGCGCGTGTCCTCCCAGACCTTGATCTGCACCGGATCGAACGTCACCGGCGCGTGGCCGCGGTAGACGAACCAGGAGAGTCGCAACCCGGTCGCGGCGACCGGCGCGACGCTGGTCGGCCGCGCCGGATCGAGAGGCCGCATCGGCCGCGGCGCCGGCAACCCGTCCTCGTCGTGCGCCGTCGCGACGAGCGTGACCGGCTCGTTCGCCGTCACCGTCCGGACCGACTCGCCCCGCACGGCGAGCGTCGGGGGCTCGTTGACGAAGATCTCGCCGAATATCCCGCCCCCGTTGTTCGCCATGCGGACGTTCTTGTCCATGTAGTAGTCGGGCTTCAGCGTTCCGTAGGCCCGCTTGGTCTCGCCATGGCTGGTGAGCGTCCAGACGAGCTCCTTGTCGCCGAAGTCCGCCGGCACGTGGATGCGGAACAGGAACCGGTTCCGGCGCGGCAGGAACCAGGTCGGCTGCCCCTGGTCGGGGCCCCCCGGCTCGATGCTGTTGTCGGGACCGATCGGGAGGTGGAGCTCCTCCCTCCAGTTCCGGTTCATGGTGCCGAAGACGAGATTGAACGAGCCGTCGTCGTTCTGCTCCCAGCCTTCGTACGCCGGCACCACCTCCTGGCCGGTGTCGTAGTAGCGCCGCCCGGCCTGGCCGGCCGCGGGGTCCGCGGCCAGCCCGACCAGGGTCGCCACGACCAGGGCGGCGCCGAGCGCTCTCACTGCTGGCCTCCGGCCGCGACCGGGAAGTCGGTGGCGCTGCAGAGCGGGCAGCCGACGGCGATCTCGCCGTCCGCGAGATCGAGCGCCTCGCGCCGTTTGGCGACCTCGGCCTCGAACTCCTCGTCCGTCATGTACACGCCGCGCATCAGGTTGATGAACATCTGGTCGACCGAGCGGTGACCGCCCCCCGACCAGTTGCGCGGATCGGGCACGTTGGGGTTCGACGGCGAGTTGTTGAAGTAGCCGGTCATCCGCAGGATCGTGCCCTTCGGCAGCAGCGGCGCCGCGTCGTCCTCGTAGTTGTAGACGCGCACCCAACTGTGGTCATAGCCGGCGCAGTTGAGCGTCTGGACCGTGTGGCCCCAGATGGCGTCCAGGCACATCCGCACGCCCGGCGCGTGCATGTGCGGCTCGAAGATCGTGATCAGCGCGTTCTCCGGCAGCGTGAAGTAGGCCTCGGCCTGCTGGTCCGGATCCATCGCCTCGATGTCGATGTCGACGCCGTTCCCGAACGACATGCGCACCCACTTGCGCGTCGGCTCGTAGCCCCGCGGATGGAACTTGAAGCCGACCCGCAGATGCGCCCGCGTGCGGGCGCCGTTCGCGTGCAGGTGCATCGAGTGGAACTGCAGCTTCGACCCCGCCTTCATCAGCTTGCCCGCCTGCGGATCGAAGACGTCGGCGTTGCGCCCCACCTCGTGGGTCGGCCAGCGGCGCTGCGCCCGCAGCGGATCGACGTCGTTCGGATCGGGATTCGGATCGGTGACGCCGAGCGTGGCATGGTGAATGACGTACAGCCCGCCGACCGTGGCGCGGGGCGTTCCCTCGCTGAGCTCGGTGATTTCCTTGTACTCGAGGGCGGCGACGTAGCGGTCCTCGGTCAGGCCGGTCGGAACTTCTCCGATCGAGCCCCACCAGTCGGGCGCGTCGGGCTCGACCTCGACGCTCGGGGAGGTGACGATCAGGTCGGGCTGGCCGATCTCCCACTCGTCGACGTCGATGAACGCCACCGGCGGCGGCAGGTCGGCCGGATCGCCGCGCGGCGCGCCGGCATCGGCCCAGCGGGCGATCTTCTCGACTTCGTCATCGCTCAGCGACGGATCGTCCTTGAAGCGCTGGATGCCGATGTCCTTCTCGATGTACCAGGGGGGCATGACGCCCGGCTTGTCGCGGAGTCCGGTGCGGTACTTCATGGAGCGGGCCCAGGGCCGGACCTCCTCGTAGTCGATCAGCGACATCGGGGCCAGCGAATTCGGCCGATGGCACTTCTGGCAACTCCGCTGCAGGATGGGCGCGATGTCGCGGGTGAACGTCACCTCGTCCGTGGCCGCCTCCTGGGCCGAGACCGCCGGCGGAAGCCCGACGACCGCCACGACCGCCGCGCCGAGCAGCGCCTGCCAACCGAACGCCCGACACCGGTTACGCGTCGTCCTCATCTCTTGCCTCCTGGCGCCAAGCGTCGCCTGACGGCTCCGCCGCCGCGCTCGCGGCGCAGGCGCCCCAACCGACCCTCCAGGTGTCTGCGCCGTCTTCGGGGCGCAGACGCCCACCTAACCTCTGGTCTTCCGAGAGCCCCATTCTAGGAGCCTGCCGGGCAATCCGCAACGTTCGTCTGCCGTGCCGCGTGGACGGAGCCAGCCACCCCGGGCAGGGGCTGCGCCGCCAACCCACGATGCGGCGGCCTCGCGCCCGCGCAGACTCCCCACGCGCCCGTCGCGCGGCGCTCGCCTTACTGTGTCCCTGACGCCGCGGCCGCCGCATCGACGAACAGATCCAGCACCTGCCGCACGACGACATTGTTCGCACCGCTCAGGTTGATCAGGCCGACCACGACCACGCGCGTTTCGGGCTGCATCACCATCAGCGATGTCCCGCCGACCGAGCCGCCGGAGTGGAAGAGCAGGCGGCGGCCTTCGTCGTCCTCCCCGATGAACCAGCCGAGGCCATACCCGACGCCCTCCCCGTCGCGGGTCCGTTGCTCGGTGAAGAGGAGCTTGCGCGCCGACGCCGGGAGGAACGCGTCGCCGAGGTGGGCGTCGGCGAAGCGCACGACGTCCTCGGTGGTCGAGAGAAAGCCGCCGCCGGCCCACTTGTAGCTGTTGTTCACGAAGGGAGCGTTCACCACGCGGCCGGCTGCGTCGCGGATGTAGTAGCTGGTGCGGCCGGGAATGATCGGCGTCACGAAGTCGGCGACGGTGTCCCGCATCCCGAGCGGGCGGAAGACCGCCTCGCGCATGTAGTCGAGGAAGGGCCGTCCCGCCGCGCCCGCCACGACGGCGCTGATCAGGTTGAAGCCGTGGCTCGTGTAGGCGAAAGCGGTGCCCGGCTCGTGCAGCAGGGGATCGTCCGCGAAGATGCCGAGGCCGTCGAGCACGGTCGGGTACGGGTCGCGGATGAGGTTCTCGTCACCCTGGTAGTGCCGGATCCCGGCCAGGTGGCCGCCAAGCTGCCGCGTCGTGATGGGATGCGCCTTCTCCGGGAACGACGGGACGTAGCGCTGCACGGGTGCGTCGAGGTCGAGCCGTCCCGCCTCGACCAGGGTGGCGACGGCCGCGGCGGTCATCGACTTCGAGATGCTGCCGACGCGGAACTTGACCGTCGGCGACATCGGCACCCGGTGCTCGAGGTCGGCGTACCCGAAGCCCTCGGACCAGACCGTCTCGCCGCCGACCGTCACCGCGATCGCGATGCCGGGATAGCCGCGGCGGGCGATGTCCGCCCGCACCAGCCCGCGCGCCCGCTCGACCACCCCCGCGTGGTGCAGCGGGGCCGGCACCAGGACGTGCGCGTCAGCGGCCGCATCCGACTGGGCCGGCGCGACCGACTGGGCGAGTGCGAGCGGCAACCACGACGCGACGAACAGCAGCGCCAGGAAGATACGGGGGGCTCGCGTCAGCATGCAGTTCTCCATCCGACAGATCCTCGGCGCGAGCGCAGACTGCCAATTGCGCCCGGGCTCGCTACCGCGATGCCTCCGCCGCCTTCCGCTCGTCCTCGCGCGCGCCCGCCAGGATCCCCTCCATCGAGTAGTTGCCCTCGTGGCAGGCGTACTCGTAGAGCGGCTCGTCGGTCCGCATCAGCTCCACCCGCGCCGTCCACGGGCGCGTCCAGGTGGCCGCATCCTCGATGGTGAACTCGTACTCGATGACGTCCGGGGCGACGCGCGTGAAGCGCTCGACCAGGCGCGCGTCGGGGGTCGATCCGCGGAGCCCGACGAGCCGGTTGAAGTGCATCGTCTCGACCACCAGCGTGTCGCCCTCCCAGCGGCCGCGCGACTCGCCCGAGAACTGCCGGATGGGCGGCTCGGACCGCGGGCGGCCGTCGAGGGGCACGACCCGCAGGGTGTGGGTCATCTCGATGACCATCGCCACGTGGTCCGGGTTCTGGAAGATGTGCACGTTGTTGTTGTAGGCGCTCGGGACCATCGGCAGGCCGGTGGTGAACATGCACCGGTCGTTCAGGCCGCGGTCCTCCCACGAATCGGCCGGGTGCTCGCGCCGGTAGGCGGCGCGCTCCTCCCGTCGCCGCTGGGCCTCCTCGGTGAAGGGCGGCATGCGTCCGTTCGGCGGATCGATGATGAGCGACGTGCGCCGCGTGGTCTGGGTGGTGATCCCCCGATCGAGCCAGTAGTCGTTGTAGGCGCCGAGCGCCCCGTCCTCGCCCCGGTCGACGTTGCCGCCGGCCCTCGTGCGCCGCGCCGGACGCAGCAGCAGCTCCAGCTCCCGGTCGACGGTCGCCTGCTCGAGGTTCGCCGCCTCCTCCTCCGTCAGGAACTCGCGCTCCGCATGCTCCGCGGGCCGCTGGAGCGGGGTGATCGAGCGGAAGTCCCAGATGCCGCTCAGGGCCGGGTCGCCCCACGCCGTCCGGAGAGACGAAGTCTCGGCCGACTGCGCCGCACCGGGCCCCGGCGTCAGCGCGACGACCGCGACGACGACCAACGCCGCCGCGAGACAACGGTGGAGCATCGGACCCTCCTCACCTCATGCGGGCGCGACATTTGCCCTCGTTTCCAATGATGGATCCGGTCGGGGGCGGGCGCAAGGGATTCGCGCCGGCGCAAGCGCACCCCGACGGGCACGTTCTGCCTGCAGCGACACTCCGGAGCGCACGTTCTACGGCGCATACGGCAAGGGTGCTATGCTGCGCGCCCGTGGACCCGCGCACGGTCGGCTTCATCGGTCTCGGCCGCATGGGCCTGGGCATGGCCCGCAACCTGCTGCGGGCCCGTGTGCCGCTTGCGGTCTGCGACGTGCTGCCGGAGCCGGTGCAGGCGCTGGCCGGAGAGGGCGCGTCCGCCGCGGCCGACCCGGCGGCGCTGGCCGAGCGGGCGGAGCTCATCTTCGTCTGCGTGCCCTCCGATGCGGAAGCGGCGGAGGTGCTCTTCGGCGAGCGCGGCGTAGCGCGGAACGGCAGAACGCCCGCTGTCGTCGACACTACCACCATGAACCACGGCGCCGCGCTGCGGCTGGCGGAGCGAGCCGAAGGCGCAGGGCTGGCCTACGCCGACTGCCCGATCTCCGGCATGCCCTTCCGCGCCGAGAACGGTACGCTCACGATGATGTTCGGCGGCAGCGAGGCGCTGTTCGCGCGGGCGAAGCCGTACCTCGAGATCGTGGGCGAGTTCATCGTCCACTGCGGCGCCGTCGGCACCGGCCAGCTCATGAAGGCGGTCAACAACATCATCTACGACGTCAACATCGCCGCCTTCTGCGAGGTGCTGCCCCTGGCGATCAAGGCCGGTCTGCAGCCCGCGCAGCTCGAGAAGGTGCTGACGACGGGGAGCTCGCGGAGCTTCGCCAGCGAGTACTTCGTGCCGCGCATCCTCGCTCGCCGCTTCGAGGGCGACTTCTCGATGCAGGCGGCCTACAAGGACATCGTCAACATCCAGGAGGCCGCGGCGCGGCACGGCGTCGCGCTTCCGGTGGTCGAGGCGATGGTGGCGACCTACCGGGCGGCCATCGACATGGGCTTCGGCGGCCAGAATAAGAGCGCGATGGTCAAGGTCTACGAACGACGATCGGGCCAGGAGGTGCGCGGGCGCTAGGAGTCTGCGCCGCGGAACCGGCGACACAGGACCTCGCGCAAGGGCGCGCTGGCGCCCTGACGGCGCGCCGCAACGGCGCCGCCGCGGGAGCCGGCCCCTCATCCAATGACCTCTACTGCAACCGTCGCCATCGCGATGCCCGCCCCTGTCGCCGCGCCACGTGCGGGTGCGCCCCTGGCCGCGCCGGGATACCGCTTCCTGCTCGGCTGGACGCTGGCGTGGCTGGCGGTGGGCGTGGTCGTCGCGGCGGCGTTCTCGCTCGGCGCCAGCGTCGCGTTCCTCCCCACTCTGCGGCTGAGCGTGCTCTTCGCGGAGGTGGTCGGGTTCAGCGCCTACATCTCGGCGCGCATGGTGTCGCCGCTCCTGGCGCGGCTGCCCGGTGCACTGCGGCTCACTCTCGATTCGCTGCTCGTGCTCGGAGGCACCGTCTTCGGCTCGGTCGCCGTGATGCTGACGGACCCCTTCTTCGCGCTCGCGCAGTTCCGCGTCGTCTTCCTGATCCTCGCGCTCAACGCGCTGCTCGCGGCCGCGGTCGCGGTGGCTCTCGGCACCTACGACCGGATGCGCCGGCAGATCGAGGCGTCCTATCGCGTCCTCCGCGAGCGGGACGCGCTGGAGCGCGAGATGAACGTCGCCCGCGAGGTTCAGCGGGAGCTGCTGCCGCACGCCGCCCCCACCTTCGAGAAGCTGGAGGTGGCGGGCGTCTGCCGGCCGGCGGTCGCCGTGGGCGGCGACTACTACGACTTCCTGCAACACAGCGACGGCCGCCCGGGGCTCGTGATCGCGGACGTCTCGGGCAAGGGCGCCCCGGCTGCCCTCCTGATGGCGAGCCTGCAGGCCTCGTGGCGCAGCCTCTTCCCCATCGCCATGGACCCGGGGCAGCTCAACGGGCGGCTGAACGACGCGCTGTGCCGCTCCTCGTCGGTGGCGCGCTACGCGACGGCGTTCCTCGCCGACTTCGATCCCGAGACGCGCCGGATGACCTACAGCAACGCCGGGCATCTGCCGGGCCTCGTCATCCGGGGCGCGGAGACCATCCGCTGCGAGGAGGGCGGCCTGCCCATCGGGCTGTTCGAAGGGGTCGAATACGAGACGGGCAGCCTGACCCTGGCGCCGGGGGATCTGCTGGCGCTCTTCACCGACGGCGTGTCCGAGGCGCCGGCCCCCGACGGCGAGGAATTCGGGGCGGAACGCCTGGCCGATCTCCTGCGCAGGCACCTCGAGAGCCCGCTCGACGCCGCCCTCCAGGCCGTGCTCGACGCGCTGCTCGACTGGAGCGGCCCTGTCGACCCCCACGACGATGTGACGCTGGTGCTGGTGAGGGTGCGGTGAGCCGGCCCCGCCCGGTGTGGCGGATCGCGCGCCAGGTCTCGCTGTGGGTGGCGGTCAGCAGCATCGCCGGCCTCGCCATCGGCCTCGCGGTCAGCTTCTTCCAGGCCGACGGCGTCGAGCCGCCGACGCTCGTGATCTCGGTGCTCTTCGGCAACGTCGTCGGACTTACCGCGATGGTCGGCTCGGTCTGGCTGTTCCCGCGGCTCCGCGGGCGCTCGGGCGTGCTCCGCTTCCCGCTGCTCGTCATGACGCTCGTCTCGGGCGCGGTCCTCGGCAGCCTGGCCGTGCTCGGGGCCTACCCGCTGTTCGTCTTCCGCGAGCTGCGGCTCGCGATCGTCGTCATCATCGTCAACGGCGTTCTGGCCCTGGTGGTCGGGGGGGTCGTGCTCGGCTACGAGGAGATGCGGCTGCGGCTGCAGGATTCGCTGCGCGAGGTGGAGGAGGTGCGGCTGGTCGAGGCGCGGCTGCGCGAGGAGGCGGCCCGCGCCGAGCTGGCGGCGCTCCAGGCGCGGATCAACCCGCACTTCTTCTTCAACACGCTGAACACGATCACGGCGATGCTCGAGGAGGACGTCCGCAAGGCCGAGGAGCTGCTGGAGACGTTCGCCAACCTGTTCCGCTACGCGTTCGACGTCGCGGACGCCGCCCCGGTCCCGCTCGGGGACGAGATCGCCTTCACCCGCGACTACCTGCGGATCGAGCGCGCCCGCTTCGGCGATCGTCTGCAGGTGGCATGGCACGTCGACCCGCGGTCGCTCGCGGTGCGCGTTCCCGGGCTGATCCTGCAGCCGCTGCTCGAGAACGCGGTCGGGCACGGGCTGGCGCCCCGGGCCCGGGGCGGACGGATCGACGTCTCGGCCGCGATGGACGGATCGCGGCTGGAGATCGACGTCGTCGACGACGGAGTCGGTCTCTCCGATACCGGCGAGCGTCTGATACGCGACGGCCACGGGCTGGGCAACGTCGCGCGCCGTCTCGAGGCCCGCTACGGCCGGCGCGCGGCGCTCGACCTCTCGTCCGCGCCGGGCGGCGGCGCCCGTGCCCGGCTCTCGCTGCCGGCCGGTTCCGCCTGGCCGGCGGGAGCGGCGTCGACGGATCCACCCGCAAGCGCGGAGACCTCCGCGTGAGCCATCGCTGCGTCGTCATCGACGACGAGCGGCCGGCGCGGGAGCGGCTGAAGCGACTGCTGGCGGCGCACCCGGACTTCGAGCTCGCGGGCGAGGCGGGCGACGCGGAGGCGGCGGTGCGGCTGCTCGACGAGGCTGCGCCCGACCTCTGCTTCCTCGATGTGCAGATGCCCGAAGGAACGGGCTTCGACGTTCTGCGGCGGGCGCGCCACGTCCCGCAGGTCATCTTCGTCACCGCGTTCGACCGCTATGCGGTGTCGGCGTTCGAGGTGCGCTCGCTCGACTACCTCCTGAAGCCCGTCGGCCGCGAGCGCTTCGCGGAGGCCCTCGAGCGGGCGCGGGAGCGCCTCGGAGATGCCGGCGCGGCCCGGCGCCTCCTCGACCAGCTCGACGGGCTGCGGCAGTCGCTCGGGCGCGACCCGTCACCAGGGCCGGACGCGACGACTCCCGCCGGTCCGGATCGGGTCAGCGTGCGGCACGGGTCGCGCATCCTGCTCCTCGACCCCGAAGACATCATCTGGTTCGAGGCCGACGACACGCTGGTCTTCGCAAGGACCGCCGACGATCGCTACCTCGTCGACCGCACCCTGTCCGACCTGGAGCAGCAGCTCGGGCGCCACTTCTTTCGCGCACACCGGAGCTGCCTCGTCAACCTCGGCCGCATCAGCGAGATTCGCCCGCTCGACGCGGGCGCCTACACCATCGTCTGCCCCGGCGCCGGCACGGTCCCGCTCTCGCGCCGGCAGGCCAGGCGGCTGCGCGAGATCTTCCCCTGGTGAGGGCGCCGGGCCCTGGCGGAGTCCGCGCCGCAGAAACGTGCCCTGGGTGATCTCGCGACCGCAGACTCCCAACGCGCCAGTCAGGGCGCGCCAGGTGGGGGTTGCCGGTCGCCGCCGGCTCCGGACCGCTGATCGGTCGCCCTCGACCGCCGGTCGAACGATCGTTGCACCGGGCGCGGGCGGAAACGGAGCATGGGCGCCAGGAGGAAGCAACATGATTCGCATTGCTTCGATGGGGCTGGCCCTCGCGATCGTCTCCGGCGGAGCGCCGTCGCCGGTGAAGGCCCAGCAGACGGAAGCCGGGGACGCAGTGACCATCCCGAGCGGAGAGGTGCGCGAGGGAGACCTCTATGCCGCCGGAGAAGCGGTCCGGGTCGACGGGCGGCTGAACGGCGACCTCGTGGCTGGCGCGCGACGGATTGAGGTGGACGGCCAGGTCGAGGGGGACGTGTTCGCGGCCGGCAACACCATCGACCTGCGGGGTCCCATCGGCGACTCCACCCGCATCGCCGGCCAGGTGCTCACCGTCGACACCACGATCGACGGCGATCTGCTCGCGGGAGGAACGGACCTGCACCTCACCGAGAACGCGAGCGTCGCCGGCGGCCTCACGGCCGCCGCCAGCCTCGTCGAGATCGACGGCACGGTCGGACGCGGCGCCCGCGTGGCGGCGGGCGAGATCATCGTTCGGGGCACGGTGAACGGCGACGCCAACATCATCGCCGACCGCCTCGACCTGGCGCCCGGCGCGCGGATCACGGGCGATCTCGACTACCAGGCGCGGACGCCGCTCAGTCCCGAGGCGGCCGCCCAGGTGGAGGGCGCTGTACGCTACGAGATGCCGGTCGAGGATCCCGACGACGGCGGCGGGGGCGGATTCTGGGTCGTGATCTGGTTCTGGCAGGTCCTGGCCGCCCTGCTCACGGGCATCGTCCTCGTCGCGGCCCTCCGGGGCGTGGTGGAGCGGCTGGTCGCCTCCATCGCCGAGGAGACCACGCTCGGTGCGCTGCTCGGATTCACCGCCTTCCTGCTGATTCCGGTTGCGGCGGTGATCGCCATCGTGACGCTCGTCGGCATGCCGATTGGCTTCGCGGCCGTCCTGCTGTTCGGCCTCGCCCTGTACGCGGCCAAGCTCCCGATCGCGGTCTGGGTCGGGGGACGGCTGCTCGGCCTCGCGGGTCGGCCCGCCGCTTCGCCCTATGCGGCGATGGCGATCGGAGTCCTGCTGCTCTACCTGCTGTTCGCCATCCCCTTCGTCGGATGGCTCTTCTGGCTCGCGGCCACGTGGCTCGGCCTCGGGGCCATGGTCGTGGCCGGCCGCCGGTACCTGGATTCGCGCGCGAGCGCCGCGTAGCGTGCGCGCCGGGAGTAGCCCGGGCGTGCAGAAGCGCCTGTCGCGACGGAGCGAGCCACTGCCGGATCGGCCGCGGGGTGTGCGGGAGAAACCGCCGGCGCATCCCACGGCCCGCGTCGAGGGCAGCTTCGCCAGCCGCCTGCTCTCCTGGTGGGACGTCGCGGGTCGCAAGGACCTGCCGTGGCAACGAGACCCGACGCCGTACCGCGTGTGGGTCTCCGAGATCATGCTGCAGCAGACGCGGGCGAGCACCGTCGCCCCCTACTTCGAGCGGTTCGTGCTCCGCTTCCCGGACGTGCACGCGCTGGCGCGCGCCGAGCTCGACGAGGTGCTGCACCTGTGGAGCGGCCTCGGCTACTACGCCCGCGCCCGCAACCTGCACCGGGCCGCCGGGATCGTCGCGCGGGAGCACGGCGGCGTGGTGCCGGGCTCCGCCGAGGCGGTCGAGGCTCTGCCGGGCGTCGGACGCTCCACGGCCGCCGCGGTCGTCGCTCAGGGCTACGGCCGCCGCGCCGCCATCCTGGACGCGAACGTCAAGCGCGTGCTCGCGCGGCGGCACCGTGTCGCGGGACCGGTTTCGTCGAGCGCGACCCTCACCGAGCTGTGGCGCCTCGCGGAGTCCCATACCCCGGCGGAGCGAGTGGCGGACTACACGCAGGCCATCATGGATCTGGGTGCGACGGTCTGCCGCCGGAGCCGGCCGCGCTGCGGGGAGTGCCCGGTCCGTGTCGGGTGCGCCGCGTTCGAGGCCGGGGAACCCGAGCGGTACCCGGAGCGCGCCGCCCGTCGCCAGCGCCGACTCGAACGGCGCCGCTTCTTCGTGGTCGTCGACCCCAACGGCGCGTGCCTCGTCGAGCAGCGGCCGCCGCGCGGCCTCTGGGGCGGGCTCTGGTCACCGCCGGAGCGGGACGCGGGCCAATCGGTAGACGGGTTCCTCGACCAGTCCGGCATCGCCGCCGACCTCGTCGACAACGTGCAGGCCGCCGGCGTCTTCCGGCACGGTTTCACGCACTACGACCTCGACGTGGAGCCGGTCTACGTCCGGCTCAAGGCGCGGCCGGCGGCCGTTCGCGAGCGCAGCGGCCGCTGGATCGACCCGCACGACCACCGGCTGGGGCTCTCGAAGGTCGCGGCCCGCCTCGTCGGCGTGACCACCCTGTTCGACGGTCCGAAGCCGGGCCGCTGACCGGCTGCGTTCGCTTCGGTCACCGGGACAGGGTGATGGCGTCGAAAGCCACGACGTCGCGGGATTCCGCGCTTATCTCCACGCCGATCAGGTGGACCGCGCGCCCCGGAGCGCGGTGCTTGTCCGCGTAGCCGCGCGCCCGCAACTGGGCCAGGGCCGCGCCGGCCGCCGATCGCTCCGCCACCTTGAACTCGAACAGGTAGACGCTCGTCCCCAGCCGCACCGCGAGGTCCAGCCGGCCGCGGCTGGTGGCTTCCTCCACGGCCACCCCGTCCATCACGGACTGAAAGAAGGCGTAGAACACGCTCGACCAGTAGCCCTCGTAGCGCGCGATGTCGTTCCGTCGATGCCCGTCGTGCGGAATGCCCGCCAGCAGCCGCCGAAACACCGCCTCCACGCCCCCCCCAGTCCTTCGCCACGAGCCGGCGCCGCAGCTCACCGGCGCCCTCCGCGACCCG
>JAPOYG010000524.1 GCA_026706755.1 Acidobacteriota bacterium
CGGAGACCGCCCGGCGCGTTGCGTGCGACGCCGCCAGGGTCACGATGCGCCACGGACCCGGCGGCGAGATCCTCGACGTCGGCCGCCGGACGCGCACGGTCTCGCCTGCCCTCCGCCGGGCGCTGGCGGCCCGCGACCGGCAGTGCCGGTTCCCGGGCTGCGGCAACCGTCGCTGCGATGCTCATCACGTCGCGCACTGGGCCAACGGCGGGCGGACGGCGCTGGACAACCTCGTGCTGCTCTGCCGGCGGCCGCGACGATCCGTTAACTCACTAGCGCTTATAGACTTATGCGTGATCACCCCGCTGTGATTCCCTCGTTGTACCCCTTTTTCGGAACGGGACTGTACTGGACGACGGGAGTTCTCCGCGTACGGCTTAGGGAAGTCGCCCGCGGCGGAGCGGGGGTCGGTCGACACGCCCGCGCTGGACTGGCCCGAGCCGCTACCTGAGTCGCCACTTGTCAGGTTGGTCGCCGGTGGACAAGTGGATTCTCGGATGGATGCCGCAGATCTCGCGGACCCGAGCTTCAGGCAGATTCGTTCCGCTAGCGATGGCCCGCGTCGAACGATACTGGCGCCCGGAATCCGGCCCTTCGGTGTTCTCTTGGAGCCAAGTGAGCACTAGGCGCTTGTGGTGCCATCTCTTCAGATCGGCCCAGAAGAGGCGGCACGCTGCGGCAACGGAAGCGGCGGCCGCAACGAGAGAAGCGATCCCGCCGACGATGGTCCACGACTCGCTGCTCGGGGCGCCCACGGGCCTCAGCGTACCACGGGCCGCGAGGACACGCTCGAGTCCGCGACGGCCGCGACTTGCGGCGCTCGTACGTCGTGTACGATGTCGTACGGAGGAAGCAGAACGTCGGCTCCGGGCCGCGTTGTGTTGGGTCTAAAGGGGAAACCGTGACTAGACCGATCGCCGTTGGGATCTGTATCGCCGTGGCGCTTGCATCGCCGGCGGCCGGGCAACGAGTCGATGACCCGGAGCCAGAAGGCGAGATCCCCTATCCGATGTCCTATGCGGACTGGTGGCGCCTCGAAAGGACTGGCGCGCTTCCGCCGCCACGCAGCGAAGCGGAGTTCATCAACCAGCTTGGCTGGCTGCGGTCGGCGCGCGGGAGCGACCAGGCCGACGCCTTCGAACGGTTGTACGCACCACGGTTCGGACGGATCGCGCCAACGGACCTGGCCGGCCTGTATCGCCTGGACGGCGTTTGGGGGGTAGGCGACGTCACCGCCGTTCCGGATGGACTGCGCCTGGTTGTCAGTTTCGGACCGGGTGAAGTCACCACGTCCGTCGTTCCGGCTGGACAGACCCTCACGAATGGCGGGAACGTCGCGGACAGGTTCCGCATTCCGGAAGGGTTCCGCTTGGTGGTGAGTTTTGAGGGAACGGGCGACGTTACCACGTCGTTCGTCCCAGCACGCTGATGCTCCGGCCCAGCCCCGCGCGGGAGCGCGGAGACGGCATCGTCTGCCAGCTCACCGTCCGCACTTGCTCCCCGTCGTCAAGCCGCTCGCAGCCGCTCGCCGGCCACAAGGCACGGTTGGGCCTGGACACCGGGTCCGCGTGTGCTCCAGATCGGCAATTGTCCGACGATGCCGGACAACCGGCAGGGCCAGACGCCAACGCGCGACTCGGCAGCCCGACAATCACGTCGTCGTGAACGGGCTGGCCGCTCCGGGCGGTGAACCCGGCCCGGCCGGAGCCGGCGCGGAGCGTCCGCGCCGCGTCGAGGACCTCCAGAGCACGGCCGCACAGCGGGACACGGTGCTCGCGCTTCATCTTCATCCGCGCGGCCGGGACGGTCCACACGCGCCCGGCAGGGTCGATCTTCGCCCACACGGCGTCGCGGACCTCGCCCCAGCGGGCGGCGGTGAGGACCAGAAACTCGAATGCCAGCACGGCCGGCAGCGTGGGCCCGAGAGGGACCACGGCCCGAGCCGCTGACGCCGAATCGGCCACCGTCGATCCGATGCGGCCTTACAGGAAGCTCGACGCCCGGTTCGACCCTCAACGGCGTCGTGATGAACCTGTTCAGCTTCGTGATGGGAGGGGCACCGGGTCGCGCCCTCTCGGGACGACCGGGCTTTCAGCGAGACACAGTGATCAGCGTTTGGCGAATCCGATTGTCACCGAGACTGTGGCGAGGGCGCTGACCCCGAAGCGGATCTCCGGTGCCCAGTACCAGCTCCGGCGGGCGTTCCAGTGTGTCAGCCCCGCCCCGATCCCTGGCGCTGCCCACACTCCGCCCTCGCCCTCGCGGTATGTGTGGTAGCCGATGCCAGCGCCGCCAACGAGCAGGTACGGCACCGAGTCGTCCGGCGGCCCGAAGCTCTTGGCGACCCACATCGAGGCCGCGTGGTCCCAGTGATCGCCCGGTGTCGAGACGTCGTACACGGCGTGGAGGCCCCAGCCGCGGCCGATCTGCTTCCGCCAGGACACGCCGCCGCCGCGATGCAGGTCGGACTCCTCGTAGAGCGGAACCACGGCGTGAACTCCGAACCGATCAGGGTGCTGGCCGGCGGCGGCCTGCGGCAGGGACCCGACGAGGAGAACGGCGGCGACCATGGCGGTGCGTGGCATGGTGGTTCAGCCTCCGATCTGGGGTGCGAGATCGGAGGCTGGATCGGCTCAGGGGTCGAGCCTCGCGCTGCCCTTGGGCGCTTCGGCGTCGGGCTCCGGTGTTCGCCGCGATGGCCTCCTCCGACTCGGAGTCCTCTCGGTCGGGATCGACGGATCGGGGGTGTTCCTGGTGCCAAGTCATTTGTTGGGGCGCCCGCAGTCGCCGTCTAACCCCGTGGAGTCCAGTCTCCAGCCCGTGCGCGACCTCGACTGGGACTTTGGCCCCAGCCGCTAGCCAGCGAGGTACTCGGCCCGGTCGTCCATGAGCCGCCGACGACGCTCGAACAGGTCGGAGCGGGCATAGGCCTCGACCTTGTTCTGGACCACGTGAGCCAGCGCGGCCTCGGTAACTTCGCGCGGGTGATCCGTCTCCTCCGCCGCCTCGTCCCGAAACGACGACCGGAAGCCGTGTGCGACAGCGGCGATCTTGTGGTATCGGAGCATCTTCGGCAGCGTCGACGGTGAGCTCGCCCTCCCGCTCCGCATCGGGAACACGAGCGGATTGCCGTCACCGAACCCACGCGCCGCGTCGAGCACCTCCAGCGCCGCGCCGCACAGGGGAACGCGGTGCCCGCGCTTCGCTTCATCCGCAGGGCCGGAACGGTCCATCTACGGCACGCTCGTGCAGATTCGGCCCGTGACGACGATGGCCGCTCAGGCGCTCCTGCCGAACGGTCTGTCAGTCCAACGACGGGTCGTACCGAGTGGGTCCTGTTCGCGCTCGTACGGTCCGAAGGGGTGCATTGTCCTGAGGCGCGGTCAGATACGATGGGAGGCGATGACCGCGTTGCCGCATGACCCTGTAGCCGAGATCGAGCCGGGCGACAAGAGCGAGTTGCCGTCGGCCGCGGTCGTGCTCACGCTCGCGCACGCGACGTTCGACGACTTCCTGCGGCTGCACGCCCGGCGGCCGGTGACCGAGCAGCTGGGGCGGCGGCGCCTCGGTGGCAGGCCTTGATGACGCCGGCCGCCCTCGACGCGACCTACCGAGCGCAGTTCGAGGCGGCACTGGCCCGCGGGCGCGCGGCGCCGCACACGATTCCGGCGCAGACGCAGGCGATGCTGGCCTGGATGAAGACGCACACCGGCGGCCGCCTGGGCGCCAGCGAGGCCGGACGGACCTGGGTCTGGTCGGACCTGCACCTCGATCACGCGGAGGTTGTCTGGTGCTTCAACCGGCCCTTCCGGACCTCGCAAGCCATGTGCCGGGCGCTGGTCGAAGCCTGGCGGGAAACGGTCGACGAGAGCGACCGGATCATCTGCCTCGGTGACGTCACCGTGGGCGTGGCGAAGAGCAGGCTCGACCAGGCGCTGGCGACCCTTCCGGGCACCAGGGTCTTGGTGGTCGGGAACCACGAGTTCCCGGTCGGCGGCGCCGGCATGAAGGACTACGGGTTCGAGGCCGTGTACGCGACGCTCGTCTGCGAGACGGATCCGCCGCTACTGCTCACGCACGAGCCGCTCGACGAGGTGCCGGTCAGGGCGGTGAACGTGCACGGACACCTCCACGGCACGGCGGCGCGCGCGATGGCGCGGCGTTCGAAACACCACCTGAACGTCAACGTCGAGCTCACCTCCTTCCGGCCGGTGCGCCTGTCGGAGCTGGCCACGACGGCCCGGGCGCTGCTGGCCGGCGACGTCGAACCGCAACCGACGACCGCGGGCACGATCGCCAGGGCGCTCGAGTTGCGCGCCAAACAGCGAGGACGACCGGAAGCTACGGCCTGAGGGCCTCGTGTCAGATTCGGATGTGCCGGTAGACTGGCCCATGCGTTGGATGCCTGTACTGCCGCACTCGGAGGCCTCGCCGCCGGAGCAGCCGCGGCGGTGCGGATGATGTTCACGTTGGGTGGCTTCACCCGGGGGATCGAGGAAGGCTGGCCGGCGGAGGACACCTACCGCTGGATTGTGTGTCAGCTTCCGCGGAGCTTTCATGGCCGCAGCGCGGCCGAACAACGAGCTGCGCTCGCTGAGCGGGTGCCGTTGACGGGCACGAAATGGGATGCGCTGCTGGCCGCGACGGTCGAGCACGTGGCCTGGCTGCACGGGCACGAGCGGCCGGCGTGGGTAGACGAGCGGGAGCGGTTCCTCGACACCACCTGGGTGGTGGCGGACACGCCGTGGACACGGCTGTACTCGGTGATCTTCGCGCCGGCGGCGTTCCTGCGGCACGGGGCGATTCCGGACCCCCGGGACCTGGATGCACGAGGGGGAGAGCGCTTTGAGTGGACCCCTTGGCCGTGAGCAGCTCATCGAGCTGTTCGAGGAGCTGTCCTCGGAGTTGGCCAGGCGGGGCGCCCGGGCGCATGTGTACGTGTTCGGCGGCGCCGCGATGAGCGTCGCGTTCGACCGGCGCCGAACCACGGTCGATATCGATGTGCGGGTTGACAGCGGCCGCGAGAAGCTGATGGAGGCGGTCGAGGCAGTCGGCCGCCGGCACGGGTTCGAGGCCGGGTGGTTCAGCGAGCCGCTGGCTGTGGTGTTGCCGCAGGGGTCAGACCAGAGGGCGGCGACGTTGTACCAGTCGCAATACCTGACGGTGACTGGTGCGTCGGCGAGGCACATGCTGGCCATGAAGCTCGTGGCGGGCAGGTTGAAGGACCGCGGTGATATCGCGGTGCTGTGCAAGAAGTTGGGCTTGACCAACGAGAAGCAGGCGCTGTGGATCAAGGACGAGGTGTTGCCGGGCGTGCCGGTCAACCGGCAGGCGCGCGAGGCGCTGGCGAAGGTGTTCGAGCGCGACCTGGGGTACGAGCGGTAGACACCTTGCTCCTCGTGGCTCCCTCCGGGTCACGGAGTAGCAGCGCACGGCGAGCCACTCGTCGCGCGATGCGAAACCGACCGGTGGTTCGAGCACTTCGGCGATCACCTCCTGGCCGGCCGAGAGCGTCGAGCAGGGCCTGTCCCCCTACGGACGGCCGGAGTCGCGGACGACGATTGGCTCCTGATTGCGGGAGACGACATGGCGATCGTTGCCGTCCAGCAGTTGCCCCGGCGGTCGGTGATGCTGAGCGGCGTGCCGCGCGGGTCCTCCGTGAGGGCCGTGACACCAGGTCCGTCGAGTACGGCGCCCCAACCGCGCGGGACCTTGCAGGGCTTCCAGCCGGCGACGGGTTGTCTCTTCGGCGCCTCTGAGGTCGGCAGGCAGTTCACGGACCAGTGCTGCCGCGAGGACGTCACGCGCCCAGGCGCTGACGTTGACGTGCCGCTCAACCCGCAGTCGCGCGAGGCGGTCGCGGAGTTCGGGTCGATGCGGACCTGGACAACGTCTGTACGTCGCATGACATTACACGTCAGCACGCGCGGGCCGCGTTGAGCCTTCCCGCAGGGAAGAATGGACCCTGAGCGACCCCGTCGGCTCGGGAGTGAGACGCGCGGCGCCCAGTGCACTGGGGGCCGGGAGTCTTACGACCCGGGCGGGGGTCGCTCAGGGTAACTCAGACCCTTCTCGGGGTTGGCCCCCGAGACTTGCGAGATCAGCGGGAAGTGCTTATTCGAGTGGCAGTTACGGCTCGTGGCTCCCGAGGGTCTCGGCGTCCGAGATCCGGCGGGTCTCGGTTTTCGGGGTGTTCCTGTCCCGGGGTTGGCCCCCGGGGTTGGCCCCCAGGTCGTCGGGCACCGAGGATCCCGGTCGTTTCGCGCATCGCCGCGACGGCCGAGTTCGTGCAGGAGCGCTGGGCGATGGCGCCGTCACGGGGGCGCCGGGCGCGGCCCGCAGCAGGTCCTGCGGGGACCGCCGGCTCGAGGCCGGCAGCGTGGTTAGTCCGGCCGCCTGGCGCGGAGCACCGTCTCGGCGTCTGGAGAGGGACGGCGTGTGGCTCGCGGTGACGTTCGAGCTCGCGGCCGGTGAGGGCGGCGTCGTTCGCCCGGCGCGGTTCTCGTGATCCTTCGAGCAGCGTCCCCCAGCGCGCCAGCGCCGGCCACGCGCCACCAGCTGTCCGTCCTCGCGGTCGCGGTGTGTGCCCTTGCCAGCCTGGGCTCCTCGAATCCCGTTGCCGCGCACAGCGCGGCAACGTCCCGGCGCGCACAGCGCGCGCGATTTCTCCCGCCGCCCCGCAGCACAGGAGGGCCACGATATCGCCCCCCTGTGCCGCCCGAGGCCGTTCTCCGGAGGTCGTTCAGCGTGGACGACGGGTCGTGGCGAGATAGGCGGCCCACTCGTCCATCAGCCGCCGCCGCTCGAACAGGTCCGACCGCGCGTAGGCTGCCTCAACCTGGTTGCGGACCACGTGCGCCAGCGCCGCCTCGACGACCTCCCGCGGGTGGTCCGTCTCCTCCGCCGCCCAGTCCCGGAACGACGAGCGGAAGCCGTGCGACCGCCACACTAATCGTGTAATGCACTGTATTCTCAACACGTTATAACAGTTTGCCCATCCATCATCCCCATGTAGTAACCCTCAATACGGACCGGACGGCACGGCACCTCGAACACCGGCTGCGGAACGATCTGGATCGGGGCATCCCGACCGGCGCGACGCTGGCTCGCCTCCGCCGACCACCCCGGGCTTGACACCCGCAGAATAAATGAAGGAATATTGCGGAATGTTCTGCGGGGTGACCGGAATGCGAAGAGCCAACCGATTCACAAGGACGCGCGCCAAGTTCCGTCCCGTTCCGCTCCGGGCACGGACCTGCTCCATGTGCTGCCGACACGGGGCAGTGTTCCGGATTCGAGGCAGCGTGAGGGCCGATGCGTCGCACGATCTCTGCTCCCGGTGTTTTCGCGCCGCGCGGAACCGCTCAAGACCTCGCGAGCCTCGGTTTCTCAGGGTGAGGCGCCTACATCATGAAGATCGCTGATCGCATTCGCTCCCACGTCGTAGAGCGGTACGTCGACCCGGCGCGAGGCCGGGGTGAGGAGACAGTCACCGTGGTTGCGGGCGCTGTCCTGCGGCAGCTGGACCTGCGCGGCGACTACGCCCCGAGTGTCTGTTCCGCGCTGCGAGCCAGGAAGTTCTGCGCTGAGAACGACCTAGCCTTGATCAACGAAGACGGCCCGGCGAAGTCGAAGCAGAGCACGACGACGAGATTCACCTTTCAGCTTCGCCCCGGTTCGGCGGCAGACGCTCCTGGCCCATCGTCACTAGCAGCCGAGACACCGACCCGGAGCGGTGGTGAGCTCGGGACGCCGACCAGCGACAGAAGCGGCAGGATCGAGACCCTTGCCAGTCACGTCAACGCTCGGCTCGACGATGTGCTGCGTGAACTCGCGGTCCTCCGTGAACGCGTGGCCAAGCTTGAAGGCTCCGTAGAGGGGTTTCTCGCGGGCCGCCGTGATCGGGATACGCCGCAATCGAGGTACGATGAATAGCCGAGAACGAGACCTGGATCGGTTGTACGCCACGCTTGATGAGGACTGGCGGAGTCTGGTACGACTTGAGGGCGTATTGCGTCGTACCGTACCAGCTGGCGCTGGCATCTACCTCTTCTTCGAGCGGGGCGAGATCCGGCCGGATGGGCGGCTACGCGTCGTGCGCGTGGGAGAGTCCGGGAACCTACGATCTCGACTGTTGGATCAGCAGCTGACCGGCACGCATCGCGACAACCGCTACGACAGCGGACACGTTCTCCTGTCGTCCATCTTCAGGCATCACATCGGCTTGGCTCTGATCAGGCGAGATTCTCTGTCTCTGCCGCGGAGTACATCGGAACGGGCCGTGAAGATGTGGGTTGCGCTCAAGGCACGTGAACCATCCGATCCAATCGAGCGCGACTTCGAACGCGACGTCGAGGAGCGCGTCACGCGAGCGATCGGTGCCATGTTGGTCACGTGGCGGCTCGTCACCGCGCACCGGAGTCGCCGTAAGCAGCTCGAAGAGGACCTTATTGGCCTGCTCAGCAACTACCACGGCGGCGCCGACGACGCATCGACTGGCTGGCTCGGGTCATGTCACCGCGACGAGAAGATCCGCCAGTCAGGACTCTGGAACATCAAGCACGTGGAAGGCGACTACGACCCGGGGGTCCTCGATCGGATCCGAGGGTGAACGACGTTCCCGGCGCGGGCGTCCCGTTCGACCCTGGCCGGCGGGAGGCCTGAGTCGATGCGGGTCTCGTTCACGAGACGGACGTCTGCGTCCGTCAACAACCAGCGTCGTCCGCGACGGTAGCTGAGGCGGTCAAGATGCTCCGATCCGGGCGAGTCCGTGGTCCGCTGGTTGCTCGATCGGGGGACGCTGAGGGTTGCGTGGCGGCAAGGTAGGCTCCCCAATCGTCCATGAGCAGCCGCCTCCGCTCGAACAGGTCCGACCGCGCATAGGCTGCCTCAACCGGGTTGCGGACCACGTGCGCCAGCGCCGCCTCGACGACCTCCCGCGGGTGGTTCGTCTCCTCCGCCGCCCAGTCCCGGAACGACGACCGGAAGCCGTGCGGCACGGCCGCGATGCCCAGGTCCTTGAGCAGCTGCGAGAGGAACGTGTCCTTGATGGCGTTGCCCCAGCGGTTCGGGAACATGAGCGGATTGCCGTCGGCGAGCGATCGCGCCGCGTCGACGACCTCCAGAGCCCGCAAGCTGAGCGGGACCCGGTGCTCGCGGTTCATCTTCATGCGCTCGGCCGGGATGGTCCACACACGGCCCGCCACGTTCATCTCGTCCCACGTCGCCAACCACACCTCCCCCGACCGCGCGGCGGTCACGACCAGGAACTCGAACGCGAGCTTGACCGCCGGCGTCGCCCTCGACGCCCGGACCGTCTCGAGCGCCGCCGCCACGTCCTGGTGGGGCAAGGCCCGCATGTGGCGCACGATGTCGCGTTGCGGGCCGAGCACCGGCCCGATGCGGTCACAGGGGTTGTCGGTCCTGTGCTCCATGGCGATGCTCCATTCCAACACCGCGCCGATGCGCTGGCGCAGGCGCCGGGCCGTGTCCGACTTCACGTGCCAGATCGGCGTGAGGACCGCCAGCAGGTCGGCGCTCGACACCTCGGAGACGGGCCGGCTTCCGATGCGCGGGAAGACGTAGCGCTCAAGGCTATGGAGCCAGTCGGCCGCCGCTCTGGGGCTGCGCCAGCCGGCCCGCTTCTGCTCGACCACGGTGGCGGCGGCCTCGGCGAAGGTGGGCACGGCCTCCAGGCGGCGCTTCTCGACCAGGGGGTCGCCGCCGGCGCGGGCGAGCTTGCGGTTGGCGCGGGCCTGCTCGCGGGCTTCGGCGAGCGACACCAGGTGGACGCTGCCGAGTCCGAGTTCGCGTTTGCGGCCGCGGATGACGAGACGTTGGATCCAACTGCGGGTGCCGGTGCGCTGGACGTAGAGGTAGAGTCCGTTGCCGTCCGCGTGGCGGCCGACGGGGGCGGAGCGGACGAAGGCGGCGGCGAGCCGGTTGTGGGGGTGTCGGCCGGTGGGCTTGGTTCGACGGGGTTTCGGGGGCTGCTGCGTCACATGATCCATTCCCTAATCATATGCGAGATGCGGGCGGACATGATTCGACGCGGTGATTCACCCGATCCGACAAGACGAGCAATAATACTTTGAAAACACAGTCACTTACAGACACATGCGGACGCGGCTGGACGTTGGCGGATCGAGGTATGGTGTTGCTCTGCCGGCGCCACCACCGCGCGGTGCACGAGGAGGGCTTCCGCGTCACGCTCGACGCCGCCGGCGACGCACACTTCCAGCGGCCGGACGGGAGGCCGCTGCCGACGGCGCCGCCCGCGCCCGCATGGGCGGGACCGGCGCTCGGCCCGACGAACGACCGCTTGGCGACGGCGGGAACCAGGATCGACGGGCGAACGGCGACTCCGGCCTGGCAGGGAGAACGTCTGGATCTCGGCTGGGCGCTCAGCGTGCTGTGGCGACCGCGGGGCGGGCGATCCAAGAAATAAGGCTCGCCGCCCCCGCCCGCGGAGCCGGTCGGGAGGACTGTCAAGCCCTCTCGATGGCTTGCCTCCCGCGGATCCGGATTCGTCTGCGCTGAGTGGCATCACGACCGAGGCGTCCCAGAACGTAACCGGCCCTCCTCACGCTCGCGGATCAAGGCCGCTCGAATCGAGCCCCGCGGGTCCGCGGGCCGCGGGAGGTCCCAGAAGTCCGCCAGCAGGGGCTTCGCACCTCGCTTCAGCAGGCCCTGAGCCTCCAGATCTTTGAGGTGTTGCGGAATCGCTGCCTGCCCTGCCGGGCAGCAGGCGGGCGATGGGGCGACCGTGCTCGGTGACGACCACTTCCTCGCCGGCCTTCACCTGGCGCAAGTAGGCGCCCAACGACGTCCTGAGCTGAGAAACTGTCGTCGTCCGCATGGATACGTCGTGGTTCAGTTCGCGCGAGGCGATCCTGGATGCGGCGGCCGGCCGAGCGGCACCTGGGCAGCACCCCGCCCGTCGTCCGTACGGATATGTCCCTTTCGGTCACCAACCTCGGACCACAGTAGACACAGCCCTCGATTCACGTCAACGGGACTGGAGCGTCGCCGCCCGCCGGCGGCTGGGCGCGAGCATGTGACGCATCGGGACGAGCGCAGCGTTCCGGCTATGATGGGGCGAACACGCAGAATCGCTCGCGGCATCCCGAACGAGGAGTAGCCCCATGCAGAGAACCTTGACGCGAACGCTGATCCTGCCGGCGCTCGTGGCGGCCCTGGCGATGCTCGCGCCCGCAGCGGCATTCGCGCAGTCCGCCGAGACGCCGCGCACGCCGTGGGGCGACCCCGACCTCGGCGGCGTGTGGGACTACTGGACGTTCACGCCGCTCCAGCGGCCTGAGGATCTCGCCGACCGGGACACGCTGACCGACGAGGAGGCGGCGGCCCTGGCGCAGGAACTGAACGCCGAGGCGCTGGCCCGCGACCTCGCGGCGCCGCCGGGATCGCCGGGCGGCTACAGCCAGGCGGTCTGGACGGATCGGGCGCGGGCGACGGCGCTGACGCAGACGGCGCTGATCGTCGATCCGCCGGACGGGCGGATTCCGCCGCTCACGCCCGAGGCGGAGGCGCGCGAAGAGGCCCGCATGGCCGGGGACGGGCAGCCGGTCCGCATCCGGGTCGGCGGCTACGGCGTCGCCGGCCCCGAGGAACGGGGGGTCGCCGAGCGCTGCCTCCTCGGATTCAGCACCGGACCGCCGATGCTCCCGGGCGGCTACAACAACAACATCCAGGTCTTCCAGACGCCCGACGCGGTCGTCCTGCTGCTCGAGATGAACCACGACGTGCGCGTCGTGCCGCTCGACGGGCGCCCGGCGCTCACCGACGACATCCGCCAGTGGATGGGCAGCTCGCGCGGCCGCTGGGAGGGCGACACGCTGGTCGTCGACACGCGCAACTTCACCCACCGGACGGCCAGCTTCAGCCTGACCGGGCTGGCCTTCGGGTCGGCGGAAGGGCTGCACCTGGTCGAGCGGTTCACGCGGGTGGACGGCGACACGCTGCTCTACGAGTTCACGGTCAACGACCCGGCCACCTTCACGCGGTCGTTCAGCGGCCGGCTGCCCATGAACCGCAGCGACCTGCCGCTCTACGAGTACGCCTGCCACGAGGGCAACTACGGGATGGAGAACCTGCTGCGCGGCGCGCGGGCGGAGGAGCGGGAAGCGGCTCCCTGACCGAGGTCCGGCGGCGGTCCGGGTCGAGTCACCGGGAAGTGTCACCAGGCGTTCGCCGCCGGACCTCGTTGCGTCGGCGGGCGGTTTGCGGCGCCGGCGGCACGGGTGTAGGCTGCGGGCGAGAGCGGCCGCGCCGCGGCCGCGGGAGGTCAACCGATGCGAGGGAAGACGTTGCCGGTTGCCGTCGTCGGTCTCGCCGTGCTCTTCGCGGCGGCGGGCGGGTCGGCGCACCACTCCTTCTCGGCCGAGTTCGACATCGAGAAGCCGATCACCCTGCAGGGAATCCTGACCGAGCTCGAGTGGGTGAACCCGCACGGCTGGCTACACATGGACGTCGTCGGACCGGACGGCGAGGTCGTCAACTGGGCGGTGGAGATGGGCAACCCGACCGCGCTCCTGCGGCGCGGCCTGCGGCGCAGCGACTTCCCGCCCGGCATCGAGTTCGTCGTCGAGGGCTACGAGGCCAAGGACGGCACGCCCACCGCCAACGGGATCACCATCACCTTCCCCGACGGGCGCAACTTCTTCGCCGGCTCGTCCGGCACCGGGGGACCCGAGCCGGGGCAGCGGCGATGACGACCCTGCGCCCGCTTCGGCACTCACCGGGCCTGACTACGGCTACCGTGGTGGCGGCCTGGCTGCTGGGGGCGGCCGGCGCGGTCGAGGCCGCATCCGCATCGCCCGCGGAG
>JAPOYG010000189.1 GCA_026706755.1 Acidobacteriota bacterium
AGACGTCGTGGTCGTCCCAGTGGTTCGCGAAGCACGGGGCGGACCGCCAGGACGCATAGAGGTTCACCCCGGCGTAGTTGGCCAGGGTGCTCTCTATCTCGCTGATCAGCACGCGAATTGGTTCGTGAAGGGTGTGAACGCTGTTGAGAATCACGGACGCGCCGTTGCGCACGAAGGCTTCGAGCCTCTGCGGATCTACCGCGCCGTGCCACGGCGCATGCGACCGCGAGCCGAAGTGACGGCCCGCATAGGAGTAGAGGTGCTCCGGCACGTAGTCGCTGTCCTGCACCACCTGCAGTTGCGCCTGGGAGAGGTTGCGGTTGTAGATGAGATCGGTGAGGTCTTCCCAGGACACCAGGTGGTGGAACCGCTCGCGAGGTCCGTGAAAGAGCATCGGCCGACAGCGTTCGTACTGGGCCTGGTGGAAGGCCCGTGACCCGAGCGGACGGAAGAGCCTCTCCAGGCCGCGCAGGCCTTCGTCCCCGCCCTCGGCCCGGAACTCGTCGATGTCGAGGGGGGCGGGCGGGGCCGCCGCCGGATCCTCGAGGTTCCTCTCGTAGCCCACCTTGATCGGCGGGATGCCCGCTCGCCGGGCGATGACGTGCGCGAGCGCCTCTTCGTAGGCCTCCTCGTACCGGGACTGGGTCCGCATCCTGATCCCGCCCGGGGCCGGCTTGGCGCCGCGGAACATCTCCGATGCCTTCATGCCTGCTCTCCCTCGGTTGCGCCCCGCTCCAGAAACTGCCGGGCGACGAGACTCTGGAACGCCCCGGGTTCTCGAGCAAGGTCCTCGTACGAGCCCGACTGCACCAGCTTCCCCTTCTCCAGGACGTGGATGGTGTCCGCCTCCCGTATGGTGGACAGCCGATGGGCGATGACCACCCGGGTTGCCGCTAGAGCCTCGATGCTGCGCATCACCAGTGCCTGCGACCGGTTGTCGAGCCAGTTGGTCGCCTCGTCGAGAAACACGACACGAGGCTTGCGAACCAGCGCCGCGGCGATGAGAATGCGCTGCGTCTGGCCCCCGGAGAACAAGCCGGTGTCTCCCACCGGCGTATGCATGCCCATGTGCATCTGGCGGATGTCCTCGTCGACGGAGGCCAGCCTCGCCGCTTCCCAGGCGTCCTCTTCGGTCAGGTCGCGGGCGACCCCGACGATGTTCTGCAGCACCGATCCCGGCTGCAGGCCCGCGTTCTGCGAGACGACGCCGAGCTGCCGTCGCAACGACCGCCGATTGAGCTGCGTCACGTCGTGGTCGTCGTAGTAGACGGCGCCGCGGGCAGGCTCCTCGAGGCCCAGGGCGAGATTGAAGAGCGTGCTCTTCCCCGCGCCGGACTCGCCCACGATCGCCGCGAACTCTCCCGGCCGCACATGCAGGGAGATGTCGTCCAGGACCGCCTCGTCGCTGCCCGGATAGGCAAACCCGACTCGTTCGAACCGCAGCTCGCCCCGGAGCTCGACCTCGCCGGCGCCGCGGGCGTCCTCGCGCGTCTCCGGGGCGAGAGCGAGCAGGGGCTTCACCTGCTGGTATTCCGGAATGACCGACGACAGGGCCTGCACGGCGGCGCCGAGGCGCGTGGTGGCGCCGAAGAACATCATGGACGTGGCGTAGACGGCGAAGAACACGCCCACCGTCAGGTCGTCCGATGCCAGGAGCAGGGTGGTGGCGAACAGGATCGCGGACGCCGCCGCGGGAATGGTGGCGGTGATCGCGACCGCCAGCTCGTTCAGGCGGTTCACGCGAATCTCCGCCTGCTTCTGACGGACGTAGTCGCGCGCCCAGAAGCCGAACGCGCTCTCTTCGGCGCCCGACGACCGCAGCTTGCCGATGCCGGCGATGAACTGGAACAGGGTGCCGGCGAGCCTCTGGCGCGCCTCGACGTGACGTCGCTGGGGCGCGAGCTGCAGGACCGCGAGCGCGACGATGGCCACTACCGCGGCCGTGCCGACGGCCAGGCTGACGCCGGCCAGCACGGGGTCGTACCAGAACAGGAGCAGCAGGGTAGGGGAGAGGAACAGGACGGAGACGAGCGAGCTCGTGACGACGTTCGACGCACGCTCCCGCAGGCTGTGGAACACCAGGGCGCGCGAGGTCAGCTCCCCCGCCGGGAGGCCCTCGAGGGCGCTCGGCCGCAACGCGACGAGGCGGTCCCAGACCGCCGCACTGAGGAGGGTGGCGGCGCGCGCCTCGACCCGCAGCAGCGTCGAGCTCTGCTGCAGGGTCATGAGCACGCCGAACACCGCCACGACCAGCATCGCGGCGGTCAGCGACCACAGGAGCTCCCGGCTCCCGGCGGGCATCACCCAGTCCGCGAACAGCCCGGTGGCGACGGCGGGGAAGAAGGCGCACAGACCGACCAGGAGGCCGGCCGCCGCGAAGCGCGCCGCCTCCATCGGCAGGCGATGCGCCGCCATGGAGATCACGTCCCGCGTCGTGACCGGACGCGGCGGGAACGGCCGATAGAAGACCCACGCCCGGTGCTCGAGCCGCGCCGCGCCGGCCGCGTCGAGTCGCTTCGAGCCGCCTGCCGCCGGGTCGACGACCCGATAGGGGCCGACGGCGCTCGGGAGCAGGGCCACCGGACCGCCGTCCTCGCGCCGGAACGCCAGCATCGAGAAGCTGTCCCCGGTCCACCAGCGGCGCTCGGACGAGAGATCGACCTCGCGCGCCCGCACACCGGAAGCGATGAGAATGCTCTCCAGGGTCGGCTCGTTCCCCTCCGGCTCCACGAAACGGATCCTCTCGCGCCTGCCGATCAGCCTGAGCGTCTCGACCAGCGGCGGACCGCCGGCGCCGGCCCCTGCCATGCCGCGCCCGGGGCGAGCGACGCGCCGGAGCTCACGACGCGCCTCTTCCGCCGCGCTCTCACGCAGCTTCGCGCTGTCGACCTGCAGGTTGGCGACATCGATCGATGCCAGTTGCCGGGTCAGCCGTTCCGCCGCCAGCGCCGTGCGGTGGAAGCGCTTCAGGGCGCCCGGCAGCCGTCCCTGCCGGGCCAGGTCCACCGACGAGGCGGTGGAGACCTCCACGGCCTCGCCGAAGCGCATCCAGGTGTGCGGCGAAAGGGGTACGGCCTCGGGCATGTCCGGGCCGGTATGACCCGTCCCCAGGAAGGCCCCCACCTGACGGGTCGGCACCCAGACGACCCCGCGACGGGCCGAGACCACCGCCTGCGGCGGAAGCGCGGCTTCCTCGCCCGCCTGGACGGAGACGTCGACTCTGGGCAACAGGGGTACGTCGCGCGCCACGGCCTCCGACAGAGCCTCGATCCACAGGTCCGCCTGCCGCGCGAAGGCGCCGGGCGGCAGGCTCTCCAGAACGCCCGCAAGCGGAAGCCTCCGAACGCGAAACCCCGGCCGCCCCTTCACGCGCAACTGCAGACGGCTGGCTCCGGTTCCGTCCGGGCAGAAGAGCAGGCGCCCCGCCGAGGCGCGGGTCACGTGCTTGTAGCTCGAGACGACCCGGCCGCCTTCGAGCTCGACGACGAAGACATCGACCTCGCCCGACTCCACCCGCCAGACACATTCCGCGTCGTCGAGCACGAGCTCGCCCGCGACCGTGGAGAAGGTGTCGGCGGCCAGCCGCTCGACCCGTTCGGCGCCCGGGCGAACCGGGTTGGGTTCGGGCATCGGCTCGACTCACCGGTTGGCGACCAGGTGCCGGTAGAGACCGCCCCGGTCCCGCATCAGCTCGTCGTGGCTGCCCTGTTGGATCGTGCGACCCTTGGCGAGCACGACGATCTGGTCGCAATCGCGAACCGTGCTGAGGCGATGGGCGATGATCACGCACGCGCAACCCCGACGCCGCAACGCATCGTCGATCTCCGCCTCCAGCATCGCATCGAGGGAGCTCGTGGCCTCGTCCAGGACGACCAGCGAGGGCCCGCTCACCAGGGCGCGCGCGATCTCGAGCCTCTGCCGCTGCCCGCCGCTGAAGTTCGTCCCCCCTTCCTCGACGTGAGCCGCGTAGTTCCGGGGGCGGCGCGCGATGTCGCCATGGATGCCCGCGTCTCGCGCGGCGCCAATGACCAGTTCGTCCGGCACGGCAGGATTCCACATCGTGAGGTTGTCCCTCACGCTGCCCGCGAAGAGGGAGATCTGCTGGTTCACCACCGCTACCGACTCGCTGAAGATTCTGTGGGGGACCGCTTCTCGCGGGCGCCCGTCGAACAGCACCTCGCCTTCCCACGGCCGACAGACCCCGGCGATCAACAGCGCCACCGTCGACTTGCCCGACCCGCTGGGGCCGACCAGCGCCACCCGTTGGCCCGGTCGCACCGACAGGTTGAAGTCCTGCAACAGCGGCCGTCCGCGCGGCTTGTAGCCGAAGGAAACACCGCGCAGCTCCAGGTAGCCGGCGAGGCGCAGCCTGCCGTCGATCGTCGCGACCCCACTCGCTCGCGTGCTGTCCTTCGCGACGACCGACGGGTCGTCCTGCGCGTCGACGACGTCGTCGACGCGCCGCAGATCCGCTTCGAGCACGTGAATCGCGTCCATCGACAGCAGCAGTCCGCCGACGGGTGCCAGGAAGGCGTTGGCCATGAAGTAGCAGGCCATGAGATCGCCCACCGACAGGTTCCCCGACATCACCCGCAGGCCCCCTACGCCGAGCACGACGGCGCTGCCGAGGATGGTCGTGACCGTGGTCAGGCTGGCGCCGACGAGCCCCAGCTCCCGAAACCGTTGCCGGGCCGCGAGCTCACGGGCCTGGAACCCGCTCCAACTGGCGAAGAAGTCGTCCTCGTTGCCCGCCGCGCGTATCGCGTAGAGGTTGCGCGCCGCGAAGTTGCTGATTCCGGCCAGTTGACCCTGCTCGCGCCGCATCCGATGGTTCTCGTCGAGACGGAACCGCGAGGCCGTTCTGAGCGCCAGCAGGCCCATGGCCGCGGTGACCGCCACCGGCGCCGCGATCAGGGGGTCGAGGGCCACCATGGCGGCGAAGAACGCGAGACACGTGCAGAGGTCGATCAGCATCCTGGAGAGGTGCATCGCCCCGGCTCCGGCGATTCCGTCGATCAACAGCGTCCGCTGGGCGAGGTCCCCGGCGAAGCGGCTCTGGAAGTACTCGATGGGCAGGCGGAAGATCTTCGTGACGAAGCGCTCGGCCTGTTCCACGGATACCGCGATGTTGAGGTCGCGCAGGCTCCGCTGCTGCAGCCAGGTCACACAGAAGGTGAGCGCGGCCAGCGCGCCCACGCCGAGGACGATGGGAGTCCCCGCCGCTTCGCCGCCAATAAGGACCTCGTCGACGAACGCGCCCAGCAGGAGCGGCAGGCCGATGCCGGGGGCGACCAGTACGAGGCCGCACAGCGCGCAGAACAGCAGCCGCAGCCGGTGCTGTCTGAACCACGGACCGAGCTGCCGACGCAGGCTCGGCCGCTCGCCGCGCCTGGCGAAGCCCGGACCCGGTTCGAGCTCCAGGACGATGCCGGTGAAGCGGTCGTTGAAGTAGTCGTGGGAGACGGCGCGGTAGCCGTCGGCCGGGTCGTTGAGCAGGTACGTGCCGCCGCTCAGACCCTCCAGCACCACGAAATGGTCGAACTCCCAGAACAGGATGGCCGGAAGCCGCAGCTTCCGAAGCTGGTGCGGCTCCCGGCGCCAGCCCGTCGCGCGCAGTCCATAGTGCTCCGCCGCCAGTTGGAGGTCCCGGGCGGTGCAACCGTCGCGGTTGACTCCGCACCGGGACCGCAACTCGTCCATGCCCACCCAGCAACCGTGGTGCGCGAGCACGACGCCGAGGCAGGCGGCCCCACACTCGGTGGAGTGGATCTGCGGGAAGCTGGGCGTCCGGCCCCGGAAGCCGAGGTACCTTGTCCAGTCCACGACGGCCACCTCCGGGGCGCCGGGTCCACCCGATTCGGTCCGACGTCAACCGGCTGCCTCGCCAGTGGGCGCCCAACCAACCCTGCAGGGGTCCGCCCCGTTCTACGGCGCAAACCCCCAGGGGATTTGGCGCATCAGGAACTGCAACGGGCTCTGGCGGCCCAACCGAATGCGCAACCGGTGAAGGACGTCCGGGGCGCCCTCGTCACCCGCCGCGCGCGCCGGCTCGGTCATGGCGATCCGGACGAGAAACGACCGACCGGTCCCGAGCCCCGTCCGCTCCGCCAACCGGGGCGGGAGCTCGCCGGTGTTCCTGGAGACGGAGAGCACGGTTCCCGCCGCGTTTGGAGCGGCGGCCGGTCCCACGGGCAGGACGTCCACCGGCATGCCCGGAGCCAGCTTCTCGGCGTCCCGCGCGGAGACGAAGGCGAGCAGTTCCGGCGGGCCGTCATGGCGTCCCGCTGCACCGCCGGAACGCCATGGAGCCAGAGGCTGTGGTCCGTCGTCCCCGACACGAGCCAGGCGAGCACGATCAGGACGAGACCGGCGGACAGCCTCGTCACGACGAACTGATGCGGCGGATCCACACGGACGAGCCCATCCAGCGATTCGGGTTTGGCGTGCGCGACAACCGCGTCGTCCCGGTAGAGGTTCTTCGCGAACATTCGGGTGACCGCCGGACGCCCCCCACAGTGATACAGCCGCGCGCGAGGCGTTGCGCGTCGCGAACGCTACTCGTCGTAGTCGTTGGCGTCCCACCACTGCGGGGCGTTGTTCCAGCGGTCGTTGTCGTCCTCGCCGCGGTCGTTGGCCCAACTGGCGGCGCTGACCGATTGCAGCTCGGCCGCCTTCAGCTTCGCCCGGGGCGGGAGCACGATGTTGGTGGTGTTCTCGCTGTCTTCCAGCACCTTGATCTTGAACCCCTCCGGAATGGGAACGTCCAGCTCCTCCTTGATCGCAGCGTGCGGATCTTCGAGCAGTCGGGCCCTGAAGGCTTCGTCCTCGGCCGCCTTCTCCAGAAGGTGGATGCGCATTTGCCCAGCAGTCTTCATGGTCTCTCCTTGGCGGGCTCGTAAGCGCCCTGTCGTCCAGCGGGCGGAGCTGCCTGCCTGCAACGTAGCACGACCTCGCACTTCCCGTCCCTGCCCAAATTGGGGGGGCGGGGGGATGGACCACGGGAGTGCACTAACCCTTATCGATGGCCTTGCTTCTTTGGTGGGCGAGTCCGTTAGCACCACCTGGCTACCGAGACTCGGAGAGACGCGCAGCTCGCCGGCGCCGGTGATGGCAGCCGCGTTCTTCGACTATGCTGGCGGCCCCGGGGCGCGGTGGCCTGCACTACCGGTGCCGCAGCGCGTTCATCGGATCGACTCGTGCCGCTCGATGGGCGGGGACGAGACCGACGGCCAGGGCGACGCCGGTCAGGATCAGGCCGGCTGCGGCGGTGCCGGCGGGCGGCAGACCGTCGACTTCGTAGAGCATCGATTGCGCGACGCGCGCGAGGCCGAGCGCCGCAACGAAGCCGAGCGCGCCGCCTGCCAGGGTCATGCGCGCGACCTGGCTGAGCACCATGGCCCGCGTCCGCGCCGGGTCCGCGCCGAGCGCCATGCGCAAGCCGATCTCCTGCGTGCGCTGGGCCACCGCGTACGCCAGCACGCCGTAGAGCCCTATCGCAGCCAGCACGGTCGCGATCCCCGCGAAGGCCGCGGACAGCAACGCCATCGCACGGTCCTGGAAGCCGGCGTCCTCCACCTGCTGCGCCAGGGTCGCGAGGCCGGTGACCGGCAGGGTCGGAGCGGTCTCGGCCACCACCGCGGGAATGGAACGCAGCAAGGCCGCTGCCGGAAGGGCGCTCCGGACGTAGAACGCGAGGGATCCGACCGTCTCCTCCTGCCGATACGGAACGAACAGCAGCGGCGGGGCTGGGCTTCCGGGGTCGTCCTGGCGCGTGTCCGCGACGAGCCCGACGATCTCGGTGTCCAGCGCGGCGTCGAGCCCGCCGCGGCCCACGCGCCTCCCCACGGCCTCGCGCCCGAGCCCGAACCGGCGTGCGAACGCCTCGTTGACGACCGCGACCGGCGGCGCCCCGCGCACGTCCGACTCGGTGAACGTCCGGCCCACCAGCAGCGGGATTCCAAGGGTCCGGAAGTAGTCGGCGCCGATTTGATTGAACCTCGTACTGCGATTGGTGCCCGGTCCGGCCTCGAATCCCTCGACCATGACGGACGTTCCCTGAGCGGATCCCGAGAGCACCGGCGTCGAAGCCGCGGTCACCGCGCTCACCGCCGGCTGGGCCGCCAGCGCGTCCTCGACCCGCTCGTAGAGTGCGCGGGCCTGCGCATCTCCACCGCCGTCGAGGGCCGCCGACAGGCGGAACGTCACGACGTCCGCGGTCTGGATGTCGAGGTCGACGCGGCCTTGGTTCCACAGGCTCTGGATGAAGAGCCCGCCGACCAGCAGCAGCATCGCCGCCAGGGCGAACTGGGCCACGACCAGCCCGTTCCGAAAGCCGGCGGCCGAGCGGGCACCGCCCGGCTGGGCATCGTCCTTGAGCACCGAGATCAACGCGACTCGCGTCCCGTGGAACGCCGGAAAGAGCCCGAACAGCACGCCCGTCCCCAGCGCGAGGGCGCCCGTGAACGGCACGGCACGCGGATCCAGCGTCAAGGGGATGTACTCGGCGACTTCGGGCGGCAGGAGCACGCCGATGAGACGGAGGGTCCATTGCGCCGCGACCAGCCCGGCCGCGCCGCCGAGCATCGCGAGCAGGCACGACTCGGTGAGCAGCTGCGCCAGCAGGCGCCGCCGCGACGCGCCGACCGCGAGTCGCACCGCCATCTCGGATCCGCGCGCGGCCGAGCGGGCGAGCAGCAGGTTCGCGACGTTGGCGCACGCAATCAGGAGTACGACCGCGGTGACGACGAACAGAAGCAACAGCGGGGGACCGGCCACGTCGTCGATGACGCTCTGTCCCCGGCGTCCGTCCTCGACCTGCAGCGTTCTCGCGACGAACCGCTCCCGGGCTTCGGCGCCCGCCCCGGCCAGCAGCGGCGCCTCGACCTCGGCGAGGATGCCGCGGTACAGCGGCTGCACCGCCGCGTGGGCCTGGTCTCGCGAGACCCCCGGCTCGAGTCGCGCGAAGAGGTAGAGCCAGTAGCTCCGGCGGTCCTCGAAGCGCCCCTCGCCGCCGCCCGTCGACAGCCGGCCGTGCATCGTAAGCGGCACGAAGAGGTCGGACGGCTGGTTGAACGTGGTGCCCCGAAACCCTGGCGGAGCCACGCCGGCGATGGTCAGCGGTTGCCCGTTGACGACGAGGGCATCGCCCACCACGTCGCGCGTCCCGCCCAGACCGGACTGCCAGAACTCGTAGCCCAGGACGACGACCGGATGCCCGCCGATCGACTCGTCGACCTCCGGACCGAGCAGGCGCCCGACCGCGGGCGCGAGGCCGAGGGTCGGGAAGTACGACCCGGAGACCTGCGTCCCCTGGACGCTGACCGTCTGCCCCCGGTACGCAGCAATGGCGCGGAACCCTCGGTGCGCGGCGATATCGGTGAAGACTGTCTGCTCCCGCTCGAGGTCGCGGAACATCGGGTAGCTGAAGACCTCGTCGCACGAGCCCGCCCCGTCGCAACTGCTCGAGCCGCCCTTGGGTCCCGGCGCTCGAAGGTTGACCAACCCCTGAGGCTCGACGATCGGCAACGGGCGCAGCAGGATCTGGCTGAAGAGGGAGAAGATCGCCGCGTTGGCCCCGATGCCGAGGGCCAGCGACGCCACGGCGACGCTCGTGACGACCGGGGTCTTGAGCAGGACGCGCAACGCGAGTCGGATGTCGGCCATGCTTCTCTCTGGCCGGGGCGCCCGGCCCGCGGTGGAGATCGGCGGCGACTCAGGCCCGGCCGGGGATGCCGGGTGCCCGGTGCGGGCGGAAATCACCGATCGAACCTACCGTACATGATCGTTGCTGACGCGTCCACGTCGCCGCCGCCCTGGTCGAGCGACGCACGGATGCGGACTCTGCGTACGGATTCTTCGACAGGATCTTTCGACCGGAAGGCGAACGGCCCCCTCATATGGGCGGCGACGAGCGGTACATCGATTCACTACGTTTGCAGGGGTCGACTTGCACCGCATCGTCCGCGCGCGGCGGCCTGCACCCGTAGGCGGCGGTCTCGCTGTTCCCATCTCGAGGTCCTCACCGTGATTGATCGACTACTGATTCCAGCCCTTGCCTTCGTATCTCTTGCGGCGACTTCCGTCGTGTCCGCTCAGAGCTCCATCGCCGGCAGCGTCTCCGACGAGACGGGCGGCGTGCTGCCGGGAGTCACCGTGGTGGCCGCCAGCGAGGCCCTCATCGAGCAGCGTCGCGTCGCGATCAGCGATGCGCGGGGGCGCTACGCCGTGGAGGCGCTGCGCCCCGGTCTCTACACGATCACGTTCACCCTGCCGGGCTTCAGCACCGTCGTCCGGGAAGGCGTCGAGGTGCTTGCCGGCGTGAGCGTGCCGATCAACGCACGGCTCGCGGTCGGCTCCCTCGAAGAGACCGTCACCGTCTCCGGCGCCACACCGGTCGTTGACGTGCAGCAGGCCACTCAGCGCTCGGTGATCGGCCGCGAGACCATCCAGGCCCTGCCGACCAACCGCACCACGCACACCGTCGGGAAGATCCTGCCGGGCATGAAGATGACCGGCTCGATGCTGGGCGGCGCAGGGAGCACGACAGTGCAGCAGTACATGACTGCACGCGGCAAGAGCCACGCGCAGAACACGTCCCAGGTCGACGGGGTCGACACCCGGATGATACACGGTGGCGGCCTCCTTCCCTACGACAACATCGGGATGACGCAGGAGGTCTCCATCGAGACCAACCCGACCACGGCGGAAACAGCAGGCGGCGGCATCCGCATCAACATGATCCCCAAGGAGGGCTCGAACGACTTCAGCGGCGACCTCTACTTCAGCGGCATGGTCGCGGACTGGCAGGCAGACAACATCACCGACGAGCTCCGCGCCCGCGGCGCCACGACGCCCACGTCCACGGATCACATGTTCGACGTCAATCCGGCCCTTGGCGGACCCATCGTCCGCGACCGGCTCTGGTTCTACGCTTCGGCGCGAGTCAACCACGCCAGGCTCCGTCCGGCCGGCGCAAGCTTCTTTTCTCCGGACCCGGAGACGGGCCAGCTCCTGCCCGATCCGAGCCGGCCGGGCTTCAACGACACCGCTACCGACAATGCCTCCTTCCGCCTCACCTGGCAGGCGGCTCAGAGCCACAAGGTCACCAGCTACCGGGATCAATTCTGGCGTTACCAATCGCACATGCGGGGCACGGCGACGACCGACTGGTCGACGGTGCCGGAGAGATACTCGCGCGGCACTCAGTACGTGTGGCCCACGAAGTGGACCCACACCGCAACCAACCGGCTTCTGATCGAGGCCGGTTTTCAGCACTGGCAGTACCGGAACAGATTCTTCATTCCACAGGTGGGCACGCATTTCGAATCTCCCGAGACGTGGGCGGGGCCGCCCGAGACGCAGACCACGCCGTGGTACGCGAACGCCGGCCAGGTCCATCTTCCCGGGAACTACGTGACGAAGGCGTCAGACCGCGGCTACTGCTGCCGGGACTCGAGACTGCCGGCCTACGTCTACCTGGCCACCGTGGCGTACGTGACCGGTTCGCACAGTTTCAAGGCGGGCCTTACGGGTCGCTGGGGACACGAGCAATCGTCACAGGAGGCGCACAACGGTTCGCTCGTACAATGGTACCTCGATGGCAACCCTTTCCGGGTGTTGGTTTCGCCCAACCCCTCCGAGATCAGGACGGAGGTCAACCGCGACCTTGGGATCTACGTGCAGGATCAGTTGACGCTCGACCGCTTCACGTTCAACGCCGGCGTCCGCGTGGAGCATTTCAAGGGCGGCATCGGAGAGAGCTCGTCGCCACGCGGCCGCTTCGTGCCAGCGCGCCGGGCCCAGGGGGCCGAAGTACTCGACTTCACCGACGTGTTGCCCCGCTTCAGCGTTGTCTGGGACCTGTTCGGTAACGCGCGCACGGCGCTCAAGTTCAGCGCCGGACGCTATGTGGGAGCGCTGGGCGTCTCTGCGCTGCGGCCCTACAGCCCTGTCCGGCGAAGCGGCGAATACCGCAGCTGGTTCGACCGCGACCTCGACGGCCGTGACCTCCCGACGAATGGGGACGACATCGCGCAGGACAACGAGATCGTACCCAGCAGCGACCCGCAGTTCGGGGTTCGCGCCGCACGCCGGCCCGATCCGAACCTTCAACGCGAGGACAGTTGGGACTTCTCGTTCGGCGTGCAGCAGGAGCTGGCGGCCGGCGTATCGCTCAACCTCGCCCACTATCACTCGACCGAGGGGAGGCCGTGGGCGTTGCGCGACATTGGAGTGTCGCCGGACGACTACCGGCGGTTCGACATCGCCAATCCGCTGGACCCGAGCGAGAGGATTCCAGTCTACGATCTCATACCCGGCAGGGAGATCGGAGACGTGGTCGAGCGGTCGTCGGACCTCAACAAGCGCAGCTATCACGGGGTCGAGGTCAGCGTGCAGGCTCGGCTTGCGGGGGGCGGCACAATCGTCGCCGGGTGGTACGCCGACCGGCAACTGGCCACCGACTGTGACACGCACGACCCGAACCGCTTCCGCTTCTGCGACGAGACGGGGGAGCTGTTCCAGGACCACGGCGTCGTGGACCCGATCGCCTTCCGGCACGAGTTCAAGCTCGCCGCCTCCCGCGAGCTGCCGGGTGGGCTCGAGGGCGCCGTCTCGTTCACCAGCTATCCGGGCGCCGGCAGCCGGCCGGCGGCCCCTTTTCCGCCGACGGACAATACCGACCCGCGGTGGAGGGACGTGCTGTACCCCGTGCCGTACCGCCTGTTTCCCGATGGAAGGCCTACCGTGCCGATTGACGACGTCCT
>JAPOYG010000487.1 GCA_026706755.1 Acidobacteriota bacterium
CGCCAGGGCCAGCATCAGCACCGAGTCGAGCTCCATGTCGAAGCGGGCGCCGAACGGGGTGGCGGTGCCGGTGCGCCGGGCGGTCCAGCCGTCGAAACCGTCCGTGATCATGACCCCGGTCGACAGCACGATCACCCACCAGTGGCCGCCGTCGTGGTGGATGGACGGCTGGCCGATCAGCGCCGCGACGGGCAGCGTCACCATCGCGCGGCCCAGGGTGACCCGGTTCGCCGCCCCGAGCCCGCGCCCCGGCAGGTCCGGCGGGACGGTGGCGAGCACGAGGGCGCAGAGACCGGCGTAGAGCCCCAGGGCCTGCCAGACGTAGCTCACCGGCAGGTCGAAGACCGCCCCCGTGGTCAGCGTGACGAGCAGCAGCAGCGGCAGCGCCGCGGCCAGGTCCGCCACGGCCCGACGCCTTGCCCTTCGGCGGTCCCTTGCAGCCGCCGGTGCGGCGTCACGTGCGAGCATGACGGCATGCTACCAACCGGAGACCGGATCGGGCACGCCCCTGCGCGGGGCCGGGGCTCGTAGGGTACGCTCACGGATCGCCGTAGCCGGATGCCGCCGAGGGTGTCCCGCGGGGCGGGAGCTGGCCTCCGCCCGGAGAATCGAGCTGAGACGAGCGGCGGGTGTCCCCGTGGGGGCGGGGAGTGGGCGGCCGAGGCGCCAGGCCGTCGTCGGCGCGCGTCGGCCGGCGATCAACGCATGTCAGACAACGAATCGGCGCGGCAGTTCTGGATCGCAGCGCCGGGCCGGGGCGAGGTGCGGCCGGCGACGCTGCCGCCGCCGGGGGCGGGGGACGTGCTCATCCGCACTCTCTACAGCGGGATCAGCCGGGGCACCGAAGCCCTGGTCTTCCGCGGCGCCGTGCCCCCGTCGCAGTACGCCGCGATGCGGGCGCCGTTCCAGGAGGGGGACTTCCCAGGCCCCGTGAAGTACGGCTACAGCAGCGTCGGCACGGTCGAGGAAGGGCCCGACCGGCTGCAGGGGCGCACCGTGTTCTGCCTGTATCCACACCAGGATCGCTACCGGGTGCCGGCAGCGGCGGTCCACCCGGTGCCGGACGGCGTTCCGGCCGGCCGGGCCGTGCTGGCGGCGAACATGGAGACCGCGGTGAACATCGCCTGGGACGCCCGGGCCACGGCCGGCGACGAGATACTCGTCGTCGGCGGCGGGGTGGTCGGGCTGCTGGCGGCGGTGCTCTGCCGGGACGTGCCGGGGGCGCGGGTCACCGTCGTCGATCCCAACCCGTCGCGCGCCGCGACGGCGGATGCCCTGGGCCTGCAGTATCGACCGGAGGTTCCCGCCGGGGGCGCCGTCGATCTCGTCATCCACGCCAGCGGGCGCGCGGAGGGGCTGCGCGCCGCGCTCGGGGCCGCGGGGGTGGAGGCGACCATCGTCGACGCGAGCTGGTACGGTTCGAGCGAGGTGTCGCTGCCCCTCGGCGAGGCGTTCCATGCGCGGCGCCTGACGATTCGGAGCAGTCAGGTCGGCCGCGTGCCGCCCGACCGCGCTCCCCGCTGGACCACGGGGCGCCGCGTGGCGCTGGCGCTCGACCTGCTGGCGGACGACCGGCTCGACGTGCTGCTGACCGGCGAGAGCCCGTTCGACGACCTGCCGGCCGTGCTGGAGCGGCTGGCTGCGAATCCGGACGATGCGCTCTGCCATCGGGTCCGCTACGGGCCGCCGATGCCCCGAAGTCCGCGTTGACGCGCAGGAGGACGCAGTCGTGTACAGCCTGAACGTGCGGGATCACTTCATGATCGCCCACAGCTTCCGCGGCGAGGAGTTCGGCCCCGCCCAGAGGCTGCATGGCGCAACCTACGTCGTCGATGCGACCTTCTCGCGGCCGGAGCTCGACGCGGCCGGCATGGTCGTCGACATCGGCCTCGCCTCGACGCACCTCAAGGGGGTGCTCGCGGACCTCAACTACCGCAACCTCGACGAGGAGCCTGCGTTCGCGGGGCGCAACACGACGACCGAGTTCCTGGCGCGGGAGATCTTCGAGCGCCTGGCCGCGGCGGTGCGGGCGGGGGAGCTCGGGGACGGCGCGCGGGGCGTGACGTCGATCGCCGTGACGCTGCACGAGTCGCACGTGGCCTGGGGGCGCTACGAAGGGCGGCCATGACGGCGCCGTCGCTGCACCTGGTCGTCCCCGGGCCGCTCGACCAGCGCACCGGCGGCTACTTCTACGACGCGCGCATGGCGGAGGGGCTCCGGCGCCGGGGCTGGCGGGTGACCGTGCACTCGCTGGACGGCAGGTTCCCCGACGCGGACGAGACCGCCCGCACGAGCATGGCGGCGGCGCTGGCCGCCATTCCCGAAGGCGCGACCGCCCTCGTGGACGGCCTGGCGCTCGGCGGTCTTCCGGAGCCCGTGGCGGCCGAGCGCCGCCGGTTGCGCATACTGGCCCTCGTTCACCACCCGCTGTCGGACGAGACGGGGCTCCCGCCGGAGGTGAGGGACCGCCTTGCCGGCAGCGAGCGCCGGGCGCTTGCCGCCGCCCACGGCGTGATCGTCACCAGCCGGTTCACGGCGCGCGGGCTCGGCCGCTTCGGCGTGGACGCGGGTCGCGTGAAGGTCGTCGAGCCGGGCACGGATCGGCCGCCGGGGGGGGCGGTGGACCAGGTGGCGGGCGCTCCGCCGCGCCTTCTCTCGGTCGGCGCGGTGGTGCCTCGCAAGGGGCACGACGTGCTGGTGCGAGCGCTCGCGCGGATCGCCCACCTGCCCTGGGAGTGTGACTGCGCGGGAAGCCTGGAGCGCGACCCAGGCCACGCGGTGCGCGTGCTGGCCGCTGTCGAGTCGCAAGGCCTGGCCGACCGCGTGCGCTTCGCCGGGGAATGCGATCCGGTGACGTTGGCGGCCCTGTACGCGGAGAGCGCGCTCTTCGTGCTGGCCTCGCACTACGAGGGCTACGGCATGGTGCTGGCGGAGGCCCTCGCGCATGGCCTGCCGATCGTCAGCACCACCGGCGGCGCGATTCCGGAGACGGTTCCCCCCGAGGCCGCCGTCCTGGTCCCCCCGGGCGACGACGCCGCGCTCGCCGCGGCGCTGGCGCCGCTGCTCGCCGGATCCGACCGCGAAGCCAGGCGTCAGTCCGGCGCGGAGAGGCGGGCCGTGCTCGCCGCCGCGGCGCGCCGGCACGCGGCGGCTCTCCCCGGCTGGGACGACGCGGCGGCGGCGTTCGCTGAAGCGTTGACCGCACTCGCGCGGCGGGACGACCGGTCCGGTACGGTCGGCCGGGGCATTAGCCGGTGAGCGAGACCTTCGACCCCGCGTGGCTGGCGCTTCGCGAGCCGGTGGACCATCGCTCCCGCGCGGCGGCCGCGGCGTCGCTCCTGGCGACGGCCTGCCGCCGGCACGGCTGGTCGCGCGTGGTGGATCTCGGGAGCGGCACGGGATCGAACCTGCGCTACCTGGCGCCGCGGCTGCCCGGCCCGCAGCACTGGACGCTGGTCGATCGGGATGCCGATCTCCTGGGGCGGGCGTCGGCGCCGGAAGGCGTCGAGCGCCTGAGGTGCCTCACCGCCGATCTGGCCGACTCGGGGTTGGCCGCAATCGCAGACAGCGACGCGCACGTCGTGACCGGCTCCGCGCTGCTGGACCTGGTGTCTCGGACGTGGCTCGAACGGCTGGTCGACCGATGTCGCCAAGCGGGTTGCGCCGCGCACTTCGCGCTCACCTACGACGGCAGCGCGCAGTGGCACGGGGCGGCGGACGATCCGCGCGCGGACGACGATCCCGACGACGGGCCGGTCCGCCGGGCCGTGAACGCGCACCAGCGCCGGGACAAGGGGTTCGGCCCCGCGCTGGGTCCGATGGCCGGCCTGACGGCGGAGACCGCTTTCCGCGGGGCGGGCTACCGGGTCTGGTCGATGCGCAGCCCGTGGCGGCTCGGACCGCGCGATGCGCGGCTCGCACGGGCGCTGGTCGACGGGTGGGAGGCAGCCGCGCTCGAGCTGGCCGAGGGCGGCGAGGCGGGGCGGAGCCCCTCGGGAGACGATCCGACGGGACCCGACCCGGCAGCAATCCGGAGCTGGGGCGGACGTCGGCGGGCGACGATCGACTCCGGCCGTTTCGGCCTCACCGTCGGTCACCTGGATCTGCTGGCCCTCCCTCCGCCAGCGACCCGGTAGTCTCGGCCCCGGAGATTCCCGCCTCGCCGCAGGCGGTCAATGAGGTGGTGCCAGCGACGCAGCTTCGGCACCAGAGGGATTCCGACCATGCCCCACTGGGGGGGCTGCGAGGTCGAGGTCGAACAGCACGTCCGCGCCGAGCCGGAAAATGCGGCAGGCCGGACGCAGCGCTTCGTCCAGGGTGCGGATGGGGGCCAGCGCGAAGGCCGCGGGGCCGGACCCGATGACGAGCGGCGCCACGGCGACGTGCAGCCGGTCGACCACGCCCGCATCGAGGAATCGCGACACCGTGATTCCACCTCCCTCGATGAGCAGCCGTCGGTGGCCGCGCTCGCGGAGCGCCTGCAGGATTTCGCGGGGAGCGAGCTCTCCGGTCGGGGCCGCTGGGAGCGCGACTACCTCGCAGGCGGCGGGCTCGTCCCCCGTCCCGGAAGAAGCCGCGCGGCCGTCGTGAGCCCGGGCTGCGCACTCCGGCGCGGCGGCCCCGCGACGCCGCACGGAGATGGTCGGCGCCGCGCCGTCGCGGAAGACGGCGCGCGCCTCGTCGAGGCGTCCGCCGGGATCGATGACCACGCGCACCGGATTGGGCCCCTCGACCTCACGGACGGTCAGCCGGGGGTTGTCGGCGGCCACGGTGCCGGCCCCGACGACGACGGCGTCGACCAGCGCGCGCAGGCGGTGGAGGCGCCGGATGTCGGCGGGTCCGGTCACGTAGTGCGAGTGCCCGGTCGGGGTGGCGATGCGGCCGTCGAGGCTCTGACCGGCCTGTGCGATGACCAGATCGGCCCGGAGCTGGAGCGGCAGGTAGAGGTCGAGCACCTGCCGGGCCGCCGCGGTCGGAACGACGGATGCCTCCCATTCGCCGGACGGATACACTTGCAACGAGACGGCGGGCTTGGGATGATGGTGCACTCGGACCGTACGACCCGGCGCCGGTCGGACGGCGCGTACGAGGGCCCATGCGACGCGCTCGTCCAGCGTGGTCGGTTTGGTCACGGTCGTGCCGGGCTGCGGACGCTAGCGTAGCAACGTTTGGGCATTCGGATGTACGAAGCGGAACGCGGGCTCTTCGATCTGCGGCAGGGGCGAGCGTTGTATGTGAGCGTTCCCGGTGCCGCCGGTTCCTTGGTCGCGACGGTTGACGGTCTCGACGCCACTACCCTCGAAACGCTGCGCCGCCTCGGCGCACCGCGCCTCGCGGTGACCCGCCGCCGTGCGGCCTCGATGGGCCTGACCCCGCCGCCGGGAGAGGAGGCGGGCGGGGCGGCGATCAGCCTCGCACTCAACGGCGAGGGTCCGGACGAGATCCTCCATCTCGCCAGCGCCCGCGGGCCGTTCCGGGGAGCGGAAGCGGACGTGCGGGCGGCGTCGGCAAGCGAAATGGGCGGGTTGACGCTGGCGCGGCTGGGCCGGCTGCTCCCGGCGGTCGTCGCGGTTCCGGCCGAGCCGGAGGATGCGCCCCTGCGGCAGGCGCTGGCGGACGGCGCGGTGCTTTCGGTGACGGCGGCGCAGGTCACCGAGATGGCCGGACAGTCCGGCGCGGAGGTCGTCCAGGTCAGCGACGGTCCGGTACCGCTGCCCGAGGCCGAGGATGCCCGCTTCATCCTCTACCGTGAGACGAGTGGACTGCGCGAGCACGTCGCCGTCCTGCTCGGGCCGCCCGAGCGATGGCCCGATCCGGTTCCCGTGCGCATCCACTCCGCGTGCCTGACCGGAGACCTCTTCGGCAGCCTGCGGTGCGACTGCGGCGAGCAGCTCCGAGGCAGCGTGCGCGTGTTCGCGGAGCGCGGCGGCGGGATGCTCCTCTACATGGCCCAGGAGGGCCGGGACATCGGCCTCGCCAACAAGCTGCGGGCCTACCGGCTGCAGGCCGACGGCCTCGACACGATCGACGCCGACGAGCTGCTCGGCTTCGACGCCGACGAGCGGCTCTACGGAGCCGCGGTCCAGATTCTCCGCACGCTCGGCGTGCGCCGGGTCGTGCTGCTGACCAACAATCCCGACAAGGTTCGCGCGCTCAGCGCCGCGGGTGTCGACGTCGTCGACCGGCTGCCGCTGTTCGGCACCCTCAATCCGCACAACCGCTCCTACGTCACGGCGAAGGTCGACCGGGCCGGCCACTGGCTCCACGACATGCTGGCCGGCACCGATCCGGCCGGCAAGCCCCGCACCTGAGCCCTGCCGGTCTTCGCCCGCGCCCGTCGCCGACTCAGACGAGCCGGTCGATTGGAAACGAGCGCGCGTCGCGAATCACCGCGGCGAGCGTCGCGCCGTAGTAGTCGACGAGACGCCGCCCCACGTCCGCCGTGCCGAGCGCGGCATCGCCCACCGCCCCGGACCGGTCGAGATCTCCCGCCAGCCACGCGAAAGCCGCGGCGCCTTCGGGCGCGATGCGCGAGCCCTGCCGCTCGAGCTCCGCGGCGAATGGCGCGCCTCCTGCCTCCGCCTCGCGCACGCGGTCCGGATGCAGGTAGCGCATCATCGCGGTCTCGACCGCGCCGCCGTGAATCCCGTGGCGCCATTCCGCCTCCGGCAGATCCACCGCGGCGGGGCGCGGGAAGTCGGGGTAGTGGACCTTCACGACCAGCAACTGCGCCTGCTCGCGCAACCGGAGAGCGGCGGCGTCGAGCGCGGCCCGGTTTCCGCCGTGGCTGTTGACCACCACCAGACGGCGGATGCCGCCGCGCGCGACGCTCGTTCCGAGGTGTTGAATCAGGTCGCCCAGCAGGGTGGCAGGGATGCTGAGGGTGCCCGGGAAGCGCGCATGCTCCAGGCTCGCCCCGACGGACACGGGCGGAAGCGCCGCCACCGGGAGCGCGTCGGGCAGCCGGCCGAACGCCACGGCCAGGAGGCCCAGCCCGATGTCGAGGTCCGTCGACAGCGGCAGGTGCGCACCGTGCTGCTCGACCGCGGCCAGCAGCAGGACGGCGACCGGATCCCGCTCGGCGAAGCGCTCGATCTCGGCCGTGGTCAGCGCGTGCCAGTAGCGGATCGCGGGCTCAGCCATCGACGGCGTCCCCCGCCGCCCCGCGGCGCCGGAACCACGCGAGATCGTAGCCGATCCATCCGTGGCGCAGGCACTGCTGCAGGGCATCGCCTCCGGTCAGGTGGCCGAACCGGTCCTCGATCGGCAGCCACCCGAACAGCAGGACGAAAAGGGCGACGGCGTGGTCGCGCGGGCGGCCGAGCTCCAGGTGGGGCGTCAGGTCGGTCGTCGACAGGTGCTCGAATCCCGCCGCCTGCGCCAGCCGCTCGAGCCCAGTCCGGTCGATCAGCGTGTGGATGCGCCATCCGCGCCGGAAGCGGGCGAGGGCGCGCTGGGCGGCCGGCGTGAACGCCTGGCGGCGGAAGTCGTCGCAAATCACCAGCAGACCGCCGGGTCGGAGTAGGCCCGCCGCCTGCGAGAAGAAGCGTTCCGGGACCGGGGCGTGCGCAAAGGCCTCAATCGCGAAGGCGAGGTCGGCCTGGGCGATGCCGGCCGGCAGGTCGGTGAAGTCGCCGTGCAGGCACGCTACCCGGTCCGCCACGCCGGCCGCGGCTATCCGCTGCCGGGCGAGCTCTGCCTGCACCGGGCTGAGCGTGACGCCCGTGCCGCGGATCGGCAGCAGTTTCGCGAGGTGGCAGAGGCTGGCGCCGACTCCGCAGCCGAGGTCGACCACGTGCGGTGTCCGATCGCCCGTCCGCTCCGCCGCGATCCGCTCCGCGATCCGCGATTCGACGAAGCGGAACGCCTCGTCGCGGGTCGCCACGCCCGGCCCCCAGACGGCCCGGTGGATGGCGCCGACCCGCCCGCCCTGGCCGCGGGCGATGAAGGCCGCCGTGCGGCGATCGTAGTAGCGGCGCACACTCTCCGCGTCGAAGGAGCTCATGAGAGGCCGGGAGCGCCGGCGTCCGAGAGCCGGGCGTAGACGTCGCCCGATACCCGCCGGGCCGCGGGCGATTCGAGTGCGGCGCGTTGCGCGTCGGCCGTCAGCCACCCGGAGGCGGCCAGGCGGTAGGACTCGCCGGGCGACCAGTTGTAGCGGTAGGAGCCCAGCGCGTCGAGGCGCGCCATGACGGCGTGGGCCTGCTCGAGCGCGCCCGGCAGGTACTCGAAAGAAAGCAGGCGCAGCGGCCGCGTCAGGCCGGCCAGGACCTGCGGCTCCGATCCCTCGACGTCGATCTTGACGAACGCCGGGGCGCCGAAGCGGGCAATCAGGGCGTCCAGCGTGGTCGTCTCCACCTCGATGGTCCGGTTCCAGCGGATGCCGGCGAAGCGGGGGTCACGGAGGCGCTCGTCGCGCCACTCGGTGGCGAGGGTGGTGAGGGTAGGTGTCCGCTCGCTGATGGACAGGGAAGCGCGCCCGGCGTCGGCCGCCACGGCAGCCTCGACGACGTCGACCGCGTCCGAGCGTGCGAACAGCCCCCGGAGCAGGCGCGCGAAGTCGGGCTGCGGCTCGACCGCCACCACCCGGCAGCCGAGGGTGGCCAGCGCCCGGGACCGGTTGCCGGCGTGCGCGCCGAGGTCGAAGACGAGGTCGCCCGGAGCGACGAAGTGCGCGTAGAGGCGTCGCAGGCGGCGCTGCCGCCCCGGGATGGCGTGATACATGCCGAGCGAGCGGGCAACGCCGGCGATGCGTCGCAGGCGGCTGCCCGCGGCTTGCTGCGCGTCGGTGGTCATGCCGTGGCCGCCGGCTGGGCCGCAGGCTGGGCGCTGGCCACCGTAGGCGCGGCTTGCTGCGCGTCGGTCGTCATGCCCTTGCCACGGGGGCGTTACAATGCGCGGAGATGCGGACCGGCAGCCCCGGAGCCGACATGCCGACTCTCAACTCACCCGCCGGCGGCCTGCGCGCGCTGTCACTGATCATGGGCGTCTTTCTCGTCCTGATGGGCACCGACAAGCTCGCCTGGCTCGGGGACAGCGGCTACCTCACGTACCAACTCGAGGAGTGGGTTTCCTTCGAGCCGGTGGCGATCAGCCGATGGTACCTCGAATGGGTGGCGATTCCCGGCGCGCCGCTGTTCGCGCGGCTGGTCGTGCTGGGCGAGCTGGCCGCCGGGGCCGCGCTCCTCGCCGGTTTCCGGGTGCGCCTGACGGGCGCGGTGGCGCTGGCGATGGTCGTCAACTTCCAGTTCGCCAGCGGCATCATGTTCACATCCGGCTACCTCACCAACGGGTACGGTCCGCCCGTCCTCGGCGGGTTGCTCGCCCTGGCCGTCGGGGGCCAGCGGCGCCTGCCGTACAGCGTGCCCTGGTAGCGCTGCCGTGCGCGGATCGGACCCCTCGCCTCCGGACGGTGGCACCCGTCTCCCCGGGCTCCTCGACTGGTGCCTGCTGCCTCTCGCCCTTGTCCTGCTCAATCTGTCGGTCACGTTCCGCAACGTGTGGCCGACGCCGGCGATCCGGCTGACGGCGGACCTGTCGGCGGAGCTCGCGTTCGCGACGCTCGCCGTCGTGGCGCTCCAGCGCTGGTGGGGGCGCGTGCCGGCCGCCGCTCTGCGCGCGGGCGCCGTCGGCTGGGTGCTGCTCGTCGCCGGCCGCTACGTCGACGTCACGACGCGCTCGCTCTACGGCCGGGACGTCAACCTGTACTGGGACTTCCGCCACGTGCCGAGCGTCGGCGCGATGTTCGCGACGGTCGCGGATCCCTGGCAGGTGGCGGGGGCGGCCGCCGTGGCGCTCGCGGTCCCGGTCGCCCTCTACGCCGGCGCCCGGTGGGCGCTCGGGTGCATCGCGCGCCCCGCCGCCTCACCGCTCGGGCGGCGGTTGCTCGGCGGGGCGGCCGCCGTGGTCGTTGCGCTGTTCGCCGCGGTCGAGCTCGGATGGCGGCCGATCGACCGTCTCCGGTTTGCCGACCCGGTCGCGGTGGCCTACGCACGCGAGGCGGGCGAGCTCGTCTACGAGGCGAGCGGCGCCGGCCTGGCCGCGCTCGGTCCCGCGCCCGCGCTCGCCTCGGATCTCGCACACGTGGCGGGGGCGGACGTCTTCGTCATCTTCCTGGAATCCTACGGGGCGGTCGCCTGGGAGAGCGACGCGCTCTCGGCGCCGCTCGCCGGAAGCCGCGCGCAACTGCGGACGGACATCCGCGACACCGGCCGCACCGTGGTCTCCGCGCTCGTCGAGTCGACCACCTTCGGCGGGGAGTCGTGGCTGGCGCACATCAGCCTGCTGTCCGGGACGGAGGTGCGCGACGATCGCACCAACGTCCGGCTGATGGCCCAGGACCGCGACACGCTCGTCAAGCTGTTCGGACGCAACGGCTATCGCACCGTGGCCATCGTGCCGGGGCTCCTGATCGACTGGCCGGAGGGCGCCTTCTACGGGTACGACGAGATCTACGACCACCAGCGCCTCGGCTACCGCGGGCCGCCCTTCGGCTGGTGGAGCATCAACGACCAGTACGCGCTGGCCCGCGTCGACGCGCTGGAGGTCGACCCGCGCGACCGGCCGCCGCTGTTCGTCTTCTTCTCGACCATCAGCACGCACGCGCCGTTCACGCCCGCCCCGCCCTACCAGCCCGACTGGGCGCGCGTCGTCTCGGAGCACCCCTACGACCGCGAGGAGCTCGACCGCGCGTGGTCCGATCAACCCGACTGGACCAACCTGGCCCCGAGCTACGTCGAGGCGCTGCGCTACGCCTACGCCACCGTGGGCGGCTACCTGCGCCTGCGCGCCGACCGCGACCTCGTGATGGTCCTGGTCGGCGACCACCAGCCGCCGGCGCTGGTGAGCGGGGAGGGGGCGTCGTGGAATGTCCCCGTGCACGTCATCGCCAGCCGCGCCGAGCTGCTCGACCGGTTGCGGGCCCGCCGATTCCACGATGGCCTGGCCCCGCGGTCGGGCGCGGTCGCCCGCATGGACGAGCTGCTGCCGGTGCTTCTCGGCGCCTTTGGCGACGGGTGACCGCCGGACGGCTGCCGGCCAGGGGTCTGCGAAGGCAGCGCGAGCTCGCGCAACGCCGCCAGGCTCATCCAGGACGTCCGCTCGCCTCGGCGTGATGCGTGGCCCGGCGGGGGGGGCGCCGGCGCACGGGGGAGCGTACGAGGCCGGTGCTCGGGCCCGCCGTCCCGGCTCCAGGCGGCGCGGGACTCAGCAGTAGCCGTGCGGCGCATCGACCAGCACGCGGCGGCGTCGAAGATCGGCGTAATCGGGACCGAAATCGGCTGCCGCCAGCGGGCCGCGCAGGTCGGCTGGCACGGTGATGGTCGACGGGAGGTAGCGCTTCACCTCTCCGAATTCCGCCTCGTACTCGGGGGTCGGGAAGCGCAGCGTCAGGCGCGTGCCGCTCTCGGCCGGCTCGGCACGGTAGAGCGGGTTCACGATGAGGGCGTCGCTCACGTCGAGCCGGTCGGGGACGTGGTAGCGCCGGAACAGCTCGGCACGCCGGCCGGCGACGAGCGTGAGCGACGGCGCCCCGGCGAGATCGCCCGGACGACGGGAGCGGGTCAGATCGACCGCGCGCGCCGCGAGCATATCCTCGAAGAGCGCCCCGTCCTCGAACAGTCGGGGCTCGAGTCGCGCAAACAGGTCGCGGTAGGCGGCCGGCGTCAACGTGTCGCCGGCGTTGACGTTCTCTCCCTGCGAGCTGTGGAGGTGGGGCAGCACGACGACGCCGTCGGGCGTTGCGGCCCGCGCCATCTCGCCCGCCAGCATCCGCTTGTGCCAGATGTACGGAAAGGCGTCGCTCAGGAGCACCGTGGAGAAGACGGCGTCCGCGAACGGCAGCGGGCTGTTGGCGTCGCAGCAGACCGGAGCGCAGCCGGGAGCGGTGACTCGCGCCGCGAGCCACAGCTTCCAGAAGTGGAGGTCCGCGAGCACGACCCCGCGCCGCGAGGGCGCCCGGAGCAGCACGCGCGTCAGGTGCCCGGAGCCTCCGCACAGGTCGAGCGCGCGCCCCGAAGCGGCCGGCGCGTCCTGCGCCAGTGCGTCGAGCAGCGCCTCGATCGTCAGGTAGGTCGGGTCCGACAGGCGGTACAGGAAGCAGTCGGCCTCCGCGTCGCGGCAGAGGACGGCCAGCAGATCGCGGTAGGTGGGCAGTCGCGGGCGGGCGGTCAGGCGCCGGAACTCCTTTCGCCGGGGTTCGTCGAGCCCGAGCAGGAGATGGAGGGCGTCGTCCGCGTGCCCGGCCTCGAGCGCGTGCATCGCGTCGCGCGTCGGGTCGTCCGCGATTAGGACCGGAATCCCCGCCACGATCGGAAACGCGCAGCACTCGCAGCCGAGCACGCCCGACTCGATCCAGCTTTCGGCGCCGGCCCGGGCGGTATTGTCGACGACGGCCAGCCGGGTGCCACAGTACGGGCAGCGGAGCAGGTCGAGGGTCTTGCGCAGCACGGTGGAATCGGCGCTACGGGGTTCGGCGGTCGGATAGGGTCGGCAGCGATGCGGCGCCGGGCGTGGCGGCCGGGACCGCGAACGCGTCCAGGAAGCTCGGACCTGCGGCCCCGACCGTGGCCCGGCGGTAGTGCTCGACACCGAGCAGGCGGGGGGCGTCCTCGGGCGCGATGGCTTCGAGCGCGCCGCCGTGGAACTGCGTGGCGTGGCAGGTGAGGGCGGCCAGCTTCGCCGCGGCGAAGGCGCCGGTGTCGACGACCAGCGTCGGTGCGGGAGCTTCCGCCCCGAACGCGTCCGGATCGCCT
>JAPOYG010000257.1 GCA_026706755.1 Acidobacteriota bacterium
CCGTCGCTCACCGTCGTCTCCTGGGGCGGCTCCTACGCCCGCGCCTGCGTCCTGGGCTACCACGAGCGCTTCACGGCGGAGACCGGCATCGAGATCCGCCTGGAGAGCTACAACGGGGGCCTGGCGCAGGTGCGCGCGCAGGTCGAGACCGGGAACGTCCACTGGGACGTCGTCGACGTCGAGATCGCCGATGCGGTGAGCGGCTGCGACGAGGGCATCCTCGAGCCGATCGACCCGGCCATGCTGCCGGCGGCCGCGGACGGGACGCCCGCGGTGGACGATTTCTTCCCTGCCGCGCTGACGGAATGCGGCGTCGGCACGTCCTTCTTTTCCACCGTCTACGCCTACCACCCGGCGCGCTTCCCGAACGGGCCGCCGGCGACGATGGACGACTTCTTCGACCTCGAGCGCTTCCCCGGCCGCCGCGGCATGCGCCGCGTCCCGCACGTGAACCTGGAGTTCGCGCTGATCGCGGACGGCGTGCCGGTGGACGAGGTCTACGCCGCGCTCGACACCCCGGAAGGTGTCGCGCGCGCCTTCCGCAAGCTCGACACGATCAAGGACCAGGTCGTCTGGTGGGAGGCGGGCGCCCAGCCGCCGCAGATGCTCGCCGACGGCGAGGTGGTGATGAGCACCGCCTACAACGGTCGCATCTTCAACGCCCAGGTGGCGGAGGACCAGCCCTTCGTCATCGTCTGGGACGGACAGGTGTACGACGTCGGCCCGCTGGCCATCGTCGCCGGCACCCCGAATCTCGACGCCGCGCGCCGCTTCCTCGCCTTCGCGTCGACGGCCGAGTCGATGGCCGGCGTCGGCCGCTACATCTCGTACAGCCCGGCGCGACGGTCGGGCGTGCCGCTCATCGCCACCCACGCCGAGGCCGGCATCGACATGAACCCGCACATGCCGCTCACGGCGGATCACCTGAGGCGGGCGCTGGCCAACGACTGGGAGTGGTGGAGCGACCACGCCGACGAGATGAACGAGCGCTTCGCCGCATGGCTCGCGCAGTGAGCGCCGCCGGTCCGCCCGCGGGGCACGGTCCGGGCCGCCGCGCCCGGTTGCGCGCGGCCGGGCTGGCGCTGCCCCTCGTGGCCTTCATCGGCGCCACCTTCGTCGTCCCGCTGGGGTCGATGCTCGTCCGCAGCGTCTACGACCCGGTGGTCGCGGACGCCCTGCCCGACACCCTGGAGCGGCTGCGCGACTGGGACGGCAGCGGCGCGCCGGCGGAGGCGGTCTACGAGGCGGCGGCGCGGGAGCTGCTGGTGGCGCGGGAGGCCCGCGTGCTGGGCCGGGTGGCGAGCCGCGTCAACCGGGTGCGAGGCGGCCTGCGGAGCGTGCTCGTCCGGACGGTGCGGCGGCTCCGCGAGGTGGACCGCGGCCCCTGGCGCGAGGCGCTGATCGACATCGACGCCGCGTGGGGCGAGCCCCCCACCTGGCACGCCATCCGGACCGCGGGCGATCGCCTGACGATGCGCCACTACCTGAACGCCGTCGATCTGCAGCGCCGGTCCGACGGGGCGATCGCGCGGCAGCCCGCGGAGCGTCGGATCTACGTGGCGCTGCTCGGGCGCACGCTGCTCGTCAGCCTGGGCATCACCGTCCTCTGCCTGCTGCTCGGCTACCCGCTGGCCCATCTCATCGCGCATGCGCCGCCGCGGAGGGCGGGCCTGCTGCTGGCGCTCGTGCTGGTCCCGTTCTGGACCTCGCTTCTGGTCCGCACCACGTCGTGGATCGTCCTACTCCAGTCGCAAGGGGTGATCAACGACCTGCTGGTGGCGATCGGCCTCGTCGGCGACGACGCCCGCTTCGCCCTCATCTACAACATGACCGGCACGGTGGTCGCGATGACCCACGTGCTGCTGCCCTTCATGGTGCTGCCGCTCTACTCGGTCATGCGCACCATCCCGCCGCAGCAGATGAGCGCCGCCGCCTCGCTCGGCGCGAGCCCGCTGCTGGCCTTCCGGCGCGTCTACGTGCCGCAGACGCTTCCCGGCATCGGGGCCGGCTCGCTGCTGGTGTTCATCCTGGCCATCGGCTACTACATCACGCCGGCCCTGGTCGGCGGCCAGAGCGGGCAGCTCATCTCCAACTTCATCGCCTACCACATGCAGACGTCGCTCAACTGGGGCCTCGCGGGGGCGCTGGGAGCGATCCTGCTGGCGTGCGTCGCCGCGCTGTACCTGGTGTTCGACCGCCTCGTGGGCCTGGACCGGATGAGGCTGGGATGACGGCAGGGGGGGCGGCGGCGAGGCCCGGGGGGCCGGCGCAGCGGTCGCGGGCCGCCCTGGGCCGGGTGATTGCGCGGCGTCCGCCGGCCGGCGCGCTGCTGCAGGGCGCCTTCTGCAGCCTGGTCCTCGCCTTCCTCGTCGCTCCGATCCTGGTCATCATCCCGCTCAGCTTCAACGCCGAGCCCTACTTCACCTTCACCGAGGGGATGCTGCGCCTCGACTCCGAGGCGTGGTCGCTGCGCTGGTACCGGCAGGTTCTGGGCGACCGGACGTGGTCGCTCGCGCTCGCCAACAGCCTGCTCATCGGGGTCGCCGCCACCGCCCTGGCGACGGGGCTCGGGACGCTCGCCGCCCTGGGCCTGTCCAACCCCGCCATGCCGCTGCGTCGCGCGGTCATGGGGCTGCTGATCTCGCCGATGGTCACGCCGCTCGTCATCGCGGCGGCGGGGATGTTCTTCTTCTACTCCACGGTCGGGCTCGCCCAGTCGCACCTGGGCCTCATCCTGGCGCATGCGGCGCTGGGCACGCCGTTCGTGGTCATCACCGTGACCGCCACGCTCTCGACCTTCGACGTCAACCTGACGCGCGCCGCGGCCAGCCTCGGCGCGAGTCCGCTGTTCGTCTTCCGCCGCGTCCAGCTTCCCCTGATCGCGCCGGGCGTCGTGTCCGGGGCGCTGTTCGCGTTCGCGACGTCGTTCGACGAGGTGGTGGTCGTCCTCTTCATGGCGGGCACGAACCAGCGCACGATCCCCCGCCAGATGTGGACCGGCGTCCGCGAGCAGATCAGCCCCGCCATCCTCGCCGTCGCGACGTTCCTCATCGTCTTCGCGGTGCTGCTGCTCGCGGTGGTCGCGTGGCTGCGCGCGCGGGCGGGCGGCGAGCGGGCGTAAGGAGCGGCCCGTCCGCCCGAGGCCCGAGGGGACGGCAGCGCCAGACAGGATTGCGGGGGGAGACGGGCGGTGACGCTTCGCGGCGAGTGATGGGCTACGCCGCGCGCAAGCCGGGCGGGCGCGGCGACCGGCGTCAATCGGTCATCGACGCGAGGGTGTGGGTCGCGGCGCCGGGCTCAACCCGCCAACCCCGCCATCCAGCCCAGCAGCCTCGCTTCGATGGACGGGCCGAGGCCCGGGACGAACAGCACCGCGAGGACGACGACGATCAGGAGCCCGATGGTCCAGGAGAGCAGTCTCACCTCGAGCCTCCGGTCGTTCCCGAGGCCCGGGGGGCGAGCTCGAAGAGCCACGTATCCCCGGACTCGATCGAGCCCGGGTCGCCCCCGCCGTACTTGCGGCCCAGTTCCGCGCTGACGCCCTCGATCACGTCCGCATCCGAACGAATTCGCACGAGCGTGCGCTCGTAGCGCTTGCCCTCGATCCGCACCACGGCCCGCCCGTCCCGCTCTGCCTGCGCCGGCCACCGCTTCCACAGCCCGCCGAGGAAGCTGCCCATGTAGCCGGACACGACGTAGAGCTTGCCGTCGTGGTCGGCGATGAACACCACGCGGGACCGCGGAGGATCGACGAGCTGCAGGTCGACGAGCGCGACATCGCCCACGAAGCTCCAGTCCGGCTCGGGGCCGGTCACGAGCTCGCCGTCCACGAGCGGACCGCCGCCGAAGAACGCCGACGGCGGGTCGGCGCGACCGGAGGCTACGGCCAGGGTGCCGATCGCGACGACCGGGATCAGGACGACGACTCCCAGAGCAACCAGCACCCTGCGGACGAGCGCCGACGCGAGCAGGTTGTTCATCCCTTCGGCTCCGGCCCGAGCGTAGTCTCGCCGTAGCGGGGTGTCAACGGCCGCCCGGCGGCGCGGTACGATCCCTCCCGTGGGGCGACGCGCGCGGCCGGCACGGCCGACATCGGTTTCGACCCGGCCGGCGTGGCCTGCCGCCGCCGGCGCGGCGCTGCGAGCGCTGCACGCGGAGCTGCCCCCCACCACGCGACTTGCGACGCCGATCGTGGTGGCCGAGCTGGGATGGATCGCGATGGGGCTCGTCGACCTCGCGATGGTCGGGCGCCTGGGGCCGGCGGCGATCGGGGCGGTGGGCATCGGCAGCGTGCTCTTTCTTGCGGTCGTCGTGTTCGGCATCGGCATGCTGCTCGGCCTCGACACCCTGGTCGCGCGCGCCTACGGCCGCGGCCGTCCCGAGGAGTGCCGTCGGTGGCTCGTTCAGGGGGCGCTTCTCGCCGGGCTGCTGTCCGTGCCGCTGACCCTCGTCGCCGGTGGGGTGGCCGCGAGCCTCGACCGCTGGGGCCTGGAACCCGCGGTGGAGCGGCTCGCCGTGCCGTACTTCTCGATCGTCGTCCTGAGCGTGCTGCCACTGCTGCTCTACACCGCGTTCCGCCGCTACCTCCAGGCAACCGGTCTGGCCACGCAGGTGACGGCGGCTCTCATCAGCGCCAACGCGATCAACGCCGCCGCCAACTGGCTGCTTGTCTTCGGCAACCTGGGTCTGCCGGCGCTCGGGGTCGATGGCGCGGGCTGGGCCACCTGCATCTCCCGCGTGTACCTGGCGTCGTTTCTCGCCGTGGCGATCCTGCTTCGTGCCCGCCGAGGTCCCGCCGGCCCGTGGCCGCGGCTGCGCCCGGAACGTCGCCGCCTGCGCCGCCTGGTCGCGCTCGGTTGGCCCGCGGCGGCGCAGGTGACGCTGGAGTTCGGGGTATTCGCGGCCGTCACCGCCCTGGCGGGGCGCCTGGAGGCGGTAACGCTGGCTGCCCATCAGATCGTGCTCAATGTGGCCAGCGTGACCTTCATGGTGCCGCAGGGCGTGGGCGCGGCTGGCGCGGTCCGCGTGGGCCAAGCGGCGGGGCGGCGCGACCCGTCCGGCGTGCGGCGGGCGGGGTGGGCCGCGCTGGCCCTCGGAGGCGGCTTCATGAGCGCCGCCGCGGTGTTCTTCGTGGCGACGCCGCATCCCATCCTGCGCCTGTACACCAGCGACCCCGCCGTGATGCGCGCCGGGGTGACGCTGCTCCTGGTGGCCGCGTTCTTCCAGCTCTTCGACGGGCTGCAGGCGGTCGCTACCGGGGCGCTGCGCGGCCTGGGGGACACGCGCACCCCCATGGTGAGCAACCTCGCCGGGCACTGGATCGTCGGCCTCCCGGTCGGCTACGTGCTCTGCTTCGGGGCCGGCTGGGGCATCGTCGGCCTCTGGATCGGGCTGTCGATCGGCCTGACCCTCGTCGGCGCGGCCCTGGTGCTCATCTGGTGGCGTCGGACGCGGCCGTCGAGCCGGTGATCCGGGGGCGTCGGAGGCGCCGGGACCCGCCAGCGCTTGCACCCTCCGGCTGGCTGTGCTACTAGCTACCGATGCGGTACGGAAAATCCCGGCTTGCGTGCGCGACGGGCGCACTCGCGCTCGCCGTCCTGACCACGGCCGCGACGGCCGCGGCGAGCCCGCCGTCGGGCGGCGCCGTCGAGTCGGCGTTCTCGCCGCGCGCGCTGCTCGACCGCTACTGCGTCACCTGCCACAACGAACGCCTGAGAACCGCCGGTCTGACCCTGGACACGATGGACGTCGGGGTCGTCGCGGACCGGCCCGAGGTGTGGGAGAAGGTCGTCCGCAAGCTCCGGACCGGCCTCATGCCGCCCGCGGGCCGCCCGCGCCCCGAGCCGCACGCGTACGACGACCTTGCGAGCTGGCTCGAGACCCGGCTCGACCGGGCCGCGGCCGCCGATCCGGATCCGGGCCGCTCGGATGTGCTCCATCGCCTGAACCGCACCGAGTACACGAACGCGATTCGGGACCTGCTCGCCCTGGAGATCGACGCGGCCGAGCTGCTGCCGTCCGACGACGCGAGCTACGGCTTCGACAACATCGCGTCGTCCCTCCGGATCTCGCCCACGCACCTGGACCGCTACCTGGCCGCCGCGCGCAAGATCAGCCGCGCCGCCGTCGGGAGTTCGGCAACGCCGCCGACGACGCGGGTCTACACGGTCCCGGGAGATCTCTCTCAGGAGCGCCACCTGGAGGGGCTTCCGCTGGGAACGCGCGGCGGCCTGCGGGTGCGGCACCACTTCCCGCGGAGCGGGGAGTACGAGATCCGGGCCAAGCTGGCCCTCGACATCCTGGACAACATCCCGCGCTACGAAGAGACCCACCACCTCGACATCCTGATCGACGGCCAGCCGGTCGAGCGGTTCGCGTTCGCGGGCGAGCCGGACCCGGAGGACCTCGAGCCGCAGCCCATCAGCGACGTCGACCTGGCCGGCCACCGGCGCAACATGGACGCCGACTGGCGCGTGCGGGTCGCCGTGCCGGCGGGCATGCGCGACCTCGCCGCCACGTTCGTCGGGTCGGCGGAGGTCCTGACGGAGGCGTCTCGGACCGGCGCGCTCCAGCCGCTGCGCCTCGCCCTGAAGGAGCCGCTCGTGCGGCCGTACGCCGGCGGGTTCTTCAACGACGAGGCGCGGACGGGGCCCTACCTCGCGAATCTCACGGTCACGGGGCCCTTTGCTGCCGGCGGTCCTGGCGACACGCCGAGCCGGCACCGGATCTTCACCTGCACCCCGGCCGCGGTCGATGAGGAGGAGGCCTGCGCAGAGCGGATTCTGGGGACGCTGGCGCGGCGCGCCTATCGGCGGCCGCCGAGCGCCGCGGAGCTGGACCGACTGCTCGACCGCTACCGGGACGGCCGGCGCGAGGCGGGCTTCGAGGCGGGGATCGAGGTCGCGCTGCGGCACGTCCTGGCCCACCCCGCGTTCCTGTTCCGCATCGAGCGCGAGCCGCACGGCATTGCCCCCGACACCACCTACCCGATCGCCGACCTGGAGCTGGCCTCGCGGCTGTCGTTCTTCCTCTGGAGCAGCATCCCGGACGACGAGCTCCTCGACCTAGCCGAGCGCGGCCGGCTGCGCGACCCCGCGGTGCTGGACCGGCAGGTGCGGCGGATGGTGGCCGACCCGCGCTCGGAGGCTTTCGTCTCCAATTTCGCGGGCCAGTGGCTGTACCTGCGGAACCTGCCCGAGGTGAAGCCGGACGAGAAGAGCTATCCCGAGTTCGACGAGGGCCTGCGGCGCGCCATGCGGCGCGAGGCCGAGCTCTTCTTCGAGAGCATCCTCCGGGAGGGCCGCAGCGCGCTGGAGCTGTTGACCGCCGACCACACGTTCGTGAACGAGCGGCTGGCGGTGCACTACGGGATGCCCGCCGTCAAGGGGAGCCACTTCCGGCGGGTGACGCTCCGCGACGCCAGCCGGCGGGGGCTGCTCGGCAAGGGGGCGGTTCTGGCCGCCACGTCCTACTCCCACCGCACGTCGCCGGTGCTCCGGGGCAAGTGGATACTGGAGAACCTGCTCGGCACGCCGCCGCCGCCCCCACCGCCGGACGTGCCCGATCTGAAGGACGACGACGCAGCCGGCCACGTGCTGTCGATGCGCGACCGCATGGTCCAGCATCGCGCCAATCCCGCGTGCGCGAGCTGCCACGCCATGATGGATCCGCTCGGCCTCGCCCTCGAGAACTTCGACGCGGTGGGCCGCTGGCGCACGCGGAGCGAAGCGTGGACGCCGATCGACGCCTCCGGCGCGATGCTGGACGGGACGCCCTTCGACGGCGTCGACGGGCTGCGGGAGGCGCTGCTGCGGCGCTCCGACGTGTTTCTCGCGACCATGACCGAGAAGCTGCTGACCTATGCGCTGGGGCGGGGCCTGACCCATGCCGACGCACCCGCCGTCCGCGGGATCGTGCGGGCAGCCGCCGCCGGGGATTACCGCTTCGATGCGCTGCTGATCGGCATCGTCAAGAGCCTCCCGTTCCAGGCCCGGCGGTCTGGAGGGGCGTCGGCGCCGGCGCTGCCGGTCGCGTCGGCGCCGACGGATGGGACGCCGAGGGAAGCAGCGGCACCGCGCGTCGCCGCGGCACGGTAGAGTCTGCCGCGCCGGCGCAGCCCGCCGGGGCACGCCGTGCGCGTCCGGGGACCGGGATCGGGAGAAGGAGCACGGGCGTGATCATCACGAAGAAGACGCTCTCGCGGCGGACGATCCTGCGGGGACTGGGGGCGGCGGTGGCCCTGCCGCTGCTGGACGCGATGGTGCCGCCGCTCACGGCGCTGGCGCGGACGCCGGCCACGCCGGCCCGGCGGCTCGGGTTCGTCTACATCCCGAACGGCGTGTCGATGAACCCCGAGGTGAACAACTGGAAGCCCGTGGGCACGGGCCGGGACTTCCAGCTCTCGCCCATCCTGTCGCCGCTCGCGCCGCACCGCGACCACCTCACGGTCGTGAGCGGTCTCGCCCAGCGGCAGGCGGAGGCGTTCAACGACGGCGGCGGCGACCACTCGCGCGCGAGCGCGGGCTACCTGAGCGGGGTCCACGCCGTGCAGGCGCAGGGGGTGAACGTGCGCGCCGGGACGACGGCCGACCAGATCGCCGCCGTCACGCTGGGGCGCGACACGCCGCTGCCGTCGCTGGAGCTGGCCGTCGACAGCGGCGACATGGTCGGCAACTGCGACAACGGCTACGACTGCGCCTACCTCAACACGATCTCCTGGCGGACGCCCACCACACCGCTCCCGACCGAGCGGAACCCGGCCGTGGTCTTCGAGCGGCTCTTCGGCGACGGCGGCACTGCGGCCGAGCGGCGCGCCGAGGTGCGTACGGACCGCAGCATCCTCGACGACGTGACCGCCGACATCGCCGCGCTGCAGCAGGCGGTGGGGCCGACCGACCGCGCTCGCGTCGACGAGTACCTGGAGGCGGTGCGCGAGATCGAGCGCCGGCTGCGGACGGCGGACCGGACCGCGGCCCGCGAGCTGCCGCCGTTCGAGCGCCCGACGGGGATTCCCGAGGACTTCGGCGAGCACGCCGCCCTGATGTTCGACCTGCAGTGGCTGGCGTACCAGGCGGACGTCACGCGCGTGACGACCTTCATGCTCGGCCGCGAGCTCGGGGGCCGGTCGTACCCGGAGCTCGGCATCCCCATGAACCACCACGGCCTCTCCCACCACCGGGACGACCCGGAGAACCTCGCGAACCTGGCGAAGATCAACACGTATCACGTGGAGCTGTTCACCACGTTCGTGGACAAGCTCCGGTCGACGCCGGACGGCGACGGCAGCCTGCTGGACCACGTGCGGCTGCTCTACGGCGGCGGCATCAGCAACCCGAACCAGCACGAGCACTTCGACCTCCCGATTGCGCTGGTGGGAGGCGCGGGGCGGTCGGGAGGGCGCCATCTCGAGGTCGCCGAGACGCCGCTGGCGAATCTGCTGCTGGCGATGCTGGACTGGGCCGCCGTTCCCGTGGACCAGCTCGGGGACAGCACGGGACGGCTCCGCGTCGAACCGCTGTCGGGCGTCTGAGGACATCCATGAGGGAACAGCCGCGCCTGCGCCGGGGGGCCGCCCTGCTACTGGCCGTCTTCTGTCTGGGAGCCGCCCCGCGCGAGCCCCCCCTCGTGGAGGCTGTCAGGACCGGCTCCGCGGAGTCGGTCCGGGCATTGTTGGACCAGAGGCTGGACCAGCAGGTCGACGTCAACGCCGCGGCGGCGGACGGCACCACCGCCCTCCACTGGGCGGTTCGGGGGGAGCGGGCCTCCGTCGTCGACATGCTGATCGCCGCCGGGGCCGACGTCACGGCTGCCAACCGCTATGGGGCAACCCCGCTCTCGCTCGCCTCGCTCACGGGCAACGCCGGCGTCATCGGAACGTTGCTCGACGCGGGCGCCGACGCCAACGAGGCCACCGTCGGCGGCCGGAGCGCGCTGATGACGGCGGCGCGGACCGGGATCGTCAACGCCGTCCGGGTGCTGCTGGCCCATGGCGCGGAGGTCGACGCCACGGACGACACGCACGGCCAGACGGCGCTGATGTGGGCTGCCGCCGAAGGCAACGCGGGCGTCGTCGAGGCGCTGCTCCGGGCCGGGGCAGACATCCACGCGCGCACGGAGCGCGGCTTCACGGCGTTCCTGTTCGCGGCACGGGCGGGGCGCATCGCAGCGGCCCGGATCCTGCTGGCGGCCGGCGCCGGCGTGGACGAGTCGCTGCCGAACGGCGTCACGCCGCTGCTGCTTGCGATCACCAACATGAACTACGAGCTCGCGGCGCTGCTGCTGCGCGCGGGTGCCGACTCGCAGTCGGACGCGGTCGGATGGTCGGCGCTGCACCAACTGTCCTGGAGCCGGCGGCCCCCGATCGGATTCAATAACCCCGAGCGGCTGCACCGGGACGACGTGTCCGCGCTCGATCTCGCCCGGCTGCTCCTGGCCACCGGCGCGGACCCGAACGCCCGCGTCCGGAAGGACCTGCAGGACGTCCCGAGGCAGCGGAACACCGGCGGCGCCGGTGCAACGCCGTTGTTCCTGGCCGCCCGGACCGGCGATGTCGACCTGATGCGCGTGCTCCTGGAGTTCGGGGCCGATCCGTTCCTGCCGACCGCCGTGTGCCGAACGCCGCTGATGGCCGCGGCGGGCGTCGGCGTCTCTCCCGGCGCCGATCCGGGCTCCAACGAGGAGGCGCTCGAGGCGTTCGCGCTGCTGCTCGAGCTCGGCGGCGACATCCTCGCCGCGGACGCCGGGGGCGAGACCCCTCTCCACGGGGCGGCGGAGCGGGGCGCCAACGCGATCGTCCAACTGCTCGTGGATCGGGGCGCCGACCTCGAAGCGGTCAACGAACGCGGATGGACGCCGCTGACGATCGCGGAGGGCGTCGTGCGGGGCGTGGTCTTCAAGCAGCAGCCCCACACCGCGGCCCTGCTGCGGCGCCTGATGGAGGCCCGCGGGCTCGGCACGGAGACGGCGGCCGGAGCGTGCCCGACCTGCGACGAAGACGACTTCGATCCGTACAACCCTCCCGCACGCCAGCCCTGCGCCATCGATTGACGAAGACTCGCATCGAGGCTCCGCCCGACGAATCGCCTTCTCACGTTGTGCGGATTTCCACGGATCACTTGGGACGGAACGGCCGATGGACATGCACGAACAATGCGACGAGCGCTTCGGGAGCGTCCACGACGTCTTCGCACGCAGCTTCGCAAGCGTCCGCACGACGAGCCTCGTCGTGATGCGCCGACTGATGGCGGGACTGCTCATCGGCGGCTGCCTCGTTGCCGGAAGCGCTTCCGCACAGGCGCAAGACCTGCAGCCGGCCGCGCCGGAGGCGGTGGGGCTCTCATCGGAAGGGCTGGCGGAAGCGACGCGCGGGCTCCAGGCACACGTGGACGCCGGAGACATCGCCGGCGTCGTGGCCGCCGTCGCGCGCAACGGGCGGCTCGTGTATCTCGAATCCCTCGGCGAGCTGGACCGCGAGCGCGGCCTCGCGATGCGCGACGACGCGCTGTTCCGCCTCTACTCGATGACGCGGCCCATCACCAGCCTGGCCGCGATGATCCTCTGGGAGGAGGATCGCTTCGAGCTCGGCGATCCCGTCGCCCGCTATCTGCCGGAGTTCGCGGACCAGCGGGTCTTCGCCGACGCGTCCAGTCCCGACCTGGCCGCGACCCGGCCGCGCCGCACCGAGATGACCGTCGAGCACCTCCTGCTGCACACCTCCGGACTCGGCAGCCGGAGCTCGGCCATCTATCGTGCCGAGCAGGTTCGCCTGCGGTCCATCCCGCTGCCCCGGATGGTCGGCAACGCCGCCCGCGTGCCGCTCTTCGAGGACCCGGGCACGCGCTGGCGCTACGGCATCTCCACCACCATCCTCGGCCGGCTCGTCGAGATCTGGTCCGGCACGGAGTTCGACGCGTTCCTCCGGGAGCGGGTCTTCGGGCCTCTCGGGATGACGGATACCGTGTTTCGGGTCGATGCCGATCGAGGCGACCGCTTCGGCCCGGCCTACCGCCCCGGGCCCGACGGCGAGCTGCGGCCGTACGCCATCGAGGCAGTCCCCTTCACCGAGCCGCCGGCCCTGATCGAGGGCGGCGTCGGCCTGGTCTCCACCGTCCGGGACTACCTGCGCTTCGCCCAGATGTTCCTGAACGGCGGCGAGCTCGACGGCGTGCGGATCCTCGAGCGCGACACCGTCGCCCTGATGACCGCCAACCGCATCCCCGACGCCCTCCTGCCGATCGGCTTCGGCACGCCCCAACCCGGCCGCGGATGGACTCTCGGGTTCTCCGTCGTGATGGACGCCGACGCGTCTGCCCTTCCGGTCCGCGAGGGCACGTTCTGGTGGGACGGCTCCTCCGGCACGCGGTTCTTCATCGACCCGGTGGAGAACATGGTCATCGTGATCATGGCCGCTGCGTCTCCCGCCTACGGGAACGGGTTCCGGGAGGGCTTCACCGAGGCGGTCTACCGGGCGCTGGTCGACTGAGACGGTCGGGGCGCCGTCTCGCTCTGATCGTCGACGCGAGGCGGGGACTACCGACCCCGATCGGGCGAGATGGTAGGCCACGCGCCGCGGACGGTGCCCCGATGACGGACCAGGGAACGGAACGCGTCGGACGTCGGGTCGGGCGCGACGGGATGCCGGTCCGAATCGACATACAGGCAACCGATCTCGTCTGGCGGCAGCCCCGCCACCAGCGTCCGAGCCCGTTCCAATGCGCCGAGCCAGCGCCGCTTCAGGTC
>JAPOYG010000162.1 GCA_026706755.1 Acidobacteriota bacterium
CGTCGAGCAGGCCGCGCGAGGAGGGCGACAGGGACACGTGAATCGTCACGACGTCGGCCTCGCTCAGCAGCTCGTCGAGCTCGCGGCGCTCGGCGCCGGCGTCGTCCGCCGCCTCGTCGGTCAGCGTACGACTCCAGGCGGCGACCCGCATCCCGAACGCCCCGCCGATCCGCGCGACATGCAGGCCGATTCGGCCGAGGCCCACGATGCCGAGGGTCTTGCCGTGCAGTACCGGCGTCGACGGCGCCGGCCACTCGCCCCGCCTGAGCGCGGCATCGCTGGCCGGGATCTGCCGCATCACCGCCATTGCCAGACCGAACGTGAGCTCGGCGGCGCCGATCGAGTACCCGCCCGACGCTCTGGCGACGAGGATGCCGCAGTCGCGCGCCGCGGCGAAGTCGACGTGGCTCGCGTGGTTGCCGGTCTGCACGAGGAGCCGCACGTCGGAAAGCTGCTCGAGCAGCTCGCGGGTGAAGCGCGTCCGCTCGCGGTTGGCGATCAGCGCATCGAAGCCGAGCAGCGCCGCCGGATCGCCGAACGGCCCCGTGAACACCCGCACCTCGGCACGCTCGCGCAACCGGCGTACGCCTTCGGTGCCTTCCCACGCCTGGTGAATGTCGTCGAGAACCGCGACGCGCATCTGAGCTCCCCACCGTTCGTCGCCTGACGGCTCCGCCCGGTGCCCAACCAACCCTCCAGGAGTCCGCGCCATCCACGGCGCAGACTCCTACCCGAACAGCAACCAGCAGAGCGCCGCGCCGACCACGGACATCGAGAGCCCCCACGCGAGGAGCGCGTTGAACAGCGCGCGCGTGTTGGTGCCGGGGGGCGCCGCGGCCAGGTACAGGGCGCCCACGGTGGAGAGCGCCGAGAGATCGACGAGGCCGCCGCCCACGGTGATCGACCACGCGAGGTTGACGGGCTCGACGGCGCCGACCTGCTGCGCGAGGTCCGGCACCATCGGCAGGAAAGCGGGCATCACGACGCCGGACGTGCTGCTGTACACCGATATCAGGCCCGTCCCGAACGCCAGGGTCGGCACCACCGTCTCCGAGGTGGAGATGCCGGCCAGCCCGCTGGTAAACAGGTCCATGCCCTGGGTCCTCTGCATGATGGAGATCAGCACCGTCACCCCGGTGACCATCAGGATGACGCCCCACGGCATGCGCCGAATGGCCTGCTGCTCGTCGACGCACCCGAGGAGGGTGAGCGACGCGGCGAGGAAGACCGCCGTCAGGCCCACGTGAGCATCGAAGCCGACGACGGCAACGATCAGCGCCGAGATGCCGGCGACGGTCAGCCAGTGCCGGCGCTCGAAGCGTTCGACCTCGGTCTGCCCCGAACCGGCGTCTCCCTCGCGTCTCCGAAAGAGCTGCAGGCCGCCGAACAGCACGAAGCCGCCGGATCCCACGATCACGTGCGCCAGCACGTTGTAGCCGTACGTCTGCCACTCGAGACCGCCGAGGCCGATGCGCGCCATCACGTCGTTGGCGATGACGCCGCCGGGCGCGAACGGCGACAGCGTGCCCGCCAACGCGCCGTTGCCGGTCATGATCGCCATCAGCAGCGGCGATATGCCCACCCTCCCCGCGACGGCCATGGCGGGCGCCGCCAGCAGGGCGCTGGCCGGTGTACCGCCGGGACCGATCGTCGACACGACCACGCCCAGCGCGAAGAACATGACCGGCAAGAGCCCCGCGTTCCCGCGGCAGAGCCGGACGGCCCGCCCCGTCAACCGGGACAGCGTGCCGTTGGTGTCGGCCATGCTGAACAACAGCGTCACGCCCACGAGCGTGACCAGCAGCGGCACGGGAAAGCCCGACAGGACGGCATTGACCGACATGCCGCCCAGGTAGACCCCCACCAGCCAGGCCATGGCCAGCGACAGGATGCCGACGTTGATCTTCGTGAGCACGCTCAGCGCGACGGCCACGACGAGCGCCGCGACCGAGGCCCACGCGAGCGTCATGGCGCAAGCGCCGCAGCCGCCGGGGCTGCGCTCAGGACGCGGGAAAGCCGGCTCACGTCGGGCAGGTCCTCCAGCGCCTCGACCAGGCCGAGCGTCTCCTCGATCGCCGGCGGCGGCAGCACGAGCGATGCGCAGTCGCTGAACTTCTCGTGGAGCTCCTCGCGGGTGAACGGCAGGTCCGGCCCGCCCCGATAGCGTTCGTCCGCCTCCTCGACGAGGGTGCGGCCGTCGTCGAGATCCACCTCGACGGTGCTGCGGATCTTCTCCCAGCCCTGCGCCTCGATCTCGGGGTCGAGCACGCGCTCGACCTTCCGCATCATCGCCTGCACCGGCGCGCTCCGGACGAACTCGTCGTTGAACTCGTGAACGCCCGCCTTCCGCCGGAGGGCGATGGCGCTCACCATGAACGCGGGGCAGAACTTCGCCTCGAGCTCGTTGGTGGCGATGGCGTACCGCAGCGGATTGAGGATGTTGGACCCGGCGCGCACGCGAATCCGCGCGATGCTCTCCGGCTGCACGTCATGCGCGACCACCAGCCGGCGCATGGCGTCCATCGTCGGATGCCCGAGCACACCGCACGGATACGGCTTGATCGATACCCCGGGCCACACGATCGTGTGCGGGTCGCCGAGCCTGCCGACGATGCGGTCGGCATCGAAGCCCTCCCCGTGGCTGAAGGCCTGGAAGAAGCCCCACGGCGGATCGAGGGCGTCGCGGCCGCCCGTGAAGCCCCTCGCGGCGAGCTCGGCCGCGACCACCCCGTTCTCGGACGCCCGACCCACGTGCAGCGGCTTGGTCATCGACCCGAAGTTCACGCGAATGCCCGAGGCCGAGCTCGCCGCGATGGCCAGCGTGTGCGCGATCCGGTCGCCGTCGAGGCCCAGCAGCCTGGCCGCGGCGACCGCCGCGCCGAACGTGCCGACGGTGCCCGACGAGTGGAACCCCTTCCTGTAGTGGTCGGGGCTGATGGCCTCGGCAATCTTGCACTCGACCTCGAAGCCGGTTAGAAACGCCTCGAGGAACGCCCGGCCGGACGCGTGCTGCCGCTCGCCGATGGCCAGGGCCGCGACCATCGGCGGCACCGTCGGGTGGGTCAGCAGTCCGAAGATCCGGTCGGGGCTGGTCGCGAGCTGCGTGTCGTCCCAGTCGAGCGCATGGCCGCTCGTCCCGTTGAGCAGCGCCGCCGAGGACGCACCGCTCCGGAACGGCTCGGGGCCGAACGCGGTGGACTCCGGCTTCCCGCCGACCGCCTGGACGTAGCCGCGCAGGATGCGGCCCGCGTCCTGCGTCGATCCGGCCAGCATTACGCCGAGTCCGTCGATGATGCAGCGCTTCGCGATGCGGACGGCCTCCTGCGGAAAATCCTGCCAGCGGGCGCGGCCGACGAAATCCACGACGGCGCTCGTGGCGCGCTGCTGGTCGCTCACATTGCTCCCTCGAGGAATCGTGACACCGCCCGTACGCGGCGATCATCGGCCTCCACCGCTCACGCGCTACGGCCGGCGCAACTACGCACGGCTCCACTCACGCGCGCGCGGGGGACGCGGTCGCCGTCGCCGTCCATCCGCAGGGCCAGCGCGAGGCCGACTACGGCATAGTCGTAATGACGCGTCGTCGGCGCCCCGGCCGTGTCGTGATCCAGCACATGCTCCGGGAGGGAATCGAGTGGTCAGCGGCGCCGCCGAAGCCGCGCCAGGAAGTCGGCCTCGTCGTTGGAGGCGAGCGCCGCGCGGACGACTGCGTCGTCGGACGTCACGGCGATCTCCGGCACGCGGGCGAGACCCTGGTCCGAGACCGCGATGCCCCGCGCCCGAAGGATCTCGCGGACCATCTTCAGCCGGGTCGTCGTCCGGCCCTGGGCCACGCCCTCCGCCCGGCCCTCCGCCCGGCCGTGACGCCGGTGCCAGCCCAGCATCGGATCGTCGTCCGGCCCGGTGCCGTCCCGCGCACCGAGCGCCGCGCCGACCCGCTGCAGCACCGCGAACGTCCGCTTCGACAGCTCCGTCTCGTTCAGGGCGGCGTGGATTTCGGCCGCCGTCCAGCCCGGAAACGCGCCGCTCGCGGCCGACGCCTGGAAGGCGCCCGCCACCCGCCGGTGGATCGTCAGTCCCGGCCGCCGCCGGCGCGGCCGGCTCCCCGCCCCCTGCGCCGGCACCTCGACCCACACCTCGGGGAAGCCCCACGCTTCGTACAGCCCCAGCTTGGCCCGCCGCACGTCCGTCGTGTGATCGACCTCCAGCACCACGTCCGGGAAGTCGTCCTCCCCCGCCATCATCGCCTTGGGGCCCGGCAGGCGCGCGCGCCGGGGATGCACGTACACGGACTCGTCGGCCTGCAGGATGCGACGCGGCGCCCCGTGCTCGTCGCGCTGCATCAGGTCCATCGACCCGTAGCAAACGATGGCCGACCCCCGTTCGGCCGCAATCCGGTCCATCAGGGCCGTCAGCCGGCGCGACGGCTTCTCGTGATACGGGGTGGTGGGCGCGGCGACCCACGCGATCTCGGTGGCCGCGTCCCAGAACTCCAGGCGGCCCTCCCAGGTGTCGATCTCGCTCCGCGGCACGCGCCGGGACGTGCAGCCGGGGAACGGGTCCGCCGGCAGCACCGACTCCGGCGCGGGGGCCGCCGGCCCGCCGGCGCGCGGAACATGCGGCCGGGGCTCGAACTCAGCCATATCTCGATTCTACCGCCGAAGAAGCGGCCGGAACTGGCGTGATCGAACGGATCTCCCGGACCTCGACGATCTGCGTCGGGGATGGCTACTGGGCCTCCCGCTTGGGGCCGAGGTTCAGCCCCCGCGAACGGGCCGCGCGCCAGGGCTAGCGCCGCCAACCTGTCGCAGGCTCCGGGTCGGCCCCAGCCCCCACCGTCCCAGGAGCCTGCGCCGAGGCACGCACTCCGTTGGCGTTCTACGGCGCAGACTCCTAGCCCACCATTCGTCGCCGCGACCGCAAGGTCGCGCTGCGGCCTCCGCCTGGTGCCCAACCAACCCTCCAGGAGTCCGCGCCGTTCTACGGCGCAGACTCCTAGCCGCCGCTTGCGCCGAGGTGACGCAACAGCTCGACCGTGCTGTTGTCGTCCCCCCCGCGGCGGCCGGCCACGTCCATCGGACTCTGTCCGTTGTCGTTCAGGGCAGCCAGATCGGCGCCGCTGTCGGCCAGCAGTCGGACGACGGTGTCGAGGCGCCGCCGGGCTGCCGTATGCAGGGCCGTGTTCCCCGCCGCGTCGACCGCGTTGACGTCGACCCCCGCGCCGATCGCCGTCCGCGCGGCTTCCAGCACCAGGCGCTCATCCTCGGCGGGGTTCGGGGCCAGCCCCGGTTCCCGGCGGCGGCGGGCGGCTACCGCCGCCATCAGCGGCGTCGTGCCGTCCTCCATGACGAACCGCGGGTCGGCGCCGCCGTTGGCCAGCGCCTGCATGACGCCGGGCTCGGCGAAGTGCCCGGCCAGCCAGAAGGCCGTGGCACCGACCATGTCGTGGTCCAGCACGTAGTCCGGGCTGTTGCGCCGGCCCTGGCTGCCGCGGACGACCGGCGCGTTCGGGTCCGCGCCGCGCGCCAGCAGCGCCGCCGCCACCGTCTCGTCGCCCCGCAGGGTGGCGGCGTGCAGGGCGGAGTAGCCGGCCTCGGCCGCGTGCGGGTCGGCGCCCTGCTCGAGCAGGTACAGGGCGAGCGCGGTATGGCCGCTGTGCGCGGCGACTACAAGTGCGCTGGTGCCCGACCCCGACGTGTCGTTGACGTCGGCGCCCGCGGCCACGAGATACCGGGCGGCATCGAGATTCCCTTGTCGGGCCGCGAACAGAAGGGGCGTATTGCTGCCCAGCACGGTGTCGACCACCCCGGCAGGATTGAATCCGGCCGTCCGCGTGTGGATGCGCCGCGGCTGCGGGGCCGAGCGCGCGTGGACGTCCGCCCCGAGCGCGACCAGCGTCTCCACGACGTCGGGATGCTGCTGGGCCACCGCCCACATCAGCGCCGTCTGCCCTCGCGCGTGCTCGCGGGCGTTCAGGTCCGCCCCGTGGGACGAGAGGAGGCGCACCGCCTCCGCGGAACCGGTGCGGGACGCGGTCATCAGCACCGTCTCGCCCGAGGGCAGCGCCGCGTTCGCGTCGGCGCCAGCCGCCAGCAGGGTCTCGACCATCGCCGCGCTGCCGTTGCGGCACGCCAGCCAGAGCGGGGTGGCGCCGAAGTCGTTCGCCGCGTCGACGTCGGCGCCGGCCCGGACCAGCGCCGCCGCCATCGCCGCGTCGTCCCAGTGGGCCGCCCAGTGCAGGGCGGTCGCCCCGTCCGCCGCGCGGGTGGTCGCCTCGGCGCCCTGCCCCAGCAGGGCGATCACGCCGGTCGCGTCCGCCGCCCGCGCTGCGTCGAGCAGCCGCGTGTCCTGCGCGGCGGCGAGGCCGGACACGACGAAAATGGGCACCACGAAGAGCAGCAACGCCGCCAGCTTCCTCGCATGCACGGTCTCGTCCTCCAGCGTGGTGGTGTCCTTCTTCCGCGGGCCTCCGGGGAGCTTGCCGCACAGTATCTTACGCGGGACCGGAAACACGATCGGGAGTGGGCGGCGAGGGAGACTACGGGCGGTGGGGTCCGGTCAGCGCCGCCGCCGGAGCCGAGCCAGGAAGTCGGCCTCGTCATCGCAGGCGAGCGCCGCGCGGACGACGGCGTCCTCCGTCGTCACGTCGATCTGCGGTACCCGGGCGAGACGCTCGTCCGAGACCACGATGCCCCGCGCCCGCAGGATCCCGCGGACCATCTCGAGCCGGCCTTCCGCTCGGCCGTGACGCCGGTGCCAGCCGAGCATCGGATCGTCGTCCGGCCCGGTGCCGTCCCGCGCACCGAGCGCCGCGCCGACCCGCTGCAGCACCGCGAACGTCCGCTTCGACAGCTCCGTCTCGTTCAGGGCGGCGTGGATTTCGGCCGCCGTCCAGCCCGGAAACGCGCCGCTCGCGGCCGACGCCTGGAAGGCGCCCGCCACCCGCCGGTGGATCGTCAGTCCCGGCCGCCGCCGGCGCGGCCGGCTCCCCGCCCCCTGCGCCGGCACCTCGACCCACACCTCGGGGAAGCCCCACGCTTCGTACAGCCCCAGCTTGGCCCGCCGCACGTCCGTCGTGTGATCGACCTCCAGCACCACGTCCGGGAAGTCGTCCTCCCCCGCCATCATCGCCTTGGGGCCCGGCAGGCGCGCGCGCCGGGGATGCACGTACACGGACTCGTCGGCCTGCAGGATGCGACGCGGCGCCCCGTGCTCGTCGCGCTGCATCAGGTCCATCGACCCGTAGCAAACGATGGCCGACCCCCGTTCGGCCGCAATCCGGTCCATCAGGGCCGTCAGCCGGCGCGACGGCTTCTCGTGATACGGGGTGGTGGGCGCGGCGACCCACGCGATCTCGGTGGCCGCGTCCCAGAACTCCAGGCGGCCCTCCCAGGTGTCGATCTCGCTCCGCGGCACGCGCCGGGACGTGCAGCCGGGGAACGGGTCCGCCGGCAGCGCCGACTCCGGTGCCAGGGCAGCCGGCCCGACGGCGCGCGGAGCATGCGGCCGGGGCTCGAAGTCAGCCATCGCTCGATTCTACCGGCAAGCCGTCCGGGACCATGAATCCTGCGCCCGGCCCGCCGGCTCGTTGCGGTCCACACGGGCGCTGACGAGCGCCGCAGCGGCCCGTGAGGCGAAGAACACGATCGCCTCCCCGGTCTTCGGCGCTCGGGCCGGCGCCGGCCGCCGCCTCGTCGGTCAGCGTGCGACCCACGGCAACGCGAGCGCGATGAGCTCCGGCGGGGACGTCTCGCTGCTGCCGGTGCCCACGGCGACGACGATGTACTGCCTCCCCTCGTGCAGGTAGGTGATGGGGTTCCCGTAGGGGATCGCGGGCAGCTCGATCGACCCGAGGTACTCGCCGTTGTCCTTGTGGTAGGCGGTGATGGCGCGGGCGGAGGCGATCTCGTCCTCGACGTAGCGGGCGCCGGAGTTGACGACGAGGAGCGTCTTCGTCACGAGCGGCCCGCCGCCGTGCATGCCGCGGTGACCGCCGAGGGCGGGCAGGTTGAGATGGCGGATGGCGGGGTGGTTGCGCGGGCCGTCGCCGTGGGGCGCCATCCAGAGCTGATCGCCGGTGTTGAGGTCGATGGCCGTGATCCGCTTGTAGGGGGGCTTGACCAGGGGCAGGCCGCGCGGCCCCGGCACCGGGGTCGCCCACGGATCGGTGAAGTAGCCGACGGTGGCCGGCGGCGGGTACTCGACCAGCTCGACGGCCCGGAGCCGCGTCTGTGACGGCACGAAGAGCCGGCCCGTCTCCGGATCGACCGCCGTGCCGGGCCAGTTGACGCCGCCGCCCGGGCCCGGCGACTGGATGATCGGCTTGCCCTCGCCGCGGACCGGGGGCGGCGTGAAGATCGGACCGAGCTGGGCCCGATCGGCGATGCGGATCGCCTCCTCGCGGAGCTCCGGCGTGAAGTCGACCAGGTCGTCGATGGTGATCCCCTGCAGGTCGAACGGCGGCGGCCGGGTCGGGAAGGGCTGCGTCGGCGAGTACCACTCTCCCGGCACGCTCCCCGCCGGCACGGGCCGCTCCTCGATCGGCCAGACCGGCTCGCCCGTCACGCGGTCGAAGACGTAGGTGAACGCCTGCTTGCTCGATTGCGCGATGGCCTTGATCTCGCGGCCGTCGACGGTGATGTCCAGCAGGTTGCCGGCGGTCGGGAAGTCGTAGTCCCACAGGCCGTGGTGCACGGCCTGGAAGTGCCAGATCCGCTCGCCGGTCTCGGCGTCGACGCAGATGATGCTCTCCGCGAACAGGTTGTCGCCGGGGCGCATGCCGCCGTACCAGTCGTTGGTCGGGGTGCCGGTGGGCAGGTAGACGTAGCCGAGCTCCTCGTCGACGGCCATCGTGCCCCAGACGTTCGAGTGGCCGCTGTAGCGCCACGACTCGTCGTGCCAGGTGTCGGCGCCGAACTCCTCCCCCTGCGGGATGGTGTGGAAGATCCACTTCCTCTCGCCCGTGCGGACGTCGAAGCCGCGCACGTGTCCGGGGTCCGCCTCGCGGCGCGTCAGGCTCGTGTCCTGCACGATGCTCCCGACGATCACGGTGTCGCCGGCAACGGCGAGCGGCTGGGAGTGGGTGAAGCGGGAGCGGTCGATCGGGCGGCCGAGCGAGGCGCTGAGATCCACGGCGCCGTCGGCGCCGAAGTCCGCGTACTGCTCGCCGGTCCGCGCGTTGAGGGCGACGAGCAGCAGGTCGTGCGTGGCGATGAAGATGCGCGCGTCGTCGCTCGCGCCGTCCTCCCAGTAGGAGACGCCGCGGTGCTGCCAGCCCATGTTGGCGGGCCGGTCCAGCCGGTCGTAGGTCTGCGGGTCGTAGGACCAGACCAGCTCGCCGGTCGCGGCGTCGAGCGCCGCCACCTGCCCGAGCGACGTGCTCAGGTAGACGAGGCCACCGACCATCAGGGATACCGACTTGAACGGTCCGGGCCGGATGTCGTTGCGCTCCCGCGTGACGTCGGTCTCGACGGACCGCCAGCGCCACGCGATCTCCAGGTCGTTGAAGTTCTCGGGCGTGATCTGGTCGAGCGGCGAGTACTTCGTGTTGGCGGCGTCACGGCCGAAATGTCGCCACTCGACGTCGACGGTCGACTGCGCCGCGGCTGCGGGCGCCGAAACTGCGAGCACGGCCGCCAGGACGGCCCCGCACGCTCGCGGCGTTGCGGTCGACCGCACGGCCCGGCGCGTCACCGCGCGGCCTCGGCCTCCTGCCGCTCGAGGTTGCGATAGACCTCCTGGATGTGCCGGATGTCGTGATTGCCCTCGTGGCAGGCGTACTCGTACATCGGGCCCTCGGTGGCCATCATCGGCACCTCGGCGCTCCAGGGCTGGTCCCAGGTGGCCGGGTCCTCCACGGTGAACGTGTAGTGGATGCGGTCGTCGGACACGCGGGTGAACCGCTCCTCCACCGTGAGATGGCGGCTCGACCCCTGCCACGCCGCCTTGTCGTTGAAGTGGCTGCTCTCGATGATCAGCGTGTCGCCCTCCCAGCGCGCGCGGGAATCGCCCGGCCACTGGCGGATCTGCTCCGACATGGGCGGCCGTCCGTCGAGGGGGATGATGCGCGGGCCGTTGGTGGTCTGCTCGGTGAAGATCACCACGTGCGACGGCGTCTGCAGGATGTGGTGGATGTCGTTGTAGGAGGGCGGCTGCAGCGGCGGCGCGTTGTAGCGGTAGTGCAGGCAGCGCTCGCCGAGCGGCCGCAGCTCGTAGCCGTCGAAGGGCCCGCGGTCGCCGCGCGCCGCGCGCCGCGCGTCCGCCCGCGCCTGGGCCTGCTCGTTGCGCGGCGGAATGCGGCCGTTCGGCGGGTCGGTGATGAGCGACGTGCGGCGGGTCGACAGCCCCTTGGGTACCCGCGTGCGGAGCCAGATGGCGTTGTCGTAGTGGACGTAGGTCTCGTCTCGGTGCGTCTGGTCGAGCACGCGCGCGCGCTCCTCGGGGTCGGCGATCTCGATGACGAAGCGGGCCAGCGGGTCCGCCCCGTCGACCGTCAACTGCGACTGGAGGAGCGCGAATTCCTCCTCGGTGTAGAACTCCTGGTCGCCCAGGTACTCGGGGCGCTCCATCGGCGTGAAGGTCTGGGTGGTCCAGTAGCCCTGGAGGTCCGGCTGGCCGCCGGGCAGGCGGGGCATCTCCCACACGGGGTCCGCGTCCGGAGCGCTCTCGGACTGGCTCTGCGCCGCCGCCGGCGCCGCCAGCACGGCGATGGCCAGCAGGATGGCGACCGTTCGAAAACGATGATGCATCTCAACCCTCCCTGGGAGGCTGTCGTCGGTGACGGGAACGGGCCGATCATGGCCCAGGACCGCGCGCACCGCAACTCCCGACGCCGGGCGGCAGGAACGCCTCGGACCCGCCATCGCCACACGCCCGGGCGTCCCCCGGCCCGGGCCGCCGCACACCCGGGGTCGCCGCGCGCCTGGGTGAGCCCACCCCGGTTCAGATCGAAGGCGTGCGCAGGTGCCACTCCGTCGCCTGCTCGTACGCATGGGCGAGCGCAAGCACGTCCACCTCGCCCAGGGCGGGGCCGCTCAGCTGCAACCCGATGGGCAGGCCCTCGCGGCTGAAGCCGCAGGGCACGGTGATGGCCGGAATCCCGTAGTTGTTGAAGGGCGCGGTGTTGCGAACCAGGATGCCGGTCGCTTCGGCCGGCGACCGACGGGCCGCGTCGATGCCGATCGGCAGGACCGGCAAGGTCGGCGTGACGAGCACGTCGACCTCGTCGAATGCGCCCGCGATCGCCTTCCGGACCAGCTTCAACTGGTACTGCGCCTCGGCGTAGTCCCGTGCCGGCACGTCCGCCCCGCGCTCGATGCGCTCCACCGTGCTCGCGTCGTACAGGTCCCGCCTGTCGCGGAGGAGGTCGGCGTGATACGCGTAGGCCTCGACGAGAACGGGGCTCGAGTCCGGCAGCGCGGGCAGCTCCACGCCGCGCGTGTTCAGCGTCAGGCCGCTCAACACCCCGAGCGCCCGCTCGACCGCCTCGGCGATCTGCGGATCGATGTCCTCGTAGTACGCGCGGGGCACACCCAGGCGCAGCGACGACGTGCGGCGGCGGAGCGCGCCGGCGTAGTCGGGCACGTCCGCGCGGATGCTCGCGATGCCGCGCGGATCGTACCCGGCCAGCGCCTGCATCAGGAGCGCGGCATCGGCCACCGTTTGGCACATCGGCCCCACGTGGTCGAGCGACACGCTGAGCGGGATGATGCCGCGGATGCTCGCCAGGCCGTAGGTCGCCTTGAGACCCACGATGCCGCAGTGGGCGGCCGGAATGCGCACCGATCCGCCGGTATCGGTTCCCAGGGCGCCCGCGCACAGCCGCGCCGCGACCGCCGCGCCCGACCCGCCCGACGACCCGCCGGGGATGCGCTCGAGGTCCCACGGGTTGCGCACGGGGCCGGTGTGCGTGAACGCCGACGTCGCGCCGTAGGCGAACTCGTGCATGTTGAGCTTGCCGATGACGACGGCGCCCGCCTCCTCGAGCCGCGTCACCACCTCGGCGTCCTCGTCCGGCACGCGGTCCGCGAACACGGCGCTCGCGGCGGTAGTCAGCACCCCCGCCGTGTCGATGTTGTCCTTGAGCGCGATAGGAATCCCGTGCAGCGGGCCGCGCCACCGCCCGCGGGCGAGCTCCGCCTCGAGCTCCCGCGCGCGCGCCGCGGCGCGCTCGCCGGTCACGGTGACGAAGGCGTTCAGCCGAGGGTCGATGCGGCCGATGCGCTCGAGGTAGGCCTCCACCAACTCCGCCGGCGAGAGCGCGCCGGAACGGATGAGCCGCTGCGCCCCGCCGATGCCCAGCGTCGTCGGGTCGGCGGCCTGCGCGAACGCGGAACCGCTCAACGCGTACGCGGCCGCCGCCGTGCCCGCCGCCAGAAATTCGCGCCGATCGAGGTCTCCTGCCATGTCACGTCCTGCCTTCGCGCCTGCGCGATGCCCGGGAGCGCCGCCTCGTGCGGCACGGGTGCGGCGAAGCTGCCTTCGCCGCCCGCATTGTAGCCGGGAGCCGCGCGGGCCGCGCGAACCCGGCGGCGACGGTCGTATGGTAGTATTGCACCGTTATGGTCCGGGTGACCTACTCCCTCGACGAGGCGACGGTGGGCCGCATCCGCCGGACGGCGGAGCGTCTCGGGAAGCCGCAGAGCCACGTCGTCCGCGACGCCGTAGCCGACTACGACGCGCGCACCGACCGCCTGAGCGAGGCCG
>JAPOYG010000708.1:0-2715 GCA_026706755.1 Acidobacteriota bacterium
CGACGATGGTCTTCAGCTCGCACGTCTTCCTGCTCTACTTCCTGCCTCTCACGCTGGTGCTCTACTACGCGCTTCCGCGCCGCGCCCGGCACCTGGGCCTGGCGCTCGTCAGCTACGTCTTCTACGGCTGGGCGAATCCGCTGTTCGTGGTGCTGCTCTTCGGGTCGACGGTGATCGACTACGGTTGCGGGCTCGCGCTGGCCGGCCGCGGCCCGGTCTGGCTGGCCCGGCTGGCGCGGCGGGAGCGCACGGCGGCCCGCTGGGCGCAGCCGATCGAGGCGGTGGATCCCGGCGACCCGTCCGGCGCCCGCCGCCGCCGCGCCGCCGTCGTCGTGTCGGTGGCGACGAACCTCACGCTGCTCGGCTTCTTCAAGTACTTCAACTTCGGCGTCGACACGGTGAACGGCGTCGGCGCCTGGCTCGGGGTTCCGTGGCTGCACCTCGACGTGGCGCTCCGGGTGACGCTGCCGCTCGGCATCAGCTTCTACACCTTCCAGTCGATGAGCTACACGATCGACGTCGCGCGCGGCCACGCCACCGCGCTTCGCGGCTTCATCGACTTCGCGTGCTACGTGTCGATGTTCCCGCAGCTCGTCGCCGGCCCGATCATTCGCTTCGCGGAGGTGGCCGGCCAGCTCGCCGCCCGCAGCCACACGTTCGCGAAGTGCGCCCGGGGAGCGGCGTTCATCAGCCTCGGCCTCGCCAAGAAGGTGCTGCTGGCCAATCCGTGCGGCCGGATCGCCGACCTCGCCTTCGACGCGGGGTCGATCGGGGCCCTCGACGCCTGGTTCGGCGCCACCGCGTACGCGTTCCAGATCTACTTCGACTTCAGCGGCTACTCGGACATGGCGATCGGCCTCGGGCTGCTGCTCGGCTTCGTGTTTCCGAAGAACTTCGACTCGCCGTACCGCGCGGAGTCGATCACCGACTTCTGGCGGCGCTGGCACATCTCGCTGTCGTCGTGGCTCCGCGACTACCTGTACGTCCCCCTCGGCGGCAGCCGCCGCGGGCCCCGCCGCACCTACGTGAACCTGGCCGCGGTGATGCTGCTGGGCGGCCTGTGGCACGGCAGCGCGTGGACGTTCGTGGTCTGGGGCGCGATGCACGGCGCGCTGCTGGCCGCGGAACGGGCTCGGGGCGGCAGTCCGTACGCCGCGCTGCCGGTCCCCCTCCGCCGGGCCCTCACCTTCGGCCTCGTGCTGGTGAGCTGGGTCTTCTTCCGCGCGGCGGACCTGCCGGCGGCCCTCGCCTACCTGCGCAGCATGTTCGGCCTCGAGCCGTACGACGATGCGGCGCGGGTCCTGGGGCTGGTGCTGTACGAGCCGTACTCCGTGGCGAGCTTCGGATGCGCCGCCGTCGTCATCTGGGCGGCGCCGCAGACGTGGGACTGGACGCGCCGGTTGACGCCGCTCCGGGCGGCGGTCGCGCTGCTGCTGTTCGCCGCGGCGTGGAGCGTGCTGGCCACCCAGGCGTTCAACCCGTTCATCTACTTCATCTTCTGACCATGAGCGAGTTCTGACCATGAACGACCCGTCCGAGCGCCGGAGCGGAATGCCGCGGGCGGAGCGCGAGCGCATCGCGCGGGCGCGGGCCGAGGTGGGCCGGACCGCGGTGACGCCGCGCGTGGCGAGGGTGCTCGTCGGCGTCTTCGCGCTCGCGCTCGCCCTGCCGCATGTCGTGCAGTTGGGTCTCGACGCCCGCTTCTACCGCGAGCTGGGCCGCGGTGCGGCGGCGGCGCGGGGGGCCGTGCCGACGGGCGCGATGGAACGGGTCCTGGCCGTGAATCGGGGCCTGTTGGCGCGCGCCCGGGAGCTGGAGGACCGCCTGGCGGACGAGTCGGTCGTGGGCCGCTACGTGCGTCCGGCGGTGCAGCGGGCGATGACCGGCTGGCTGGGGGCGGGGACGGCGCAGGTCGAGGTCGGAACCGGCGGATGGCTCTACTACCGGCCCGATCTGGACCACGTCACCGGCCGGGGCTTCCTCTCGCCGCGCCACCTCGCGCGGCGCGCCTCGGCGGGCGATACGCTCACGCCCGCCGTCCACGCGGATCCGCGACCCGCGCTGCTCGCGCTGGGGGAGGCGCTCCGCCGGCGCGGCGTGCGGCTCGTCGTGATGCCCACCCCGGTCAAGCCGTCCGTGGAGGCGGGCGGGCTCGGTGCGTCGCGCCTCCGCGTCCCGATCGTCACGAACCCCTCGTACCCGCGACTCGTGGCGGAGCTCGAGGCGGGGGGCGTCGCGGTGTTCGACGTCGCCGGGACGCTCGCCGCGCTGCGCCGCGAGGGGGACGGCCCGCTCTACCTCGCGACGGATACGCACTGGCGGCCGGAGACGGTACGGCGCGTGGCGGAGGACCTCGCGGCCTTCGTCGAGGGCGAGGCGGCGCTCTCGGAGCGCACCGGCGAGTACCGCATCCGTTCCGTCGAAGTCACCAACCGGGGCGACACGGCGCGCCTGCTCGGCCTGGGCGCGGCCGCCCGCCGCTTCCCGGCCGAGACCGTGCGCGCGGAGCGGGTGGAGACGGCCGAGGGGCAGGCCTGGGTCCCGGCGCGCGGGGCGGAGGTCGTGCTGCTCGGCGACAGCTTCACGAACGTCTACTCCCTCGCCGCGCTCGGGTGGGGCACGTCGGCGGGCCTTGCCGAGCATCTGAGCCACGCCCTCGGCCGGCCGGTCGGGCGGCTCAGCCAGAACGACGACGGCGCCTCCGCTCCGCGCCGG
>JAPOYG010000708.1:3446-4522 GCA_026706755.1 Acidobacteriota bacterium
AGTCGTGTCCCCCGATTCCGCGTCGACGGTCTCCGCCCTCCAGGACGTTGCCACACGGCTCCGCATCGCGTCCGTGCGCGCGACGAGCGCGGCGGGCAGCGGCCATCCGTCGAGTTGCTGCTCGGCCGCGGACCTCGTCGCGGCGCTCTTCTTCGGCCACATGCGCTTCGACCCCCGGCGGCCGCAGGACGACGACAACGACCGCTTCGTGATGTCGAAGGGCCACGCGGCGCCGCTGCTCTACGCGGCCTGGGCCGAGGCCGGCTTCGTGGCCGCGGACGAGCTGCTGCGGCTGCGGCGGATCGACTGCGATCTCGAAGGGCACCCGACGCCGCGGCTGCCGTTCGTCGACGTCGCGACCGGGTCGCTGGGTCAGGGCATCTGCGCCGCCGTGGGCATCGCCCTGAACGCCCGCCGCATCGGCTCCGCCTACCGCACCTACGTGTTGATCGGCGACGGCGAGTCGGCCGAGGGGTCGGTGTGGGAGGCGGCGCAGGTCGCGGATCGGTACGGGCTCGACAACCTGTGCGGCATCACGGACGTCAACGGGTACGGGCAGAGCCGCGCCACGCAGTGGGGCCACGACATGGAGGCCTACCGCGACCGGTGGCGGGCCTTCGGCTGGCACGCGATCGTCGTCGACGGTCACGACGTCGGGGCCATACTCGCGGCGCTCGACGAGGCGGCGTCGACGGCCGGGCGGCCGACCATGATCCTCGCGCGCACGGTGAAGGGCCGCGGCGTGTCCGCGATCGAGGGGCGCGACGGCTGGCACGGCAAGCCCATTCCGGCCGGCGCCGACCTCGACGCGGCCGTCGAGGAGCTCGAGCGCCGGCTCGTCCCGGGCTCGCCGCCGCCCGCCGCGCCGCCGCCCCCGCGCCGGACCGCCCGCCCGGACGCCGGGGCCGCCCCGGCGCCTCCCGCCCCGCCGGACTACGCACCGGGCAGCGCTGTCGCGACGCGCACGGCCTACGGCAATGCGCTCGCCGCGCTCGCCGCCGTCGACCCGCGGGTGGTTGCGCTCGATGCCGACGTCAGCAACTCGACGTTCAGCCAGACCTTCGAGCGCGCGCACG
>JAPOYG010000708.1:4755-6879 GCA_026706755.1 Acidobacteriota bacterium
GCCATGATGCGGGCCGTCCCCGGCTGCGCCGTCCTCTACCCGTGCGACGGCGTCAGCGCGGAGCGGCTCGTGGCGGCGGCCGCGCGCCACGAGGGGATGGTCTACATCCGCACCACCCGTCCCAAGACGCCGGTCCTCTACACGGCCGACGACGAGTTCCCGATCGGCGGGTCGAAGCTGGTACGCGCGTCGCCGGACGACGCGGCGACCGTGGTGGCGGCGGGCGTCACCCTGTTCGAGGCGTTGCGCGCGCACGACGAGCTGGCGGCCGAGGGCATCGCGGTGCGCGTCATCGATGCCTACTCGGTACAGCCGGTCGACCGCGAGACGTTGCTCGCCGGAGCCCGCGCCACGGGAGGCCGCATCCTCACCGTCGAGGACCACTACCCGGCGGGCGGACTCGGCGACGCGGTGAGCGAGGCGCTCGCGGGGGACGCCGTTGCGGTGGAGCGGCTCGCGGTCCGCGGCATCCCCCGCAGCGGCCGGTCCGAGGAGCTGCTCGAGCGCCACGGCATCTCGGCCTCCCACATCGTCCGTGCGGTGCGGCGGCGGGTCGGAGCCGGAACGGCGAGCGCCGGATCCGGAGCCGCAGCCGGCTGACGGCCGTCGCGTCCGGCGAAGGAGGCGGCGTGGCAAGCACGCGGCTGCTCGCGCACCTGACGACGAGTAGCGCTCCCTTGCGCTACGTGGCGGTCGCGACCCTGCTGACGATCCTCTGGCTGGTCGCCCGCACCCTGGCCCCGGCCGGCGGTCTGACCCGCACCTACTACTATCCCCTGCCTCGCGACGCCGACCCTCGGGCTCTCGCGCTGGCGACCGGCGCGGGCACGCGAGAGGCGTCGACGGGCGTCGACCTCGACTTCCTCGGCGAGCGGGGCCGGCCGACTCGCGACTACCTCGTCCGCTGGCGGGGCGTCTGGTATTCCCCACGCGCGGAACGCATCGATCTGCACGCCGGCGCCGACGACGGCGTGGTCGTGCGCCTCGACGGTGAGACCCTGATCGAGCGCAGCCCCGCCGTCGGCATGCACACGGAGACCGTGAGCATCGAGCTCGGCGCCGGCCCGCACGAGCTGGAGATCCGCCACTGGCAGCGCGGCGGCGGGAACCGCCTGAACCTGCAATGGGCGCCGGCGGGGCGCGAGCCCGCGGCCCCGGGGCCCGGGCGACTGTTCCCCGCCGACCCGGGGGTGGCCGGGTACTGGCTCCGCGTTGCCGCAGCCGGGCTGGGGAATCTGGTGCTGCTGGCCTGGGTGGGCGGCCCCGTCCTGCTGTTCGGACGCACGGCCTGGGGGCAGGCCTCCCGCTTGACCGCTCGCGAGGCCTGGAGCCGCCTGCGCATCGCGGCGCTCCCGGCGCTGCTCGTCCCGGCTCAGGTCCTGCTGTTCGGGCCGTGGACGGTGCATGCGACCAATCGGGAGCAGTTCCTCGCCCCGTTCGCGAGCGTCGCGTCCGGCGGGATCTGGGTGCTGGCGCTGGCCGCGACGGCGCTGGCGGCGCTGGCGCTCGTGCTGCCGCCGCGCGCGTGCCGGCGTTACGTGGCGCTGCTCGGCTCGGTCGGGGTGCTGCTCTGGGTCCAGGGCAACCTGCTCGTCGGCGACTACGGGCGTCTCGACGGAGCGGGGCTCGACCTGTCGCCGCGGCCGGGGCGCGCCTCGTTCGAGGCGGCGCTCTGGATTGGCGTGGCCGCGCTCGCGCTGACCTTCGCGCGGACGGTGGCGCGTGCGGCGCCGACGGCGAGCGGGTTGCTGATGGTCCTCCAGGCCGGCGCCCTGCTGCTCCCGGGGCTCGCGCCGGACGGCCGCCCGAGCGGCGCCGGATCGGGCCCCGCCGATGCCTGGCGCCTGGCGCCGCCGGCGATCTACGAGCTGTCGGGCACCCGGAACGTGATCCACATCGTCCTGGACATGTTCACCTCGCACGTTTTCGCCGACATCGTCCGCGACGACCCCGGGCGGTTCGACCGCGAGTGGTCCGGGTTCACCTACTATCCGGATCACCTGGGCGCCCTGCGGCGCACCGACGGCAGCCTGCCGGCGATGCTGACCGGGGCGGCGTTCCGGAACGAGATGCCGATGCGCCGCTTCCGCGCCGGCAACGCGACCATCTTCGAGGCCCTCGGCC
>JAPOYG010000708.1:7616-12694 GCA_026706755.1 Acidobacteriota bacterium
GCCGACCTGCCGAACACGCTCGCGCGGGGCACGTCGGCGCTCGCCCTCGATCCGGAGGCGCCGCGCGAGCGAACCTACGCGACCCACGACGGCGAGGCGACCTGGAGACGGCCCTACTACGACCTGCTGCACGTGTTCGCGGTGAACGGGCGCGTCACCGACCCCGGGGCGTGGCGCTACGAGCGGGCGGCGTTCGCCCCGACCGCCGATCGGGCGGCCCTCTGGCGCGCGCATCGGGTCGGCCTGCGGGATGACGATGGTGCGCCGGCGCCGTCCGGTCGATCGGTCTATGGGACCGACGCGTACGCCGCCTTCTTCGTGCGGCCCGACACCCCGCGCGTTGCCTTCGACGTGCGCAGGTTGACGGACGACCCGTCTCCGCAGGAGGTGACGGTGCGGGTGGACGGGCGGGTCGCCGGCCGGCACCGCTTGGCCGACGGCGCGTGGCGGACGCTGGAGTACGCCGTGGCGCCGCGCGGCGCGGACGACAGCCCGTTCTGCGTCGAGCTGCTCGTGAGCCCGGGCTGGCGCGACGCCGACGGCGCGCACCGCGGCGTGCTGCTGCGCGGGGACTTCTGACGACCGGCGCGGGCGTCAGCGGTTGGCACGGACGGCGCGGACGGCGCGGCGCTGGCGGCGCGGACGGCCCGCCGCGCGCGGGAGCGGTCGTCGCGGCTCGCGTCCCGGCCGCCGCCCCGCTACAATCGGCGGGCGTGCGTCGTGCCGCGGTCCTGCGGCACGGGAGTTCCTGTGGCGCGCCGATGGTGGAGACGAGGACCGAGATGCCGAAGCTGCGAACTCGCCGGCCGGTCGGGACTAGCGCTCGGGTTACGCTCATGGCGGTGGCCGCAACGGTGGGAATCACGATGCTCGGCGGCGGCGCGGCGATGCGCGCGCAGTCGCAGGACGCGCTCGGGCACGGCTACAGCCGCCCCGCCCGCAGCCCGCACGGCAGCCGCTCGGAGGTCGTCGCGCCGCACGGGATGGTGGCGGCCAGTCAGCCGCTCGCGGCGCAGGTCGGCATCGACATCCTGAAGGCGGGCGGGAACGCGATTGACGCCGCGGTGGCCGTCAACGCCATGCTCGGGCTGGTCGAGCCGCACATGAACGGGGTCGGCGGCGACCTGTTCGCCCTCGTCTGGGATGCGGAGACCGAGCGCCTCTACGGGCTGAACGGGACCGGCCGTGCGCCCTACGAGATCAGCCGCGAGACGCTGGTCCGGCAGGGCTACGAGCGGATGCCGGGGAACGGCCCGCTCACCTGGACCGTGCCGGGTGCCGTCGACGCCTGGCACGAGCTGCTCGAGCGCTTCGGCACGATGGAGCTGGCCGACGTCCTCGCCCCGGCCATCGCGTATGCACGCGACGGCTTCCCGGTGAGCGAGATCATCCAGGGCCAGTGGGCCGGCTCCGCCCTCGCCCTGGCGCAGTGGCCCGACTCCGCCGCCACCTACCTGCCCGACGGCCGCCCGCCGCGGGTGGGGGAGGTGTTCCGGAACCCGCGGCTCGCCGCCACCTACGAGGCGGTCGCGCGCGGCGGGCGCGACGCCTTCTACAAGGGCGACATCGCGCGCCGCATCGTCGCCTTCAGCGAGGCGAACGGCGGCTACTTCACCATGGCCGACTTCGAGGACCACACGTCGGCCTGGGTCGAGCCCGTCAGCACGAGCTACCGGGGCTACGACGTCTGGGAGGTCCCGCCGAACAGCTCCGGCATCCTCGCCCTGATGATCCTGAACCTCATGGAGGGCTACGACGTGGCCGGGCTCGGCCACAACTCGGCCGACGCGATCCACCTCTACACCGAGGCCAAGAAGCTGGTCTGGGCCGACCGGAACACCTACGTCGCCGACGCCGACGCCAACGAGCTGCCCACCACGGAGCTCATCTCCAAGGCCTACGCGGACGCCCGGCGCAAGCTGATCGACCCCGAGCGCGCGGCCACCGAGGTCACGCCGGGGCAGCCGTTCGAGCACAGCGACACGGTCTACCTGACGGTGGTCGACAAGGACCGCAACGCCGTCTCCCTCATCGAGAGCATCTTCGGCAGCTTCGGCTCGAAGGTGGTTCCGGGCGATGTCGGCTTCGCGCTCCAGAACCGCGGCTCCGGATTCTCGCTCGAGGAGGGGCACCTCAACTCCCTCGCGCCGCACAAGCGCTCGCTGCACACCAACATGCCCGGCTTCGTCACGAAGGACGGCAAGCCCTTCATGCCGTTCGGCGTCATGGGCGGCCCGATGCAGCCCCAGGGCCACTGGCAGGTGCTGTCGAACATCATCGACTTTGGCATGAATCTGCAGGAGGCCGGCGACGCCGCGCGCGTGCGCCACAGCCCGAGCCTGCAGCCCGGCGGCACGGTGGCCGTCGAGCCGGGTGTGACCGACGAGGTCATCGCCGAGCTCCGGCGCCGCGGCCACCACGTCGTCCGCGCCGGCGGCGGCGGCATGGGCGGCTACCAGGCCATCCTGATCCACCCGGAGACCGGCATGCTCCACGGCGGCACCGACGTGCGCAAGGACGGCCAGGTCGTGGGCTACTGACGGCGGACCACTCCTGAACCAGTCACGCGAACCAGTTCTCCACGCTCAGATCGGTGAAGCAGTCGAAGTCCCCCGTATTGCGCGTGACCAGCGTCAGGCCGTTGGTGGCCGCAATCGCGGCGATCTGGCCATCCACGAACGGGGGCGTCCGGCCTCGACCGGTCAACCGTGCGCGCTCTTCCGCGTGCCATCGCGCCGCTTCGCGATCGTAGGGCAGGATCTCCAGACGCAGAACTCGCCTCAGGTAGCGGGCCAACGCCTGCTTGCGCGAGCCGTCGGGCATGCGGGCCAATCCGTACTGCAGCTCATGGAGAATCGGAGCCGCCGTGCACGCTTCACGTGCATGGGCCTCCAGCCGTGACTCGACGTCCGGGTCGGGTCGCCGCCGTGAAGATTCGGAGAGGACGTTGGTATCGAGCAGGTACCTCAGCCTGGCCATTCGGGCTCCCGGGGCGGGCGGCGGTCACGCCAGCCATCCACTTCGTCCGGCGTGAGTTCCGGCCAGTCGAAGCTCGCTTGCTCGCGCCACTCCTTGATCCCCTGCCAGAAGTCGCTTCCGGTCGCTCCCGATTCCAGGCGCTCGTACTCTTCCCTGGACATCAGCACTGCGACGGGTTTGCCGCGGCGCGTGATGTGCACCGGCTCTCCGTTCTCCGCTTCGTGAATCAGTCGGGTCAGCGAGTCTCGAGCTTGGGCGATGGATACTTCGGGCACGGCTTCCCACCTTGATGGCTATGAACATGGCCATTCTACACGAGTCCAGGTACACAAGCCTCACCAGGTCACGGGGACGCGTGCCCGCCACCGTTCCGACCACGCCGGCAGCAGCGCGCCATGCGGTGAATCGCTGCTACAATCTCCGCGAATCGTGCGGAGATTGTACATCCACGAACGGGTGGACTGGCCGCGGTTCCGCTGGAGGTCCGAGGCCGTGGCCGATGCGCTGGCCGACGTCAGGCACCGGCAGGGGCGCCTCCTCGGCCGCATGGAGACGCTCGGCTTCGATCTGCGGCGCGAGGCGGTGCTCGGGACGTTGGTCGAGGACGTGGTGAAGAGCAGCGACATCGAGGGCGAGAAGCTCGATGCGGTGGAGGTCCGTTCGTCGATCGCGCGCCGGCTCGGCATGGATGCCGGCGGCGTTGCGCCCGCGGATCGCGACGTCGAGGGGGTTGTGGAAATGATGCTCGACGCCACCGGGCGCTACGACCAGCCGCTCACGGCGGCGCGGCTCTGCGACTGGCACGCGTCGCTGTTCCCGACCGGCCGCAGCGGGATGCGGCGGATCGCGGTCGGGCGGTGGCGCGGCGAGGGCGCGGATCCGATGCAGGTGGTCTCGGGTCCGATCGGCCGCGAGCGGGTGCACTTCGAGGCGCCGCCGGCGGCCCGGGTCGACGCCGAGATGCGGGCATTCCTGGACTGGTTCGAAGCGCCGGCCGAGGCCGACCCGGTGTTGAGGGCGGGGTTGGCGCACCTCAGGTTCGTGACCGTCCACCCGTTCGAGGACGGGAACGGCCGCATCGCCCGCGCCGTCGCCGACATGGCCCTGACCCGCTCGGAACGCAGCTCGCAGCGCTTCTACAGCATGTCGTCGCAGATTCGGGCCGAGCGCGCGGCCTACTACGATGTCCTGGAACGTACGCAGCGAGGTACGACCGACGTCACCGGCTGGATCACGTGGTTTCTCGCTTGCCTCGGCCGGTCGATCGACGCGGCGGGCACGGCACTGGCCGCCGTGCTCGCGAAGGCCCGGTTCTGGGAGCGCGCGGCCGGTCTCGCCCTCAGCGACCGCCAGCGGCGCGTGCTGAACCGTCTTCTGGACGGCTTCGAGGGGAAGCTCACGACCTCGAAGTGGGCGAAGCTCGCCAAGTGCTCCCAGGATACGGCGCTCAGAGACATCAGCTTCCTGGTGGACCACGGCCTGCTCCGCCGCAATCCGGGCGGCGGACGCAGCACCAGCTACGAACTCGCGGCGCCGGACGCCCAGGAGTCTGCGCCGTAGAACGGTGCAGACTCCTGGCAGGATTGGGCGCCGAGCGGAGCCGCAGGCGACCGAACGGCGTGCCGGGCCAGCCGCTTCGCGCGTTGTCCGGAACGGTCTCGCGGACGGTTCGCTCCGGCGCGCCGTCACGCACGCTCCACCTCCCACGACGCCAGGTTGCGGGTCTCCCGGTCGACCTCGACCGCGATGAGGTGAATCGGCTGATCCAGGTGGCGGTACTTGTCGGCGTAGCCCCGGCGCTTCCACTGCGCCATCGCCCGGCCACCCGACCGTCCGCTCGCCGGAGGCTCCTCCGCCGCTTCGTCCGGCGAGCTCGGCCGCCCCCCGGCAGACCCATCGAGCATCTTGAACTCGAAGAGGTAGACGTTGCCGTGGAAGCGCACCGCCATGTCGAGGCGGCCGTGGCTGCTGCTGTCCTCCACGGTGACGTCCAGGCCGAGCGCGGCGAAGCACGAGTAGAACACGCTGGCGTAGTAGCCCTCGTAGCGGGCGATGTCGTTCCTCGTGTGCCACTCGTAGGGGATGCTGGCGAAGAGCGC
>JAPOYG010000191.1 GCA_026706755.1 Acidobacteriota bacterium
GCGCCGGTGGCGCCCAGCAGCTTCAGGAGCGTGCGCCGGTCGATCATGCCGTGCGGTACTGCCATCGCTTGAACCCTCCTTGCCAAGGCCGGACACGCCGCGACGGCGGCCCCGGAGCGCAGGCCGGGCGCCGGGGCCGCCGTGCGGGCGCGAAGACGGCCATTCTACCGCCATGGCCGCCCCGAATGACGGCGTGTGATTCGCTCAGGCGATGCCCTCCGGACCGACTTTCTGTCGCCCGCCAACGTGGTCGCGGTGGTTGTGCTCCGTGCTCCGTCGAGGGCTTGGCGTTCGGTCGCGGATGTTGTACGCTCTACGGCACAGTTCCGGCCTGTCGTGCGCTTGGAGGAGCCGGCCTTGGGGAGGCTGCATCGATGACGACCTTTTCTCGGATCGCGGTGGTGGCGGCAGTCGGCGTCCTGATCGGGATGTCCGCGCCCGCGTCCGCCAACGAAGCGGCGGTGACGTACCACAAGGACGTCGCGCCGATCATGCAGGAGAACTGCCAGACCTGCCACCGGCCCGCCGGGTTCAACCTGAGCGGCCTCGTGGCGCCGATGTCGTTCATGAGCTACGCCGAGACCCGCCCGTGGGCGCGCGCCATCGCCCGCAAGGTGGAGTCGCGCGAGATGCCCCCCTGGTTCGCGACCGAGCCGAAGGGCGTCTTCGAGAACGAGCGCGGCCTGACCGACGCCGAGATCGAGACCATCCTGGCCTGGGTCGAGGCCGGAGCCCCCGCGGGCGACCGGGCCGACGCGCCGGAGCCGCTGGTCTTCGCCGAGAGCCAGTACGACGGGTGGTCGCACGGCACGCCCGACTTCGTCCTTCGCATGGAAGAGCCGTTCACGGTCCCGGAGGACGCCTACGACATCAACATCGGGTTCGACGTGCGGATTCCGGAAGAGTTGATGGCCGAGGACACCTGGGTGCGCGGTTGGGAGCTCCGCACCGGAGCCGACGGCTCGGGCGTCCACCACATGTGTGCCTTCGTCCGCCCCGAGGACGGGCAGGTGCTCACCGGCGCCGACAAGTCCGCCGTGGCCCTGGGCGGCCTGCTGAGCTGCGTCGCCGAGGGCGGCGAGTCGGGCCTGCTGCCCGACGGCTACGGCATGCTGATCCAGAAGGGCTCGGTCGTCAACTTCAACATGCACTTCAACAAGGAGCCCGGTCCCGGGACGTCGTTCGAGGCGCAGGCCGAGATCGGCTTCTTCGTCGAGGACCGTCCGGTGGTTCACTCGGTGATCACCGACACCCTCGGCAACAACGGCTTCGAGATTCCGCCGAACCATCCGAACTATCGCATCGGCATGGCGCGGACGCTCGACGAGGACATCCTCGTCCTCAACTACTGGCCGCACGCGCACCTGCGGGCGAAGGCTGCGCGCTACGTCGCCTTCTACCCCGACGGGACGGAAGAGCTGCTGCTCGACGTTCCGCACTACGACCAGAGCTGGCAGGTGACCTACAAGTACGCGGAGCCGAAGCTCCTCCCGAAGGGCACCCGCATCGAGGCGGAGTTCTGGTACGACAGCACGGCGGAGCGTGGCGCCCGGCGCGGCTTCGACGCCGATCGTCCCGTCTGGTTCGGCCAGCGGACGAACGACGAGATGTCGCTCGGGTTCATCAGCTACGCCAAGCTGGACGGTGCGTCGACCACGACCAACCAGCAGGACTAGCCGCAACGACGTGACCGACTGATGCACTATCACGCACTTTCGTCACGTCGAAGCCTGTCGGCGTTCGCCTTCGCGCTCGTCTTCCTGGGGCTCCCGCTCGTTGCGGGGGCCCAGGAAGCGGGCGGTGCGGAGGCGGAACCGGCAGGTTTCGTCCGTACGGAGCTCGCACTCGACAACCGTCCGTTGTCGTTTGCTTTCGATTCGACCCTCCGGGCCACCGCGCCCCGGCCGTTGCTTGCGTCGGGCGAATCCGTGTCCGAGACGCGCATTCGCCTGGGTGAGCTGACGGTCAATCCGTTCCTCAACATCGGCAGCCTCGACGCGGCGGCCCGGCGGGAAGCGGGCGAGCCGCCGGTCGTCGGAGCGACCACCGTCTGGCTGACGAGGGGCGACGACGGCTGGGCGCTGGAACTCGAGCAGGCGCCTGCGGAGGCGACTGATGAGGAGGAGGGCGAGGAGTCTTCCGAGGCCGCCGAGGACGACACCTCCGAGGCGGAGGCGGCGGAAGCCACGGCCGAGGCCGGCCACGGGGACGACGCCGGCGACACGGACGATGCCGGTCACCCGGAGGGCGATGCCGGCGACGAGGCCGATGACGATGGCGGCATCGTGATCCACGTCCCGCTGGCGCGCGAGGCGGCCGAGCCGCAGGAAACCCTGTCCGCCGTTCTCGCCTCGACTTCCGACGACAGCGGGCAGCTCGTGCTGCGGTGGCACGATCACCGCTGGACGGCCGACTTCGACCTCCTGCCCCTGCCGACCCCGGCCGAGTTGGCCGCTGCCGCTGCCGCTGCGGCGCAGGCCGCGGCGGAGGAAGCGGAGGAAGACGAGGGGCCACGCGTCCCGACCGATACGGAGCAGCTGGACTTCGACTCCGACACGAGCGCCGGGGCGCGCGCGCTGACGCTCGCCGAACGTAACGACACGGCCATCGTGCTCCCGGACGAATCCCGCATCTCCGTCCTCGTCTGGCAGGAGCAGCTCGTCGATCACGACGACTTCGCCGCCCTGGCCACGATGGGCGACGGCGAGGTGGTGCGGTTGACGCAGGGAGCCGTGATTCGACTGCGGAACGAGGTCCCGTTGCAGTTCGGGGACACGTCGATTCCACTCGAGAACCTGGCGCCCGACTTCCCGGGTTCGTACGGCCTGTGGCTCAAGCGCTCCGGCGACGGTTGGCGTCTGGTGTTCAACCACGAGCCGGACTCGTGGGGGACCCAGCACGATCCAGCCTTCGACGCGGCGGAGATCGAGCTGAAGCACTCGGAGGACGGCCTGGAGACCCGGTCGTTGGGGGCGACCCTCGTCCCCGTCACGGCCCATTCCGGCCGGCTCGTAATCCACTGGGGCGCCCACGAATGGGCGGCCGACTTCACCATCTCGGAGTAGGGGCGGCCGGTTCGGGTCGCCCGGTCCATCCGCGGACCGTTCGTGGCCGCCGTGGGATACCCACGGCGGCCACTTTTGGCAGGGTCCGAACGCGGGCCGCGTATTCTTCCAGAGAGCGAGGTTGTCGATGATCAGACGCTATGTGGTGGCAGGGATCGCGCTGGCGGCGATGGTCGTCGTGGCGCCGGCGACGGTGGCGGCGCAGGCGGCCGAGGGGTGGACCGTGCCCCGGACGCCCGAGGGATTCCCGGATCTGCAGGGCGTGTGGGCCAACAACAGCGCCACGCCGCTCGAGCGTCCGGAGCAGTGGGCGGACAAGACCCAGTTGACCGACGAGGAACTGGCCTCGTTCCGGGCCGCCGCGGCCGAGGTGACGGCCAGCGGTCTCGACGCCGTCTTCGGCGACCAGCTCGCCGCCGCGGCGCTGGCCGGAATCCGCGACGTGGACTCCTACGACTCGACCGGCAACTACAACCAGTTCTGGCTCGTCGAGCGCGACTTCGACAACCGGACGTCGCTGATCGTGGATCCGCCGAACGGACGCGTCCCGGCCCGCACCCCGGACGCGGAGCGCGCCGGTCGCGGCCTGCCGCCGCCGATCATCGCGGAGAAGGCCGACACCTGGGCCGACCGCCCGCTGAGCGAACGCTGCGTCACCTTCGGCGTGCCGTCGCTCTTCGCCGGCTACAACAGCTACTACCAGATCTTCCAGAGCCCCAAGCACGCGGTCGTGCTGATGGAGATGATCCACGACGCCCGTGTCATCCCCATCGACGGGCCGCCGCACCCCGACCAGGCCATCCGCCAGCTCCACGGCGACTCGCGGGGCCGCTGGGAGGGCGACACCCTTGTGGTCGAGACGACCAACTACTCCAAGCTCGGCTCGTTCTGGAGCGCGTCGGAGGACATCACGGTGACCGAGCGCTTCACCCGTGTCGGCCCGGACACGCTGCAGTACGAGATCACGTTCAGCGATCCGACCACGTGGACCGAGCCCTGGACGGTGATGATCCCGCTGCGGCGCAGCGCGGACCCGCTGTTCGAGTACGCCTGCCACGAGGGCAACCTCGGCATGGAAGGCATCCTGTCCGGATACCGCGCCGAGGAGCGCGAGGCGGCGGCCGCCGAACAGCCGTAGCCATCGATCAAACGTGCGGCGGTTGTGGAAGGGCGCCGCTCCACTCGGGGGCGACGCCCTTTCTGTTGTCGGCCGTGTCCGGCGGGTCGCCGTGACCGTCGGGCTCAGGGCTCGGCGGTTGCCGAGGCGGTCGAGACCGCCGGGACCCAGGCCGGGGTCCCCTCTTCCCAGCGGTTGTCGGTCAGGGCGCGCTGCTCCGAGCCGTCGGCGTCCATGATGAACAGCTCGCCGTAGGCCTGCGGGATGTCCGAGAGGGGCGCCTCGTCCTTGAAGCCGTAGCGCGAGCTGCTGAACAGGATGTGGTCGCCGTCGGCGGACCATGCCGGGTGGGAGTCGTTGCCGGGCGCGGTGGTCAGGCGCCGGAGGTCGGTGCCGTCGGGCCGGATGGTGAAGATGTCGAAGTCGCCGTCGGCCAGCCGGCTGAAGACGATGCGGTCGCCGCGGGGCGACCAGCCGGGGAAGTTGTCGTAGCCGGTCGTGAGCGTGCGGACCGCCCCGTCGGCGAGCGTCACGATGCGCAGGCCGCCCGCCGTGTCCGTCCAGTAGCGGTAGACGACCTCGGTCCCGTCGGGGGAGAAGCTCGGGAAGCCGGCGTTCCCTGGGCCCTCCGTGAGCGCGTGGGCGTCCGATCCGTCGGCCCGCACGAGCATGACGCGGCCCGGCCGGGTGCGCGCCAGGAAGTAGTTGCCCATCCCGAAGACGATCCACTCGCCGTCCGGCGACCACTGCGGGCTCATGACGGCGCCGTCGCCGCGGAAGATGCGCCGGGGCTCGCCGCCGTCCGTGCTCCAGACGGCGAGCGAGGTCCGGTCGTCGGGGCGGCCCCGTCCGGTCCGCTCGCTGACGACCAGCCGGCGACCGTCGGGTGAGACGGCGGGGAACCCGCTGGCGTAGCGCAGATCGAGGGCGGCGTCGATGCCCTGCAGCTTCTCGCCCGGCGCGCGGGGCCGGGCGATGGTCGCGATCGGGCCGCGCTGGTAAACGACTCGCGCACCGTCGTGAGACCAGGACGGATTGCCGATGTCGCCCGTGGCGCCTGTGCTTCCGTCGCTGAAGGCGAGCGCGGCAGACGGCCCCGACTTGGCCAGGTAGCCCACCCGATCCGGTCCCAGGAACTGCGGAGAGAGCTTCAGGCCCCGCCCCTCGGCGTGCAGCGTGCGTTCGCCGGTGGCCACCTCGATGGAGACGATGCGCGAGTCCACGCCCGGCTGGTCGGGCCGCCACCGGGCGCGGAAGGTGTCGGCGACCGCGACCTCGTAGAAGACGACACGCCGGCCGTCGTCCGACCACCTGGGAGACCCGGCCAGGTGGCCGTCTGCGGTGAGCCGGCGCACCCCGCTGCCGTCCGCGTGCATGACGTGGACGCTCGCCTCGTGGACGTGCTCCCAGCGACCCGCCGCGAACCGTGGCGCCTTCCCCCGGTCCGACGAGAAGGCGAGCATAGTTCCGTCCGGAGACCAGCTCGGCCGGTAGTCGCCGCCCGGCGTTGCGGTCACGTTCCGCACGGAGCCGCTCCCGAGGTCGAGCAAGTGGATGTCGGTCGAGCCGGTCTCGCGGGTCGACACGAACGCCAGCGTAGTGCCGTCCGGGGACAGCGCGGCCTGGTCGTCGAAGGCCGGGTGGTCCGTAAGGCGCTCGAGCCCCGTCCCGTCGGTGCGCACGCGGAAGATGTCGGCGGAGCCGTGGCGCTCGGACGTGAACACCACCCAGTTGCCGTCGAAGGAGAACGACGCGTTGTAGTCGCGCTCGGCGCCGGCGACCAGCTTCCGGGGATTGCTCCCGTCGCCGTCGGCGATCATCAGCGCCGATTCGGTCGGGCTCCACTGGTCGACGAAGATCCGCTCCTGGGCGGCGGCTGGGCCGACCACAGCGAGCAACGTCGCCGATCCTGCGACCACCGCCACGGACATCGTCTTCATCCCGTTCCCCCTTTCGACGGTCCTGAGGGCTCCACCGATAGCGTCCTGCGGCCAGAGCAGACGCAATCCCTCATCCCGCTCCCCCCTTTCGACGAGCCCATTCTATGGGTACGCGGCGGCCGTGGGCTGGCTACGCCGGCCGTGGGCTGGTTACGCCTGAAGGAGGGCGGCTTGTCACATCGTCAAGGTCGACGGCGCGGCCGGACGGCGGACCGGCCATGCGGTCGACCTTGACACCTACGCACCGATGCACCATTCTGGGTCCATGCGGCTCACCGTCAATCTCGACCCCGACCTCTATGCGCTGGCCGTGTCGCTTGCCAAGGCCGAGGATTGCACGATCAGTGCCGCCGTCAATCGACTGCTGCGTCGCTCGCTGCCCGCGGAGGACGGTGGCGGAGCTCGTGGAAGCCGCGCACGGCAGCGGAATCGGCTCGTAGTCTCCAGGGGACGAGTCGCGGTCACCGCCGACGACGTGCGCCGCATCGAAGCCGAGGACGACGCGACGTGACGTGGTTGCTCGACGGCAACGTGCTCCTATCGCTGGTAGTCGATTCGCACGTGCACCACGAGCGGGCGCACCGGTGGTTCGGGACGCTGCAGCGCCACCGCTTCGCCACCTGCGTCGTGACGCAGGGGACGTTGCTTCGCGTCCACATGCAAACCGCGGCTGACGGCAGCGCGGTCGCCGCTTGGCGGGCGCTGCGAGCGGTGGTGGATCACCCCCGGCACGACTGGTGGGACGAAGGTCTGGGCTTTCTCGACGTGCCCCATCGTCACCTGCAGGGCAGCGGGCAGGTGACCGACGCGTGGCTCGCAGAGCTCGCGCGCCGACGGCGGGGCCGGCTGGCGACGTTCGATTCGGGCCTTGCCCTGCTGCACGACGACGTCGCCGTGTTGCTGCCGGCCTGACGGCGGGTGCATCCCGGAGTCCGGTTCGGGGCCGCAAGAAGCCGGAGCACTCCACTGCGTTGCGTTCTGCGGCGCAAGCTCCTAGAATGCTCCGATGCGACACATGATGCCCGGGGGTGCGTGCGGGCGTGGCGTCGTGTCCGCGGGGCTGGCGACGGCCCTGGTCGCCGGTCTGGCCGCGGCGCCCGCCGCGGCGCAGTCGGCCGGGGCAGAGGCGTCCGCCACGACCGCGGCGTCCTCGCCGGCGACCGACAGCCGGCAGTTGATCGGCCGCTACTGCATCACCTGCCACAACGAGCGGCTCGAGACCGCGGGCCTGAACCTGGAGGCATTCGACGTCGCCCACGTCAGCGACGGCGCCGAGACCTGGGAGAAGGTCATCCAGAAGCTCCGGACGGCGACGATGCCGCCGTCCAACCGGTCCCAGCCGCCGCCGTCCGAGCGACAGGCGATGATCGAGTGGCTGGAGACTTCGCTCGACGCGGCCGCTGCCGCGAGCCCCAACCCGGGTAGAACGGAAACGCTGCGGCGGCTGAACCGCACGGAGTACCAGAACGCCATCCGGGATCTGCTGGCGCTCGACGTCGATGCGACGTCGCTGCTGCTGCCGGACGAGAGCGGTCACGGGTTCGACAACGTCACGGTGGGCAATCTGGCGCCCGCCCTTCTCGATCGCTACATCTCCGCCGCGCGCAAGATCAGCCGCCTGGCCGTCGGGGCAGGCGCCATCTCGCTCGAGGCCGAGGTGATCCGCGTCCCGCCGGACACGACGCAGGAAGAGCACGTGCCGGGGCTGCCGCTCGGAACGCGCGGCGGCGTGCTCGTGACGCACACCTTCGCCCACGACGGCGACTACGACATCCAGGTGCGCCTGGCGCGCAACCGCACCGGCAACATCGGCGGCCTGCGCGATCCGCGGCCGCACGAGATGGAGGTGCTGCTCGACCGGCGGCCGATCGCCGCGTTCACCATTCAGAGGCCGGCGGATCAGGACGACGCGCTGCTCGACAGCAACCTGACGGTCCGCGTGCCGGTCACCGCCGGCCCACACGAGCTCGGCGTGACCTTCGTCCGCGATGCCGGGTCGCTCCTCGAGACGGAGCGCCAGCCGCTGCAGTCCCACTTCAACGAGACGCGGCATCCCCGCCAGACGCCCGCCGTCTACCAGGTGACGATCACCGGGCCGTACGACCCGCGGGGCGTCGGGGACACGCCGAGCCGGGAGCGGCTCTTCGTCTGCCGGCCGGCCGTTTCCAGCGACGAGGAGCCCTGCGCGCGGGAGATTCTCGGCACCCTGATGCGGCGCGCCTACCGGCGGCCGGTGACGGCCGACGATCTGGCCGGTCCGCTCGACTTCTACCGGGAGGCGCGGGCCGGCGGCGACTTCGATGCCGGCATCGAGCGGGCCCTGGCCGCGGTGCTCATCAATCCGGAGTTCCTCTTCCGCGTGGAGCTCGATCCGGCCGACACGGAGCCCGGCGAGGCGTACCGCATCAGCGATCTGGAGCTCGCGTCCCGGCTGTCGTTCTTCCTCTGGAGCAGCGTCCCGGACGACGAGCTGCTCGACGCCGCCGTCCGCGGGGAGCTGAGCCGGCCCGACGAGCTGGAGCGGCAGACGCGCCGGATGCTGGCCGACGCGCGCTCGTACAACCTGGCGACCAACTTCGCCGGGCAGTGGCTGCAGCTTCGCAACCTGGCGTCGCTCAGCCCCAACACGCGGCTCTATCCCGACTTCGACGACAACCTGCGGCAGGCGTTCCGCGAGGAGACCGAGCGCTTCTTCGACAGCGTCGTCCGGGAGGACGGCAGCGTCGCCGATCTGATCGACGCCGACTACACCTTCCTGAACGAGCGACTGGCCAAGCACTACGGGATCCCGAACGTCTACGGAACCCGCATGCGGCGGGTCGAGCTCGGTGAGGACAGCCGCCGCGGGGGGCTCCTGCGCCACGGCAGCATCCTCTCCGTCACGTCGTACGCGACGCGCACCTCGCCGGTGGTCCGCGGGGTCTGGGTCCTCTCCAACGTCTTCGGCGCCCCGCCGCCGCCGCCGCTCCCGAACGTACCCGCGCTCGAGGAGAACGAGGTGGCGGCGAATCTCCCGATGCGCGAGCGGCTCGCAGCGCACCGCGCCAACCCGGTCTGCGCCAATTGCCATCGGACGATCGACCCGGTCGGTTTCGCCCTCGAGAACTTCGACGCCCTCGGCCGCTGGCGCGACCACGAGGGCGACACCGCCTCGATCGACGTATCGGGGGGGCTCCCCGGCGTCGGCGAGTTCGACGGGATCGAGGGTCTCGAAACCGGGTTGCTGAGCCGCCCAGATCTCTTCGCCGGCACCATCACGGAGAAGCTGCTGACCTTCGCCCTCGGGCGCGGCGTCGAGCACTACGATCAACCGGCGGTCCGCCGCATCCTGCGCGAGACCGAGCCGGAGGGATACCGACTGTCGTCGCTCGTCGTGGGCATCGTGAAGAGTGTTCCGTTTCAGATGAGGAGAGCGTCATGATCATCACGAAGAAGGCCCTTCCCCGGCGGACGTTCCTGCGGGGGATGCAGGCCGCCCTGGCGCTGCCCCTGCTCGACGCGATGGTCCCCGCCGCGACCGCGCTGGCCCGGACGCCGGCCCGGCCGATCTCCCGTCTGGGATTCGTGTTCATCCCCATGGGATGCGACCACGGCCGCTGGACGCCGTCGGACGACGAGCACCTCGGCCGGCTGACGCCCATCCTCAGCCCGCTCGAGCCGGTCAAGGACCAGTTGACCGTCGTCACCCGCACGGAGCTGCAGAACTCCTATCCGGGGACGCACGACACGTCGAACTCCGGCTTCCTCAGCGCGGCCTACGCCAAGCACACCGAGAGCTCCGACTACTACCTCGGCACGACGGTCGACCAGATCGCGGCGCGCAAGATCGGCCGCGACACCCAGCTTCCGTCGCTCGAGCTCTCGATGGACCTCAACCCGCTGGCGGGCGTCTGCAACAACGGCTACGCCTGCGTCTACCAGAACTGCCTGTCGTGGTCGTCGCCGACCACCCCGCTCCCGGCCGAGGCGCATCCGCGGATCGTCTTCGAGCGCCTGTTCGGGGAGGGCGGGACGGCCGCCGAGCGCGCCGCCGCCCTCGACAGCCGGGCCAGCCTGCTCGATGCGTTCAGCAGTGACATCGCCCGGCTGAAGGGCGTGATCGGGGCCAGCGACCGGGTGCGCGTCGACCAGTACCTGGACAGCGTCCGCGAGGTCGAACGGCAGATCCAGCGCGCCGAGGCGGCGGCGGACGACAACACGATGCCCGACGCCGACCGTCCGATCGGGGTTCCGGCGGCGTTCGCGGACCACGCCCGGCTGATGTTCGACCTGCAGCTCCTCGCTTTCCAGGCCGACATCACGCGGGTGGTGAGCTTCCAGCTCACGCGCGAGCTGAGCAACCGCACCTACCCCGAGATCGGGGTGCCGGACCCGCACCATCCGACGAGCCACCACGGCAACGACCCCGAGAAGCTGCTGAAGATCTCGAAGATCAACACCTTCCACGTGTCGCTGTTCGCGGAGTTCCTCGAGAAGCTGCAGGCCACGCCGGACGGCGACGGCTCGCTGCTCGACAGCACCGTGTACCTCTACGGCAGCGGCATGGGCAACTCGAGCCTGCACGACCACGAGAACCTGCCGATCCTGGTCACCGGCGGCGCCGCGTGCGGCCTGCGGGGCGGGCGGCACATCCGCTACGACCGGGGCACGCCGCTGGCCAACCTGCACCTGACGCTGCTCGATCGGGTGGGCGTCCGCCTCGACTCGTTCGGGGACAGCAACGGCCGGGTCGAGGAGCTGGTCGACGCGGTGCCGGTGTAGTCGGCCGGACCGGTGCCGGCGGCGGGAGTCTGCGCTGCAGGACGGCGCGCCCGAAGGCTTGGGTGGGTGCCGAGCGGAGCCGCAGGCGACGAACGGCGGGCTAGTGTGCCCTGACGAGCGCACGGGTCGGTTCGAGAAGTCGGAACGATCGACGGGAGACGAGAGATGAACTGGCGACGATTTGCGGGATGCGCCGCGCTGGCTCTCGGTGCGGCGGTCGCGGCCGGGGCGGGAACGGCGGCAGGGGCGCCTTCCGAATCGGCGGTGGACGCCTCCCTCGTGGACGCGGCGGAGCAGGGTCGGGCGGGGCTCGTCCGCGTGCTCGTCGACGGCGGTGCCGACGTCAACGCGACCCAGGTCGACGGCATGACCGCCCTGCACTGGGCGGTCTACCACGACGACGCGGCGACGGCACGGCTTCTCGTCCACGCGAGTGCCGACGCCGACGCCGGGAACCGCTACGGCGTGCGGCCGCTGGCACTCGCGGCCACGAACGCCAACGCCGGCATCGTGCGCCTGCTGCTCGATGCAGGGGCCGACGCGAACGCGGCCCTGCTTGGCGGCGAGACGGTGCTCATGACGGCGGCCCGCACGGGGAGCCTGAAGGCCGTCCATGCGCTCCTCGCCCACGGCGCCGATCCCGACGCCCGCGAGCGCCGGGGCCAGACCGCGCTCATGTGGGCGGCGGCCGAGGGGCACACGGGGATCGTCCATGCGCTCGTCGAGGCCGGGGCCGACATCCAGGCGTCGCTCACGTCGGGTTTCACGCCCCTCTTCTTTGCCGTGCGCGAGGGTCACATCGACGTCGTCGAGACCCTCCTCGATGCCGGCGTGGACGTCAACGCCGTCCTGGCACGGGTGAAGGACGGGCCGGACGAGGCGGTCAACAACGCCAGCTACCGGCCGGTCGACGACGGCATGAGCCCGCTGCTGCTGGCCGTCCGCAACGGCCACTTCGAGCTCGCCGTCGCCCTGATCGAGGCCGGCGCCGATCCGAACGACCAGCGGACGGGCTTCTCGCCGCTCCACACGATGTCGTGGGTGCGGAAGCCGGACGCCAGCGACCGCGGCGACCCGCCCCCCGACGGCTCCGGCAACCTCACGAGCCTGCAGTTCGTGCGGACCCTGGTCGAGCTGGGCGCCGACGTCAACCACCGACTCCCGGCGACCGAGGCGCGCCCGCCGCACACCGCGTCCCGGCTCGGCGTCGAGGGCGCCACTGCCTTCCTCATGGCCGCCGACCGCGCCGACACGCCGCTGATGGAGCTCCTGCTCGAGCTCGGAGCGGATCCGTTCCTGCCGAACGCCGACGGCAGCACACCCCTGATGGCGGCCGCGGGGCTCGGCACCGCTGCGCCGGAGGAGGAGGCGGGCTCGGAGGAGGAAGCCGGCGATGCGGTAAGGCTGCTGCTCCACCTCGGGGCGGACATCGACGCCGCGAACGCCGAGGGCGACACCGCGATGCACGGGGCCGCCTACGGCAGCTTCCCCACCGTCGTGCAACTGCTCGCCGACTACGGCGCCGACATCGAGGTCTGGACGCAGCCGAACGTGCAGGGCCGGACGCCGCTGTTCATCGCCGAGGGGTACCGTGGCGGCCTGCCGCGACCGTCCCGGCCGACCATCCAGGCCATCACCACGCTCATGGTCGGCGCCGGCGTCCCGACGGACGGCCCGCGACCGGAGCTGATCGACATGTACTCGCGGCCCGTGCCGGAGCCGGCGCCCGCGAAGCCGG
>JAPOYG010000148.1:0-9647 GCA_026706755.1 Acidobacteriota bacterium
ACTGGATGGCGTCGATCTCGTCGCGGTTGTCGGCGATGAACTGCTCGAACGACGTGATCAGTGACTTCGCCTTCCAGCGGTCCTCGTCGCTGGCGCCGGCCGCGATCAGCTCGTCCACGGAGATGTCGTCGATGAGTTGCTCCTTCTGGCGCTTGAGGTCCTGCAGGAGGCGGCGCAGGGCAGGCCGGGTGGCGAGGGGCTCGGCCGCGCGGCGCAGGAGCGTTGCGGCGGCCTGCTTCACTTGCTGCTCGGTCGGCTCGTCTCCGGCTGGGAGGTCGAACGTCGAACGGGCTTCCTCGATCTGGCGGTCGGGATCGAGGCCCGCGACGATTGCGTGGCTGATGGCGCGGATGCTGGCGCCGCGGGACGCCTCGGCGATGCGCCGGCGATCGTCCGGGTCGCACTGGCGGTCGAGGCGGGCGAGGCGGCCGGCGAGCGACGACAGCATGGCCGGATCGGTCCCGCCCATGGCGACGTGCTCCAGCAGCGCCTGGAACGAGACGGTCCTCTTGCGGTCCAGCGGCTGCGTGTCGGCCAGGGGGACGTCGGACACGCCAACGCAGTCGACGATGACGAAGTGGGTCTTGGCGCGGGCGTCGGGCGTCACCGCCTGCAGCTCGCGCGCGTCGATGACGCGGACGCCGCGCCCTTCATCTGCTCGAAGAGCACGCGGCTTCGGACGGCTCGCAGGAACATGACGATCTCGATCGGCTTGATGTCGGCGCCGGTGCTGATCATGTCCACGGTGACGGCGATGCGCGGAGCGAAGCTGTTGCGGAAGGCCTGGATGAGGTCGCGCGGCTGGGCGGCGGTCACCTTGTAGGTGATCTTCTGGCAGAAGTCGTTGCCGCGGCCGAACTCGTCGCGGATGATCTCGACCACGTCGTCGGCGTGGCTGTCGTCCTTGGCGAAGACGAGCGTCTTCGGCACTTCCGTCCGGCCGGGAAAGATCTCGGTAAAGAGGCGGTCTCGGAACGCGCGGACGATGGTGCGGATCTGGTCGCGCGCTACCACGCGCCGGTCGAGCTCGGCGGCGCCCTAGGTGATGTCTTCATCGGGGCGTTCCCAACGGCGCTCGCGCGTCTGCCGGTCGCGGTACTCGACCATCGTCTCGGGCGTCGCCTCGATGGTCGCGCCCTGGCCGGTGATCCGCGTGCGGATGTCGTAGACCTCGAAGTCGACGTTGACGCCGTCGGCCACCGCGCGCTCGTGGTCGTACTCCATCACCAGGTTCTTGTTGAAGAACCCGAAGGTGTGCTTCGCCGGCGTCGCGGTGAGGCCGACGAGGAAGGCGTCGAAGTACTCCAGCACCTGCCGCCAGACGGTGTAGATGGAGCGGTGGCACTCGTCGATGACGATGACGTCGAAGTACTCCGGCGGGTAGGCGGCGTTGTAGACGACGGGCAGCGGCTCGCCGAGCGCGCCGGCGCCCGACTCGAACTGCGACGCCGCCTCGTCCTCCGGCGCGAAGTCGGGCTCCCCCTTGAGCATCGAGTAGAGGCGCTGGATCGTGGTGATGACCACCTTGCTGGCCGCGCCGATGGTGTTCGACGTCAGGCGCTGGACGGTGTACAGCTCCGGGAACTTCCGGTGATCGTCCGGCGTGCGGAAGCCCTGGAACTCCTTCTCCGCCTGCTCGCCGAGGTTGCTCCGATCGACGAGGAACAGCACCCGGCGCGCCCCGGCGTAGCGGATGAGCCGGTAGACGGACGTGATGGCGAAGATCGTCTTGCCGGATCCGGTCGCCATCTGGACCAGCGACCGCGGGTGGTTGCGCTTGAGTGACCGCTCGACGTTCCCGACCGCCTCGACCTGCACCGGATAGAGGTAGTCCTGCTCCAGCGGCGGCAGCGTCCGCATGCGCGCGCGTAGCGACGCCGGGCGCGTGTCGCCGGCCGCCGTATGGAAGCCGCCTCCCTCCGCATGCAGGCGCTTCACCCAGGCGTCGAGCGTCTCGGCCCGGAGCCACTCGGCCAGCGTCTCCGGCCGGTGTATGTGGGGCAGGTGCGAGATGCGGCGGCTCTTGGGATCGGGATCGAGGCCGTTCGTGAACCGGGTCTCGACGCCGGTGCTGACGTACTGGAACGGGAGCGGGGTGACGGGCGGATTCAGCCCGTCGGGCAGGCCGGTCGCGTACTTGTCCACCTGCAGCTCGACGCTGGACAGGGTGTATCCGACCGGCTTCGCTTCGAGAACGCCGGTGGCATCGCCGCCGACGAACGGCATGTAGTCGGCGAACCCGTGGCCGGGGGCCATGCGGAACTCGCGCACCGCGACCCCATTGCCAGCCGCCAGATTCATCTGGTCGCGATTCTGGACGATCCAGCCCGCCTCGACGAGCGCCGCGTCGATTTCCTGGCGGGCCTGTTGTTCCGGTGTCAGCGGCATCCGCGGTTGCGGGGAGCCAAGTCCCCTCTCGCGATGGCCTCCCGCGGGATCATAGCCCGCGTCGTGCAACGCTGGCGGGGACCGGCGCGCTGCGATGGCGCCGTGGGGCAGCTTGACCGACCGCGAGCGCCACGCGGCGCTCGACCTGACACCAGGGCAGGAGATGGAGTTGGATCGGCGCTGGACACAAACGCGCGTTGTCCGGCGCCACGACCGGCGTCACGAAGGGGCCGCTGCCTCGGGCACTTCGCTCTCGATCAAGGGCCCCTTCTCGCGATTGACCGTGTCGATGTCGTAAGCGGTCTGGAGGGCCATCCAGAACTCGGGACCGGTTCCCAGATAGCGTCCGAGTCGCACGGCAGTTTCGGCTGTCACTGCCCGCTCACGACGCAGGATCGCCGTGATCCGATTCGCCGGTACACGAATGGCAAGTGCCAGCCGATGGGCGGTGATCCCCCTGGCATCGAGTTCCGCCCGCAGCATCACACCCGGGTGCGTCCTCGCTCGTCGCATGACATGCCCTTGCTCTATCCGCAGTGATAATCCTGGATCTCGACGTCGTGTGCGTCGGCGGCCGTCCTCGAACAGGCGCCGGGTCTTGCCGTCCCCGAACGACCGGATCACCCGCCTACTGTAGAGCGTTTCGTGTAATACGTGAAGCGTAACGCTGCCGCCGCTGGAGCGTGGTCGCCAAGGCACGGCAGGAGTCGCCTCCCGGCTTCTCCGTTGGTGGTTCCGGAGTCGGCGGTAGCTCAGAGGGTGGCGGGCTTCGTGGCGCGACCGGCGGCCCTCGCCAGCGCAGGGTCGGTGCGGTATTCCTCGGAGCGGCCGGGCGGTATGGTCAGAGGCTCCCAGGCGTCGCCGCGGCACGACTTGCCGACGTAGACGATCTGCCCGACATGGTAGGCGACGTGGGCCAGGGAGCGCAGCAAGGCCTCGTCGACCCGCAGTGCGATGCCCCGGATCGTCACGTTGCGGCCGAGGTCGTCATCGGAGAGCGCGCGGAGGGACGCCAGGAGAACCTGCCAGCCTCGGTCCCACTTCCTCCGGATCGAGGCGGGTGTCGCCCGTCGCGGCTCGAACTCGGAGTCGCGGCGCCGCCACGGCTTCTCGCCGTCCGAAGTCAGGAAGTCCGTGAACCGCGACTCCAGGTTGCCGGCGAGGTGCCAGACGATCACGGCGACGGAGTTGGCCCCGGCGGCGTGCGTCACCATCTCCTCGGCGCGCAACTGGCGCAGGGCTCCCTCGCCGAGAGCCTTGTAGCGCAGGTACTCCGCTTCGATGTGCGTCAGCAGCGTCCGCTGCATCTCCCAACGCGACCGCAAGGTCGCGCTACCGCCGGCCGATCCGGGTGCTCTGCGTCGACACGCACTGCCAGCGGCCGTCGCGGCGGACCCAGACGTCCGTGTAGCGGAACGCCACCTCGGCGCGCTCCCCCTGGCGGAGGCCGACCAGGCGCAACGTGAACCAGACCACGCCGGTGTCGCCGTAGACGCGGACCGTGAAGTCCTCCTGGGTGGCCGAGATCACGCGCTGGTTGAACGCGGCCGAGAGCTCCAGCTCCCGGTTCCGATCGCCCAGCGAGCCGTCGTCGTAGGTGGCGACGAACTCCTCGGCCAGCAGGCTGTCGAGGAGCTCGATGTCCTTCTTGTAGAACGCGTCGTTCCAGGCGCGCTCGAGCTCGACCAGCGTCTGCTCGTCGGTGGCGCCCGGTTGCGCCTGCGCCGCGGCCGCGCCAGGCACCGCCAGGGCAGCCAGGATGCCGCACGCAAGAACGAGGCGACGCAACGTGGAGTGGCTTCGCATGTGACGTTCCCTTCGTTGTCGAGGCCGCGGCTCCGCGCGCCCGCCCCGGCGCGGTCGCGGCGAACGCCTCATCGCGTCGACTATAGCGGAGATCGCGGCAGGGCCCCTTCGCCAAGCCGGCGGGAGCCGCGGTGCGGGCCGCGCGCTCCGCCGCGCGTTCGGGATGGCGCGAACCGGCGATGAACGGTAGGATTGCAGGGTTACACAAGCGGAATCGGGTCCCGGACACATCAGCAGGGAGGTCCCCGTGACCAGTCGCCTCCGCGTATCGACGCTCGCCGCGCTCGTCGCCCTGTCGCTGGCCGCCGTGCCGGTCGCGGCCCAGGACGCTTCGGCCGACGCCCCCCGCACCGCGTGGGGTGCGCCCGATCTCAACGGCGTCTGGGACTTCCGGACGCTCACGCCGTTCGAGCGGCCGGAGGAGCTGGCCGACCGGGCCTTCTGGACCGAGGAAGAGGCGGCGCAGTTCGAGGCCAACCGCCTGGCCGCCTTCGAGGTGCGCGACACCATCGAGCCGGCCGACGGCGTCGGCAACTACAACCAGTTCTGGTTCGACCCCGGCGACAGCGTGAGCGAGACCAACCAGACGTCGCTGGTGATCGATCCGCCGAACGGGCGCGTCCCGCCGCTCAATGCGACGGCGCAGGCGAAGCTCGATGCGGAGATGAAGGCCCGCGAGGGAACCAATCGGCACGAGCCGACCCCGGGCGGCTGGGTCGAGGACCTCGGGTCGGGCATGTTCGCCGTGCGCTGCATCCTCGGGTTCAACTCCGGCCCGCCGATGACGCCCGGCGGCTACAACCAGAACGTGCAGGTGGTGCAGACGCCGGACCACGTGGTGCTGCTGAACGAGATGGTCCACAGCGCGCGCGTCGTCCCGCTCGACGGGCGCCCCCGCCTCACCGAGGACGTGCGGCAGTGGATGGGTGACTCCCGCGGGTACTGGGACGGCGACACGCTGGTCGTCGAGACGACCAACTTCCTCCGGGAGACCAGCTTCCGCCGCGGCGTCACGACCTCCGCCCTGCACCTGATCGAGCGCTTCACCCGCGTCTCCGAGGGCACCCTGATGTACGAGGTGACGGTCGAGGATCCCAATGCCTGGGACCGGCCGTGGACGTACCGCATCCCGATGGTGCAGAGCGAGTACCCGATGTACGAGTACGCCTGCCACGAGGGGAACTACGGGCTCGAGAACATCCTGGCGGGAGCGGTCGAGAAGGCGCGCGAGGCCGAGGCGGAAGCGGCGGGGCGCTGACCGACGGCGATCCCGACACGAGACCCGCGGGGCCGGTCGGCCGAACGGCCGGCTCCTGGCGGGGCAGCCGCCGAGAGCAGGAGATCAGGAACCGATGACCAGGACGAGATCGATGGTCGCAGCGGCGCTCGCGGCAGCGCTGCTGATGCCGCTCGCGGCCGCGGCGCAGCCGGACGGGACCGACATCCCGCGCCGGGCGGATGGCCGTCCGGACCTGTCGGGCACCTACGACACAGCGACGCTGACGCCGCTGCAGCGGCCGGAGCGCTTCGGCGACCGTCTGACGCTGACCCCCGAGGAGGCCGCGACCGTCGAGGCCGACCCCTTCGCCCTGCGTACGTTCTTCAACATCGCGCCGTCCGGGTCGGACGAGCGAGGCGGCAACTTCAATGCGGAGGCCGGCGATCCGAACCGCGAGGCGCCTCCGGCCGGCGGCGACGGTTCGGCCGGCGCGGCCGGCAACGTGGGCGGCTACAACACGTTCTGGATCGACCGCGGCACGGGTGTCTTCCGCCTCGACGGCGAGTGGCGCACGTCGATCATCACCGACCCTGCCAACGGGCGGCGGCCGCCCCTGACCGCCGAGGCGCAAGCGCTGGCGGCGGAGCGGGCGGCGCTGTTCCGTCCGAACACCGGCACTGCCTGGTGGCTGATCGAGGGCGGCCTCGACGCGCCCGGTCCCTACGACGACCCGGAGATCCGGCCCCTGGCCGAGCGCTGCCTGGTCGGGTTCGGTCCGGTCGGGGGGCCGCCGATGCTGCCGGCGCTCTACAACAACCTCAAGAAGATTGTCCAGACCGACGACCACGTGATGATCCTGGTCGAGATGGTGCACGACGCCCGCATCGTGCGGATGAACCAGGAGCACGCGCCGCCCGGGATCCGGAGCTGGCTGGGCGATTCGATCGGCTACTGGGAGGGCGACACGCTCGTCGTCGACACGACCAACTTCACCGACCAACCGGCCCTCGGCGGCGCATCGCGCAACCTGCACGTCGTGGAGCGATTCACCCGAGTCAGCCCCGACGCCTTGCTCTATGAGTTCACGGTCGACGATCCGACGGTCTGGACGGCGCCGTGGAGCGGCGAGTACGTCTGGCCGGCTACCGATGCGCGCGTCTACGAGTACGCCTGCCACGAGGCGAACTACTCGTTCCAGGGCATCCTGGGCGGCGCCCGCGTTCTGGAGGCGGACGTCCGCGAGGCAGCGGGCGAGGAACGCTGACCGGGACTGACGACGGGCGGGGCGCGCGCCCGCCCGTGCGGCTCGGATTCGGAGAGGACAACGGAGACGACGGCCGATGCGCAAGACGGTGACAACGGCAGGTCTGGCGGCACTTGCGGCGGCGATGCTGGCGCCGGGGCTTGCGGCGGAGGACTGGCCGCAGTGGCGCGGGGCCGACCGCCTCGCGGTCTGGCACGAGACCGGCATCGTAGAGGAGCTGCCTGACGAATTGCGGGTCGCGTGGCGCACGCCGCTCCGCTCGGGCTATTCCGGTCCTGCCGTAGCCGACGGGCGCATCTTCATCACCGACTGGATGGAGGACCCGGACTCTCGCACCCTCGACGGCACGGAGCGGGCGCTGGCCCTCGACGAGGAGACCGGCGAAGTGCTCTGGACCCACGAGTGGCAGACGAGCTACCGGATGCTGTCGGTCGCCTACGCCATCGGCCCGCGCGCGACTCCGACCGTCGACGGCGACCGCGTCTACGTGGTCGGGGGGACGGGGCGGCTGTTCTGCTTCGACGTCGAGACCGGCGACGTGCTCTGGGAGAAGGACTACGTGGCCGAGTACGACACCAGCGTGCCGGTGTGGGGCGTCGTGAGCGCCCCCCTCGTCGACGGGGACCGTCTGATCACGGTCGTTGGCGGCGAGCCCGACGCGCTCGTCGTCGCGTTCGACAAGCGGACGGGCGAGGAGATCTGGCGCGCCATCGAGGTCGGGTCCGAGATGGGCTACGCGCAGCCGGTCATCTACGAGGCGGGCGGCGTCCGGCAGCTCATCGTCTGGCACCCGCTGGCCCTGGCGTCGCTCGACCCGGAGACCGGCGAGGTCTACTGGGAGCAGCCCTGGGACGTCTCGATGGGCGTCACCGTGGCCACCCCGGTGCGGAGCGGCGACTACCTGCTGGTCTCGCAGTTCTTCAACGGCTCGATGATGATGCGGCTCAGCCAGGACCGGCCGGCCGCGACGCACCTCTGGCAGGGGCAGAGCCGGAGCGAGCTGCCCGACCAGACCACCACCATCCACGCAATGGTGACGACGCCGATCATCATCGGCGACTACGTATACGGGGTCGACAGCTACGGGGAGCTGCGCGGACTCGACGCGCGGACCGGCGAGCGGCTCTGGATGAGCCCCGACATGACCGCGCAGGCGCGGTGGAGCACCGCCTTTCTCGTGCGGCACGGGGACCGCTACTTCGTCAACAACGACGACGGGTACTTGATCCTGGCCCAGTTCACGCCGGAGGGCTACGTCGAGCTGAGCCGCACGCGGCTCATCGAGCCGACGGCCGGGTCCGGCACGCGCACCCCGCACGGGCGCATCGAGGAGCGGCTCGTCAACTGGTCGCATCCCGCGTACGCCAACGGCCATATCGTGCATCGCAACGACCGCGAGATCATGCGCGCGTCGCTGCGGGCTTCGGACTACTGACGCCCGCGCGCGGATGTCGGTCGCGGACGACGGCAATGGAGGCTCCGATGAGGAACGGACTGATCGCGGCGGTCACGGGAATCCTGCTGGCCGGCGGCGTCGCCGGCGCCCAGTCCGGCGTGGCCGGGGCCCAGCAGAAGGAGACCTACGACTACTGGCAGCACCAGCGACGCATGGTGCGGCACGGGCAGCAGGCGATCTTCCTGTGCAACGGCCTGTTCACGTCCAACCGGACGCTGGAGCAGGTGTTCGCCCAGGAGCTGGCGTTCCTGCCGGAGCCGGTCGGCACGGCCGCGGGCGGCGACTACGAGGTGGACTACGACCGCAAGGCGGTGGTCATCGGGGACGGGCACGCGGCGCCGAAGATGCGGGCCGCCTTCCGCGAGGGCGTCGGGTGCGTCATTCTCGCGCCCGACCAGACCCTGGACGACGTCGCCGGCCTGCCGGTGCTCGACCTGCCCCATCCGCCCGGCGACCCGGCGGAGACCGCCTGGCCGGACGGGGACCTGGTGGCGGAGCGGACGTTGCCCCCGTACGTCGACCCGCAGGCCCTCCAGGCAGCGTCGGACTGGGCGTTCGACCGCGAATCGCCCGAGCAGGTGACGCTGAGCCTGCTCGTCGTGCACGGGGGCGAGCTCGTCCACGAGCGCTACGCGCCGGGAGTCGACATGACGACCCGGACCCGCACCTGGTCCACGGCCAAGAGCATTGCGTCGACGCTCATCGGGATGCTGGTCGATGACGGCAAGCTGGAGCTCGACGCACCGCTCGGCTACGACTTCTTCCCGCGGGCGGCGGCGGCGGACGGCGACCCGCGGGCGGCAATCACGCTCCGCCACGTGCTGAACATGTCGAGCGGGCTCGAGCCGGTCGACAACGGGGGCCGCGAGTACGCGATCGGCTCCGGGCTCTCGTACTGGGCCGGGGCGAGCTCGGTCGCCGGGGCGCGCAGCCGCGCGCTGATCCGCGAGCCGGGCACGAACTGGGACTACGAGAACTACGACACGCTGCTCGGGGTGTACGCCATGAAGCGCGCCCTCGGCAGCGAGAAGGCGTACCGGGAGTTCCCGCGCCGACGCCTCCTCGACCGCATCGGGATGCGGAACACGCTGGTGAGCACCGACCGCTTCGGGGACTTCATCCTCAGCAGCCAGGTGTATACGAACGCGCGCGACCTGGCGCGCTTCGGGCTGCTCTACCTCCAGGGCGGCGTCTGGAACGGCGAGCGCCTGATCTCCGAGGAGTGGATCGACTTCGTCCGGACGCCGGCCCCCGCGACGGCCGAGACGGGCAACTTCTACGGCGGGCAGTTCTGGCTGGTGCCGGACGGTCGCACGGATGTTCCCGCGGAGGCGTACTCCACCTCCGGGAACCGCGGCCAGTACGTGGTGATCGTGCCGTCGCGCGGCCTCGTCATCGTGCGCCGCGGCCTCGACTACGGACGGCAGGGCTTCGACCGCTGGGACCTGACGCGCGAGGTGCTGAAGGCGTTCGGGCAGCCGTCCTCGTCGGCGACCATCGTGCGCCAGGAGCCG
>JAPOYG010000148.1:10524-12587 GCA_026706755.1 Acidobacteriota bacterium
CCCTCGGCGGCCTTCAGCGCGGCGAGGGAGACCGTCTCCGGGAAGCGCTCCACGAAGCCGATGTCCACCATGTACCAGACGGGCGCGGACTCCGTGCTCCGTGCGTCGAAGTACTTGTGCCCCGGCTCCCAGGCGTAGTGATCCGGATAGGCGGTCCGGGCAATCCGCGCGAGGCCGGTCACCCCCGACGGATCGGCGTTGGACGCGTAGAAGAGAACGCCGTCGCCCACGCGCATCTCGTCGCGCATGAAGTTGCGCGCCTGGTAGTTGCGCACGCCTTCCCAGCAGGTCTTGCCGTCCCGGGCGAGGTCGTCGATCGAGTAGGCGGACGGCTCGCATTTCATGAGCCAGTAGCGCTTGGGCATCGGCACGACTCCAGCGATCGGACGGCCGTAGCATAGCAGGGCACATCTGTGAGGGCGGCCGGATCCCGCCCGGCCCCGTCACCCCGACGCTGCCAGCTCGCATCCGCCCGCCTGCCGACCATCCCGGAACGCGGGCGCCGCGCTGCTTCGCCGTTGACCCCGACTGACCTCCTGCGTACATTCCGTGTACGCACGTCGCCACCAGCGTCGTTCGTGCAGGATCGGAGCCATGTCCATATTCCAGCCCGAGGAACGCCAGCTTCTCGAATCGCTGGGGCGTCTCGCCGACTGCAACCCGTTCGTCCCCGAGTTCGTCGACTGGGAGCGGTCGGTGCTCGGTGCCGGTCATGAGCCGGATGGTGCGGTGTGGAGCCTGCGGGCGTCCGGGGCAGGGGAGAGCCCGGCCTTCGCCCGGCTGGGCACGGCGGCAGAGGAGGTCGCACGCCGGGCCCGGGAGCGGTTGCTGCAGAGCAGGGCGGCGACGCTGGAGGAGCGGTCGAGCTATGCCCGCGTTGCGGTCTTCGTGCTCTACCAGCGCCACGCCGACATGCTGCACGACCTGCACCAGGACGCGGCCCGCGGGCGACGGCGCGTGGCCGGCTTCCGCTCGTTCCGTCGCGATCTGGACCACTTTCTCGACGCCGGCCGGTTCCGGCTCACCCAGGCCGTCGACCCTGCGCACCTGTTCGCCTGCTTCTACCAGGTCCGACGCGCGTTCCACCTCATCTATCGCCACATCGTGGGGGCGTCGCGCCCCGCCGCCCGCCTGCGCGCGGCGGTCTGGGAGTCGATCTTCACCCACGACGTGCAGCGCTACTGGCGGTTGCTCTACGACCGGATGCAAGACGTCACCACGCTCATCACGGGCCCCTCGGGAACCGGCAAGGAGCTCGTCGCGCGCGCCATCGGGCTCTCGCGCTACATTCCGTTCGATGCCGAGCGGGAGACGTTCGCCGACACCCTGGACGGGGCGTTCCATGCGGTGAACCTCGCCGCGATGTCCCCCACGCTGATCGAATCGGAGTTGTTCGGCCACCGGAAGGGCGCGTTCACGGGGGCGGTTCAGGACCGCGTGGGCTGGCTGGAATCGTGCCCGGCGCTCGGGACCGTGCTGCTCGACGAGGTGGGCGAGATCGACGCGTCCATCCAGATCAAGCTGCTGCGGGTGCTGCAGACGCGGGAATTCCAGCGCGTCGGCGAAACGACGACGCGCGAGTTCAAAGGGAAGCTCATCGCCGCCACCAACCGCTACCTGGAGGCGGAGATGCACGCCGGCCGGTTCCGCGAGGACCTGTATTACCGGCTCTGCTCGGACCTGATCGTGACGCCGTCGCTGCGCGACCAGCTTCGCGACGCGCCGGAGGAGTTGCGCAACCTGGTGCGGTTCGTCTGCGAACGCGTGATCGGCGCCGACGGCGCTCCGCAACTCGCGGACGAAGTGCTCGCCTGCGTGGAGCGCGACCTGGGTCCGGACTACCCCTGGCCGGGCAACGTCCGCGAGCTGGAGCAGTGCGTGCGCAACGTGCTGGTGCGCAAGCGGTACCGACCGCCGGCCCGGCGGGAGCCGGGCGGCGCCGACGACGATGTGGCCGCCGCGCTCGGTGAAGGACGCGTGACCGCCCGGGAGCTCCTCCGCCGCTACTGCACGACGGTCTACGCGCGCACCGGCAGCTACCAGGAGACGGCCCGCCGCCTGGA